>CAUSOO010000045.1:0-18802 GCA_963533245.1 uncultured Neisseria sp.
CCACTTTTTCGCTGACGGTCACGTTCTTACCGGCGACGACGGTGGTGGTTTTTTCAGTGGCGGCGAGTTGTTCGTTCAGCTGGGCTACGTTGACGGCGTCGGTGGCTTTTACGCCTTTGGCTACGTTGCTGATGGCTTTATTGCCAGCGTCGATGCCGTCGGCAGTAATGTTCACATCGCCTGCTTTCAAACCGTCTTTGCTCAGCGCTACTTTATCGCCGACGGTTACGCCGCTGTTGTTCACAACGGTCTCGCCCGCAGTCAGGCTGTCAGCCTTCAGGTCTTTAGCGGTAGAAACTTTGTAAACGCTGGAGCCTCCTGTTTTGTCGGTTTCAACGACGATGTTGTCATTGCCGCTTTCCACACGACCTGAATTGGCTTTCAACTGGGCAACGTTGACGGCGTCGGTATCTGCCTCACCTGCGGCGACGTTGGAGATTTTATTGCTGCCGTTGTTCAGACCGTCTTTGGTCAGGCTGACGGCTTCTTTGCCGCTGCTTGGCACCGGAGTCAGGGTGATGCCGTTTGCTGTGGTTTCGGCAATATTGCCGTCTTTGTCAGCCAAGGAAACATTGCCGCCGTTGATGGTGGTCACGTTGCCATCGGTTTCAAATTGGGCGCTGTTCAAACCTTGCAACTCTTTGGCAAGTTTGACGTTGAGCGTACTGTTAAGGTCGTCTGAAACCACGCCGATGTTGTTGTCAGACAGTTTCGCCGCATCTGCACCGCCTTTAACCAAGACTTGGTTGCCGAGTTTGCGCTCGAAATTCTTGTCTGCGTTATCGCCGCCAAAGGTCAGACCTTTTTGCAGCTCGGTACCGATGTTGTCCAACGCACCTTGTACGGTGTTGACAGGGGCAGCCTGCGTGCCGTCGGTTTTGGTTACGACCAGATTCGGTGCTTCAACCGCGCCGGTAGTCGGATTGACGGTTGCGCCCAATGCGGTTGCCAACGGAGTGAGCTGGCTGACGTTGACGGCGTCGGTATTGTTCACACCAGCAGCGATGTCGGTTGCTTTCTTACCGCCGTTAGACAGACCTTCGGTCGTCAGTTTGACAGGGTTTGCCGCTGTACCGACGGTCACGCCGTCTGCAGAAACGGTGGTTTTGCCACCTGCTGCGTCGATGAATTCAGACGAGGTCAGACCTTTCAACTCTTTCGCCAGTTTGACGTTGAGCGTGCCGGTAGTGTCGTCTGAAACCACGCCGATGTTGTTAGCAGACAGTTTAGCTTCATCTGCCTCGCCGCCTTTAACGGTAACAGTGCTACCCAAACGTCGAGTTGAGGGAGTACCGGCATCAGCGGCAAACGTCAACGGTGTGCGGACTGCATCGCTTAACGCACCTAATGCTTCTCCGACAGTATGGTAAGTCGCTACGCTGCTACTATCCGGATTACCGGAAATAACTGTGTAATCCGGTGCAGTAATAGTGCCATCAGCAGGATTAACCTGTGTGCCAAGTGCTTTGGCAACTTTATCCAGTTGCGATACGTTTACCGCATCGTTTTGCTTCTGACCATCTTTAACGTTACCGATAGTAGTCGGAGTCGAAGTTTGAGGATCGGTCGGATTCAATGCAGCAATGGTTACGTCATTGCCTGTATAGACAGAGTTGTCCTCTACATCGACAAACTTAACGGTGCGTGTTTGCGTCAGCGGATCAACGGTTACTTCGCGTCTCAACATTTTGCCGTTGGAACCAACATAAGAGAACGGTGTTGAATTACTAACCGTAGTCAATGTAGTTACACTGACGTTTTTAATTGCATCTGATAACTGCTCAAAATTCACTGCATCAGACGGATCACTACCTTTGGCAACATTGATAATCTTGTTGTTTGCCATATCCAAGCCGCCATTTGCAGTAATCTTGCCGGCAAAAGTCGGAGCATCAACGGTATTGATGCTGACTGCACCTTTATTTTGGCTCAAACGAATATTTTGACCTGCTTCCAGCGTAATGGTCGCACCATTGGTAATTTCTTCCAAAGAATAGTTTTCAGCAACACCATTGGTATTGTTGGTTTTAGCCGTATTCAGCTTGAACGATTTGTAGGAAGCGTTGTGGATAGAAGCAATGGCATCATGAATAGTGCTCTCACCCGTACCGCCGATGTTGGTCATCGTAATAGTGCCGTCATTCGCAATGGCTGCGTTTCCACCCAATACGCCGACTGCGGTCGTACCGATGTTGTTCATGACGTTTTGAGTCGCATAAAGCTGGCTGCCGTTTACTGCGTCGGTGCTGTTGTTGCTGATGCGGCCTGCGGCGACATTGGTAATCGTACGTTCTTTGCCTGCTGTGCCGATGCTGAGTGTGGACTCAGGTGCAGTACCTGCGAAGTTACCGAAAGTCAGACCGCCAACAGTGGCAGAGGTCGTCTGAACGGCTGCTTCAGTCGCAGAATTGGCACCCAATGCGATAGAACCTGCATGAGCGGCATTGGCGTTTTTACCGAAGGCAATGGCATTGCCGACAGAGGCTTTTGCCGAATCGCCCAAGGCAAAGGTATCGCCTGCGGTGGCTTTGGCGTTTTTACCGAAGGCTACGGCACGGTTTTGCGTGGCTTGGGCGTTGTAGCCGATGGCGATGGTGTCGTCTTTTTGCGCGTCTGCTTCGTTACCCAATGCCAAAGCATTGTTGGAAGTGGCTTTGCTGTTGCGACCTGCCGCGACAGTACCGGAAGCGGTTGCGCGGGTATTGAAGCCCAACGCGGTCGCACCTGCCGCCGTGGACTGGCTGTATGCGCCGATTGCGGTGGAAGAATCTTGGTTGGCGATTGCGCCGTCACCCACCGCTACGCTGGATTTGCCCAATGCTTTGGAAGACTGACCGCCTGCGAAGGAGTTTTGACCGTAGGCGTTGGACGCTTGACCGACGGCGGTAGCGTTGGTGCCGCTGGCTTTGGTGTTCGCACCGATGGCAACGGAGCCTTCACCTTTGGTCGCGCCGTTGACGGCTGCGACAGAGGCAGTATCTTCGTTGACAGAGGCGTTTTTACCAATGGCGATAGAGTTGGAAATCACCGCCTGCGCGCCTGTACCGACGGCTACGGCAAAATCGCCCGCAGCTTGGGCATCCGCGCCTGCCGCCAGGGCATCCAGTCCGGTTGCGCCGTCATTATTGTAGTTGCCACGGGCATTAGAGGCCGTCTGAACGCTGTAAAAATGGCTGGAGCTGCCGCCACCTAATTGGTCGATTTTGTTGTTCATCGCTTCCAAAGCGTCGTGAACATTGGCTTTGCCTGTACCGCCCAAGTTGTTCAGGGTCAGATTGCCTGCATTGTCGATTGCAGTTTCGCCGCCCAAGGCGTTTTTGACGTTGTTACCCAAGTTGAGCAGGTAAGAATTGGTCGCGTAAAGCTGGCTGCCGTTGATGGCGTCGGTACTGGTTGCGCTGATAACACCCGCGGAAACGTTTTGAATTTGACGGGTGAAGGCATTGCTAGACTTACCTGCTTCAGCGGTATTGATGCTACCAACGGAAACCGTACCGTAAGAGCTTGTTCCGGCAGCGGTATAGTTGCCATTCAGCGTGTAGTCACCGTTGTGGTGCGCTTCAGTCAAACTGCCGCCACCCAATGCAACATCGTTTTCATTAACGGCATGGGATTCGTAACCCAAGGCAAGTGCTTTGACAGCATCAGCTTTGGTGTATGCACCCAAAGTAACCGCACCTGCTTTTGCCGAAGTCGCAGATACACCCAAGGCGACAGTATTGCCTTCCGCAGCATTGGCGGAATGACCGATAGCAATGGCTTCTGCAGCAAGTGCTTTAGTCGTATTACCAAAGGCAATCGAGCTGTTGCCCGTTGCTTGGGTGTCAAGACCCATCGCCATTGCATAGTCTTCTGAAGCGACAGCATTGCTGCCGATGGCAATGCCGTTGAGCTTGCTGTTGGTTACCTTCGCCATGTTACCGATGGCTACGGCAAAACGACCGGAGGCATTGGAATCGATACCCAATGCAACCGCCTCACTGCCCGATGCGTTGGCACGCTGACCAACAGCGACGGAAGAAACGGCTCCGGCAACGGTCTCATGACCGATGGCTACGGTTTCGTGTGCGCTGGCATTGGCAGTCTTACCGATGGCGACGGAATTGTCGCCGCTTGCTTTGGAAACCATACCGACGGCAACTGCGGATTCTTTTTCTGCCAAGGCCGTTTTACCGATGGCTACGGTGTTGCTGAAGCTGCCTTTTGCGGCCTCACCGATGGCGACAGTGGAGGTGACGCTCAGTTTTTGGGCATCCGTACCCATGCCTGCTTCCCTACCGATGGCGACGTTGTTCGCACCGGACACAAATGCGCCGGAACGCAGACCAAGGGCGATGTTATCCACGCCGGTAGCGTTGTTGCCCGTACCTTTACCGATGGAGATTTGGCGTTCGTTGGTATAGGCATTGCGACCGCTGTCCGCGCCGATATAGACGGTGTCCGCGCCGACTGTGCGCCCTGCGGAAACGGCAGCATCGTAAACACCTGCGTTCGTACCCACTACGATATTGCCCGTACCTGCCGCTACGGCTTTGTTACCGATGGCAACGGCGTTGTTGGCGGTGGCTTGGCTGTTTTGACCAAGTGAAGTAGAAGTCTCTGTAGTGGCAATGGCTTCTTTACCGACTGCGATGCTGCTCAAACCGGTTGCCTGAGTGGCAAAACCGACAGCAATCGCGCCTTTGGCAGAAGCGGTGGTTTGCGGACCGGCAGCCAAGGCGTTTTCAGCACCTGCATTGCTGTCTACACCGAAGGCTGTCGCGCGCAGACCGTTTGCCGTGCTGTTTTTACCGACGGCAGTGGTATCTTTCAGGGCGGCATTGGCAGTCGAACCGATGGCGACAGCATCCGAATTGCCTGCTTTTGCACCATAACCGATAGCAGTTGAGAAATTGCCGGTTGCAGTCGGCCCTTTATCCGCCGCCTGACTGCCGCCAATCGCGATGGAGGAGGCACCTAACGCATTCGCTTTACCACCGATGGCAATGCCGTAAGAGCCTGAACCTAAAGCCGATTCACCCACGGCAATAGCCCGTTGTCCGGTAGCGATGGCAGTACTCATAATCGCAAGGCTGGCTGCACCTGATGCATTCGCACCCTTGCCAACGGTACTCGCACCACCGATGGCTACGGCGCTCATACCCGAAGTATTGGAATTGAAACCGATGGAAATACCGTTACCTGCTGCTTCAGTAACAGTGGCGCTGGTACCGATGGCAACAGATGATCTGCCTTGTGCATTTGAAGAATCGCCGATGCCGACACTGCCGCTTTTGGTTTTCGCCAAGTTACCGATAGCGACGTTTTTGGTTTCCATACCGTTTGCGCCATTACCGATGTAAATGGACTGGGTACTGTCACTGCCACTGCCTGCATTGGTACCGATGGCGATCACGTTATCGCTGTTCGTGCTGCTTTGTAACGCATTTTCACCGATAGCGATGTTTCGCCCGTTTGCAGAACTGGAGCCGGGACCCGCACCTTTACCGATAGCAATGTCAGCCTGACCTTTCGTTGCCGCACCTTGACCGATGGCAATAGTCTGGTTTTTGGCAGCATTGGCGGAAGAACCGATGGCAATAGAGCCGGTTTCGGCAGTGGCTGAATTCGGACCAATGGCGACGTTACTTTCTCCTTGGGTCTGGGTTCCTTGTCCGATGGAGACAGATTTACCTTGTTTTGGAGGTTGTCCGCCGTCTTGAGGAATGAAATCTAACGCAGTCGTCGTATCATCGCCGCAGACCACGTTGTAGCTGGTGGTATCGAAATAGCAGGTGTTGTAGTCGGTACCTTCGACAGCCGCAGTAACGGCTTTGCCATTGGCAAGGGTTTTACCGTTATTTGCTGCGGCCATGACTTGACCGCTGGCAAGCAGCAGGCCGGACATGATGGCGGTAAATGCGAAGCGCACGCCTGCGGAGGCAACGATGCCGCCTATGCCTGATGAAGCCGTTTTCCCATGCGCTTTGGCGAATTCCGCCACCGCGTTCCACGTCTGTGTGGTTTCGTTCCATACGACACGATAGATTTTATTCATGCTGACTCTCTGATTTAAAATGTTAAACAAATAAACTTAATATATTATTGAACTGATGGAATAACCTGCTTTTCAAACATCCAATCCAATAACCAAAAATGAAAATATCGTATTTGATACTGATATTTCGATTGCAAAATTTATTCAACGGATATGACGTATATTGTCACTTTCAAACAAATTTCAGGATTTATCTATACCTCAGATAACAATCTCCAAAAACTGATTTATCGACCTTTTGGCTATTTATCTATCCGCTTATCTTTGATTACTTCTGTTTTCTTAACTTTATTTTGCAATCAAAGTGAAACTTTATCTTTTATCTGAAAGCAATTTATATGCCAAAACCCTTTTGCCTGAATTCATCCGTACTAAAAAAATGATATTTTTAAGTATCAGGAATCCAAAAATAAGCAAAGGGGTCGTCTGAAAACGTTTCAGACGACCTCTGCAAACCTTATGTTGATTAAATATTAATGAATAACTTTTAAAATACTATCCTCAGCAAGTTGGCGATGTTAAGCGGCATTATTCTGTATAATGCCGCAATGTTTTTGAAACAAGGAATACAAATGCTTACCCCAGAACAAGTCAAATCGCTGATTGAAGGCGTCGCCGCTTGCGAACACGTCGAAGTCGAAGGCGACGGACATCACTTCTTCGCCGTCATCGTCTCTTCCGAGTTTGAAGGCAAAGCCCGCCTTGCCCGCCACCGTCTGATCAAAGACGGTTTGAAGGCGCAACTGGCCAGCAACGAATTGCACGCGCTGTCGATTTCCGTTGCCGCCACGCCTGCGGAATGGGCGGCGAAGCAGCAATAAGCCGTTAGCTCAGACAAAAAAAGGTCGTCTGAAACCTGAATCGGAGTTTCAGACGACCTTTTTTAATTTACACAATGTTGAATTGCCGCTTAGTATAGTGGATTAACTTTAAATCAGGACAAGGCGACGAAGCCGCAGACAGTACAGATAGTACGACAATGCGAGGCAACGCCGTACTGGTTTAAAGTTAATCCACTATAAGCATCAGGAATGCAGGCAGATTCAGTGTCGTTCCTTATGCTGCCGCTTCGAGTTTTTCGACCATGCCGACACCGACGCCGCAGATGCCGACGTGCACCGCCACCACCGGCGATACGGGAACGCCATCATCCAAGCAGATACCGGTCCGCTTGAAGAAGCGTTCTGCAAATATCCGATACCGGTCGCGTTCGCCCGTATAAAGACCGCCGAGGATAAATTGTTCCCTGTTTTTGCCTTGCATCAGTTTCAACACTTGGTCGATGATCGCATCAAACATTTTTTCGTCATCGGAGGTGGATTCGACCCGACACAACTGATCCTGCGAAAAACGCAATACGGCGCGCAGCCCCAACCAGTCGCACAACGAAGCACCCAATCTTGCCATCGTGCCGCTGCCGACCAGGGATTTGATTGTGGTCAGTCCGAAAATGATGTTGCAACGTTCTTTTAATTTTTCCAAGTAGGCAACGATTTCAGTCGGATTTTTTCCTTCGCGCAACAGGCGGTCTGCTTCCAAAGCAAAAAAGCCTTCGGGCATACAGCATGTCCCTGTATCGACGACATGGACTTTCAACTGCGGAACCTGCTCGGCAACTTGACGCACCATATCGGCAGAGTCACTTAATTTGTGGCTCAACGTCGTCACGATGGCTTCGTGATAACCTTGACCGACCAAATATTGAAAAGTCCTCAATAAATCTTCAGACGACGGCGGTGTTGTAGAAACATCGCTGTCCAAATGTTCGCGGCGCCAATTGCAATATTCTTCATTGCTGATTTCCAGTCCGTCAGCGAACTCTTGTTGTTCCATAAATACATTCAGATGCAGAATCTGAATCGGGCTGTCCCGATCGAGTATGCCCGGCAAGCAGCCGCTCGACGTGGACAATACCGCACAACGATATAAGGCATAAGAGCCTGTCATACACTGCTCCCTTGTGCATCAAACAATGCAAAATCCAAAACAAATAATGACCATCTAAGCGGTCTGTTTTAATGATAAACGGTATGTAAATTTTTGTCCATATATTAATAGTTCTGAGCATAATTTTGAAACTAAACACTATATTCTAAAATAATAGTTATCGTTCATTGCCATATGGTTTTTATGCCGCCTTTTAAACACCTGCGTTTACATATCGTTTACAATACAGCTACTTCTCAACCAAAAGACCACCTCATGCCGAAAATCACCCTGATTGCCGCCTGCGCGCCTGACCGCTGCATAGGCATCAACAACACCATGCCTTGGCACTTGCCCGAGGACTTCGCATTTTTCAAATCCTATACCCTCGACAAACCCGTCGTGATGGGGCGAAAAACTTGGGAATCCCTACCCCGCAAGCCGCTGCCCGGCCGCCGCAATATCGTCATCAGCCGTCAGGCAGATTATCCGGCAGAAGGCGCGGAAACCGTCGGCAGCCTTGAGGAGGCTTTGGCATTATGTGCCGCTGCGGAAGAAGTCATCATCATGGGTGGCGCACAAATCTATGCCCAAGCCCTGCCGCTTGCCAGCGATTTGCGGATTACCGAAGTGGCATTAGACGTCCAAGGCGATGCGTTTTTCCCCGAATTTTCGCCGTCAGAATGGCGCGAAGCCGCCCGCGAAACCCACACCTCTGCCAACGGCACAGGCTACGCATTCGTCCATTACACCCGCATCCGATAAGCAAAAACAGGCGGTCTGCCGTCAAACCGTCCGCCAGCGATGCGATGAATCAATAAAATCACAAAGGTCGTCTGAAAACCGGTTTTCAGACGACCTTTGTGATTCTCAAACAGCCGATATAGCGAATTAAATTAAGCCAACCGTAGCGTGGGCTTCGCCCGCGAATCTGCCGATCAAATCCCGAACCGGACAATCGTCCAAGCCGTTTTTCGTGGGCAAAGCCCACGCTACAATCCGCGTCTAGTATCGGCGGCGTACCGTTATTCCCCCAACCCGCCTACCAAGTCGAATAAGGATGCTTGCTCAAATACGCATTGGTAAATTTTCCTTCCGACGTAATCTCCGCGCCCAGCCAGTCCGGTTTTTCAAACGGTGTATCTTCCGCAGGCAGCTCGACCTCCGCCACCACCAAAGGCGCGTTATCGCCGAAATACTCGTCGATTTCAAACACAAAACCTTTAAATTCCACCCGATAACGGTGTTTTTCCATCTTAAACGGACACATCGTCTCCATCATCTGCCGCGCGTGTGCCAAAGGAATTTCGTATTCAAACTCGCTGCGGCTGACATCCGAAATATAGCCTTTCAAAGTCAGCCAAGCCTTGTCGTCAATAATGCGCACGCGGATGGTGCGCTCTTTTTCCACGCTCAAATAGCCCTGCCGCAACACCTGCGGCGCGGAGGCTTCGCGCTTCCAGTCATCGTTTTTCAACAGGAAGCGGCGTTCGATTTCAATAGTCATCTGTTTGATTCCAATATAAAAGAAGGTCGTCTGAAAACAGGTTTTGCAGGTTTCGCACACACCTTAAAACGGCTTGAACACCACCATATACAAAGCGACGACCATCATCAACACAGGCACTTCGTTAAACACCCTGTACCACTTGTGCGAATGCTTATTGCGTTTTTCCTCAAAGCCCCGAAGCAGCGCGCCGCAATAAAATTGATAAGCCAAAAGCAGCAGGCCCATCAACAGCTTCACATGCAGCCAGCCCTGCCCCCACCAGCCCGTCACAAACGGAATCACCATGCCGCACACCAGCGTCCCGAACCCCAACGGCGACATAAACTTATACAGCCGCCGCGACATTGCCGAGAGCCGCTCATATTCCACCGGCTGCTCCGCCGCCCCGACCTGCGCCAGATTCACAAAAATCCGCGGCAGGTAAAACAGCCCGGCGAACCACGAAATCACAAAAAACACATGCAAGAGCTTAAACCACAAATACATTTTCAGACGACCTCACGCTCGAAAACGCATATTTTACCCGCCAAACCGCAGCGGCTGTTTTCTTTATGTCAACGACTGTCTGTTTTACGCCCGAAAAATTGTAAATCGCGTCATAATTTCGCACAGTTGATATGCAATAAAATTAAACTTTGTTAAAATGCACATGTAATTAAAACCAATAGCCGCCATACCTCGCGGAACAAACACAAAACGGAAAGAAAACATGATTAAGCAATTTGAAATCAGCACCAGCGTTCAAAAACAACTCGGCGACTACCTCGCCGCCAACCAGACCGACCTCAAAACCGCCATGGCGGACGAAACCCGCAACGGCGAAGTCGCCGCCATCATCCATGCCGGCCTGCCCATGATGGTGCGCAAAATCTATTCTCTGGAAAAAATGAAAAACTTCTTCTGGACGAAAAAAGAACTGATGGTCGAATTCGTCGCCATGCGCCTTGCCGCCGCCGAAAAGAAAAACGCTAAGAAAAAACGCTGATTCCTTCCTTTCGGAAAAAATACATCAAAAGGTCGTCTGAAACCATTTGCCGGGTTTCAGACGACCTTTTCATATTCGAATCGATAGAAATATTTTCTTACGATTTTGCTATATAAAATAAAAACCACCATTTCCGCCCACCTCAAACGGCAGGCGGTTTTACTTCAATTTGATTTTTCGTTATCTATAAAGTCATTGAATTGTTGGCGGAACTCCATCGGTCGGGCGATATAAGGAATCGGAGCATGACTGCCACCCGTCCCCCTGATCACTATGGAGCCATAATTGAAAATCCTGCCCCAAAAACCTTGGATTACAGAAAGACTTTCAGCGCGATCTATATTTAGTTCAATTGTTTGCCGACGGATAAAGCCAGCTTTGGCGATCAGTCTTTTATTGGTCAATGCAAGCTCCGTTGTCATGACATTCAGCACAGCCACAATAATGAACAATATGCCGATTATTCCAATAATTGGAATCTCTCTTATCAACAGTGCAAACAATGCACCAAATACCAATCGTCCGAGTTGGGACAGCCACGATACTTGCGCTTTATAAACAATACGTTCACTCCGCCCTAAAGAGCTTTCAATATAACTTGCCATTTGACGTTCTCCACATTAGGTATTTCTCAAAAATACGGATTATAATCCGTGGATAAATAAGCGTCAAAATTGGATATTTTGAGATTTGTGAAGACAAATCTCATGAGTAAAATCAGTGTTTTGATAGGTATAAAAATCCGAGAAATCCGCAAACAGTCCAATATCAACCAAGAAAACTTAGCCTTACTTGCCGATATAGACAGAAGCTATATGGGTAGAATAGAAAGGGGGGAGGTCAACATAACGGTCGATAAACTGTATCAACTGTCTTCTGCTTTAAACTGTTCCATACACGACCTGCTGCCGGATGATTCAGAAATTAAAAATACCTGAACCGTTCAAGTAGTCCGCCCACATGACCAATCTTCTAAAAAGGTTGTCTGAAAACCGACAGCAAGGTTTTCAGACGACCTTTATCATTGTGAAATCACTATATAATACCGCTCATTAAATTCCCGATACGAGCCAGCCATGTCCGCATCCCAACCCACCATCGCCGCCATCGCCACCGCCCCCGGACGCGGCGGCGTCGGCGTTATCCGTCTTTCCGGCAAAAACCTGCTGCCTTTGGCGCAAACCCTCAGCGGCGGCAAAACGCCCAAACCGCGTACCGCGCTTTACACCGACTTTCTCGGCGGTGACGGGCAGCCGATAGACAACGGCATCCTGCTCTACTTCGCCGCGCCCGCCAGCTTCACCGGCGAAGATGTGATTGAATTGCAGGGACACGGCGGCCCTGTGGTGATGGACATGCTGCTCTCGCGCTGCCTCGAACTGGGGACGCGCATGGCGGAGCCGGGCGAATTTACCAAACGCGCCTTCCTCAACAACAAACTCGACCTTGCCCAAGCCGAAAGTGTCGCCGACCTCATCGACGCCTCCAGCAAGTCCGCCGCACGCATGGCGTTGCGTTCGCTCAAAGGCGCGTTTTCCCAACACATACACGAGCTGGTGGACGACCTCATCACCCTGCGGATGTTGGTCGAAGCCACGCTGGACTTCCCCGAAGAAGACATCGACTTTCTCGAAGCCGCCGACGCGCGCGGCAAGCTCCAAGCCCTGCAAGGTCGTCTGAAAACCGTCCTCGCCAGCGCGGAACAAGGCGCGATTTTGCGCGAAGGCATGAACGTCGTCCTCGTCGGCGCACCCAACGTCGGCAAATCCAGCCTGCTCAACGCCTTGGCAGGCGACGACATCGCCATCGTAACCGACATCGCCGGCACCACCCGCGACACCGTGCGCGAACAAATTACCCTCGACGGCGTGCCCGTCCACATCATCGACACCGCCGGCCTGCGCGAAACAGACGACGTGGTCGAGCAAATCGGCATCGAGCGCAGCCGCAAAGCCGTCTCCGAAGCCGATGTCGCCCTGATTCTGATTGACCCGCGCGAAGGCGTGAACGCCAAAACCCAAGCCATTTTGAACAGCCTGCCCGCAGGTTTGAAAAAAATCGAAATCCACAACAAAGCCGACCTGACCGGCGAACCCGTCGCCGTCCGTTCAGACGGCCTCGCGCAAACCGGCGCGGACACCGTCATCAGCCTGTCCGCCAAAACCGGCGCGGGTCTCGACTTGCTCAAACACGCGCTGTTGCAGGAAGTCGGCTGGCAGGGCGAAAGCGAAAGCCTGTTCCTCGCCCGCAGCCGCCACCTCAACGCCTTGCACGAAGCCGAAGCCGAGCTGGAAAATGCCGCCCTCTGCGACAACAACCAAATCGAGCTTTTCGCCGAACACCTGCGCCTCGCCCAAAACGCGTGCAGCGAAATCACCGGCGAATTTACCGCCGACGATTTGCTGGGCGTGATTTTCTCGCGCTTCTGCATCGGCAAATAAGATTAAACCTTATCCATACGCGAAAGGTCGTCTGAAAACCAAGATTCAGGTTTCAGACGACCTTTGCCGTTTGAAAGCATCGGTTCTTGATAAAATCCACGGATTGCTCACAACTTATCCACAATCTGAACTTCATCCCAATTCAATCAAACCAAATCTAATTCATTGAAAAATATCAATATACAAAAAGGTCGTCTGAAAATTTTCAGACGACCTTTTAAATTGTTCACAAAATTATCAACAGGGCTAGGGCTATCGGCATCAAACCAGATTCTGCGGATTGCCTGCGACGAAGCGGTTGATGTTGTCCACAAGGATGTCAAACAGACGGTTGGCGGCCTCTTGGCTTGCCCATGCAATGTGTGGCGTGACAATGAGGTTGGGCAGTCGAGCTTTCAGCAGAGGGTTGCCGTCGCGCGGCGGCTCTTGTGTTAACACGTCAAAACCTGCCCCGCCGATTTGGCCGTATTTCAACGCCGCAACCAAAGCGGCTTCATCAACCAAGCCGCCGCGCCCGCAGTTGATGAGGATGGCGCCGGGCTTCATCTGTTGCAACTCGGCTTCGCCTATCATGTTTGCCGTTTCCGGCGTGAGCGGGCAATGCAGCGACAGCGCGTCGGCAGTGCGGATGGCTTCGTCAAAGGAAACATAGCCGTCGCGGACGGTTTCGGCGTGTTTGTGTTCGACAAACACGACCTTCATTTTGAACGCCTGTGCATAAGTTGCCAGCGTCTGTCCGATGTTGCCGCGACCGAAAATCGCCAGTGTTTTACCGTTTAAATCGCGCATCGGTGCGCCGAGGTGGCAGAAAAACGGCGAGTTTTCCCACAAGCCTGCTGCAACGTCTCGCTGATAGGCAGGCAGGTTGCGCATCAGGGTAATCATCATCATAAACGCGTGTTCCGCCACGGATTCATTGCCGTAAGCGCGGATGTTGCACACGCTCACGCCCGCTTGCTTAGCGGCAGCAAGGTCAACATTGTTGACGCCCGTCGCGGCTAGCGCAATCAGTTTGAGCTGCGGGTTGGCGGCGATGTGTTCGGCGGAAATCACGACTTTGTTGGTAATGATGATGTCCGCGCCCTGTATGCGCTCGGCGGTCTGATGCGCCTCAGTCGAACCATAGCTGCTTAAAGTATGCGGAAAATCAAAGTCAAACGGACGGTCGGCAAGCGTGTCGCGGTCGAGAACGGCAATGCACAGTGGATTCATATTTCACCTATCAAAAATAAAATAATGATTTAAATAAACTAATTTTGAATAAAATATTCAAAATATACGGCGTATTTGAGAATAGTTATTATCCGAATCATACAGACATCACCATATCAGGAAACCATCATGATTAAAACCATGACCTTTGCCATTTTACATTTCGCCACCGCGTTCAGCGTTGCCTATATTTTGACCGGCAGCATAGGCATCTCAAGCGCAGTCGCGCTGGTCGAGCCGCTTGCCAACACCGTCGTTTTCTATTTCCACGAACAGGCATGGCGACGCTACGAAAAAAATATAGTGGATTAACTTTAAACCAGTACGGCGTTACCTCGCCTTGCCGTACTATCTGTACTGTCTGCGGCTTCGTCGCCTTGTCCTGATTTAAAGTTAATCCACTATAAAACCGTGAAACAAGAATGGGCTACGTCGCTGCACCATTGTGGATAAGTTTTGACCGGAGGTCGTCTGAAAACGGGTTAGGGTATATTGTTTCTTATTGGTAAATATTCTTTCAACAAAATAGATATTTATCAATCAAAAAGAAATCAATAAAATGCTTCCCATCGCTTGAACGCCTATGCAGTTCATCTTTTATATTCAACATCATAAGGAAAGTATCATGAAAAAAGCACTCTTCGCCTCCCTCATCGCCGTTGCCGCCGCCGCATCTTTCGCCGACAGCCGCATTCCTGAATGGAACCATGCCAACGACTCCGGCCCCATTCCGGGCTTAACCCAAGTCGAATATCACGACGCGCACGATATGCGTAAGGATGATGACCGCTTGAAATTCACCGCACCTGCCACAGGCGTGCGCGAAATCACCGACATCGGCTACAACGACACCTATGCCCGCTCGTTGCAAAACGGCTCAAATTGATTGCCCATCGGTTGACGATAAGTTGAAAGGTCGTCTGAAAACGTACCCATCCGTTTTCAGACGACCTTTTGCTTTATCGGAAACGGCAGCTATGATACCCTTCAGCGCGGAATATCGAAGAGTCGATATTGTTAACCGATTGAAAACGCTATGAAAGGATAAAACATGAGCGGTTTGATTATTGAAGATTTGCAGGAAGGCCACGGCAAAGAGGCCGTGAAAGGCAAGGAAATTACCGTACATTACACCGGTTGGCTGGAAGACGGCACCAAATTCGACTCCAGCCTCGACCGCCGTCAGCCACTGACGATTACGCTGGGCGTGGGTCAGGTCATTCAAGGCTGGGACGAAGGTTTCGGCGGCATGAAAGAAGGCGGCAAACGCAAGCTGACCATTCCCGCCGAAATGGGCTACGGCGCACGCGGCGCGGGCGGTGTGATTCCGCCTAACGCAACGTTGGTGTTTGAAGTAGAGCTGTTGAAAGTTTATGAATAATGCCTGACGGCGTTGGGATCGATTTTCTACGTTGAACTGAGCGAAAGGTCGTCTGAAAACCGAATGTTGAGGTTTTCAGACGACCTTTTTATTTAATTCAAGCAGGTTGGGTCAAACCAAATTTGTAGCGTGGGCTTTGCCCGCGAAACCTGCTGTCTAACCATGTCAGACAATAATCTCATTTGCTTTCATCTCGTGGGCAAAGCCCACGCTACGGGTGGCTGCAACGGCAATCTGTTCCTTCCCCCGTCCGGCGGGGGAAGGCTAGGATGGGGGTGGTTTTGTGGATTTAGGGTAAAAGCAAATTCGTGCAGCCCTAAGAGCCGCCCTCTCCCCAACCCTCTCCCGCCGGACGGGAGAGGGGGTAGGTTTCAGGTTGAAACAAGGTCGTCTGAAAATTTTGAGATTCGGGTTTTAGAGAAACTCGTTCTACACCCGTTTTCAGGCGACCTTATTTATTCAATCAACACGGGATTGAAATAACTCAGGTAGCGTGGGCTTTGCCCACGAAATCCACAGTCTGATAACCTGAATCGGGAAACCGTGTATGTTATTTATCTCGTGGGCAAAGCCCACGCTACTCGTTGCGGCAACAGCAACCTGTTCCTTCCCCCGTCTGGCTGGGGAAAGTTAGGATGGGGGTGGTTTTGTGGGTTTAAGGTAAAAGCAAATTCGTGCAGCCCTAAGAGCCGCCCCCAGCCCTCTCCCGCCGGACGGGAGAGGGGGTAGGTTTCAGGTTAAAACGAGGTCGTCTGAAAACCTTGAGATTCGGTTTTTTAGAGAAACCCGTTCTACACCCGTTTTCAGACGACCTTATTTATTCAATCAACACGGGATTGAAATAACTCAGATAGCGTGGGTTTTGCCCACGAAATCCACAGTCTGACAACCTGAATCGGGGAACCGTGTATGTTATTTATCTCGTGGGCAAAGCCCACGCTACGGGTGGCTGCAACAGCAACTTGTTCCTTCCCCCGTCCGGCGGGGGAAGGCTAGGATGGGGGTGGCTTTGTGGGGTTTAGGTAATAAAATCAAATTCGTGCCAACCGTAGAGCCGCCCTCTCCCGCCGGACGGGAGAGGGGGTAGGTTTCAGGTTAAAACGAGGTCGTCTGAAAACCTTGAGATTCGGGTTTGTAGAGAAACCTGTTCTACACCCGTTTTCAGACGACCTTTTTCCTGCCCTGTCCCCGCAAGCGCCTTTCCACCTGTCAAATCCCCCCGAAAAAGCGTACAATTCCACGTTTATTTTTGAATTCATTATATTTTCAGACGACCTCCGTCAGAGAAAAGAGGTCGTCTGAAACCATTAGGCACGTTGACACACATGACCCACATGATTTACCCCAAAACCTACGACGTTATCGTCGTCGGCGGCGGCCACGCAGGCACGGAAGCCGCGCTCGCCGCCGCACGCATGGGCGCGCAGACGCTTTTGCTCACACACAACATCGAAACGCTCGGCCAAATGTCGTGCAACCCCTCCATCGGCGGCATCGGCAAAGGCCATCTCGTACGCGAACTCGACGCGCTCGGCGGCGCGATGGCGTTGGCCACCGACAAATCCGGCATCCAGTTCCGCCGTCTGAACGCCAGCAAAGGCGCGGCGGTTCGTGCCACGCGCGCGCAGGCGGACCGCATCCTGTATAAAGCCGTCATCCGCGAAATGCTGGAAAACCAAGAAAACCTCGACCTCTTCCAGCAGTCGGTTGACGACGTAACGCTCGACGGCGACCGCATTTCAGGCGTAATCACCGCGATGGGCGTGGAATTTAAAGCCCGCGCCGTCGTGCTGACCGCAGGCACGTTTTTGTCCGGCAAAATCCACATCGGTTTGGAAAACTACGAAGGCGGCCGCGCGGGCGACCCTGCCGCCAAATCGCTCGGCGGGCGTTTGCGCGAATTGAACCTGCCGCAAGGCCGTCTGAAAACCGGCACGCCGCCCCGCATCGACGGGCGCACGATTGATTTCTCCCGGCTCACCGAACAGCCTGGCGACACGCCCGTGCCCGTCTTTTCCGTGCGCGGCAACGCCGAAATGCACCCGCGCCAAGTGTCCTGCTGGATTACGCATACCAACCTGCAAACCCACGATATTATCCGCTCAGGCTTCGACCGCAGCCCCATGTTCACCGGCAAAATCGAAGGCGTCGGCCCGCGCTACTGTCCGTCCATCGAAGACAAAATCAACCGCTTCGCCGACAAAGACAGCCACCAGATTTTCCTCGAACCCGAAGGCCTGACCACTAACGAATACTACCCCAACGGTATCTCCACCAGCCTGCCGTTCGACATCCAAATCGCGCTCGTGCGCAGCATGAAAGGCCTTGAAAACGCCCATATCCTGCGCCCCGGCTACGCCATCGAATACGACTACTTCGACCCGCGCAACCTCAAAGCCAGCCTCGAAACCAAAACCATCCAAGGCCTCTTCTTCGCCGGACAAATCAACGGCACCACCGGCTACGAAGAAGCCGCCGCGCAAGGCCTGCTCGCAGGCGCAAACGCCGTGCAATACGTCCGCGAACAAGACCCGCTGCTGCTGCGCCGCGAACAAGCCTATCTCGGCGTATTGGTGGACGACCTCATCACCAAAGGCGTGAACGAACCCTACCGTATGTTCACCAGCCGCGCCGAATACCGCCTGCAACTCAGGGAAGACAACGCCGACATGCGTCTGACCGAAGACGGCCACAAAATCGGCTTGGTGGGTGAAGAGCAATGGCGCATGTTTAACGAAAAACGCGAAGCCATCGAACGCGAAATCCAACGTTTGAAAACAACATGGTACACGCCGCAAAAACTCGCCGAAGACGAACAAATCCGCGTGTTCGGACAAAAACTCAGCCGCGAAGCCAACCTGCACGACCTCCTGCGCCGTCCGAACCTCGACTACGCCGCACTGATGACGCTCGAAGGCGCAAGGTCGCCTGAAAACCTCTCTGCCGAAGTCATCGAACAAGTCGAAACCCAAGTCAAATACCAAGGCTATATCGACCGCCAAAACGAAGAAATCGACAGCCGCCGCGACATCGAAACCTTAAAGCTGCCCGACGACATCGATTACAGCAAAGTCAAAGGCTTATCCGCCGAAGTGCAGCAAAAGCTCAACCAGCACAAACCCGAAACCGTGGGACAAGCCAGCCGCATTTCCGGCGTCACGCCCGCGGCAGTGGCGTTGCTGATGGTGCATTTGAAGCGCGGGTTTAAGGGAGCGAAGTAGGCTTGTCTGCCGATAGCGCAAAATGTGGAAAGGCCGTCTGAAAACTGAACTGGCCCCCAAATCTTGGACACTCATAAAAGCCTATTCAG
>CAUSOO010000046.1:0-18240 GCA_963533245.1 uncultured Neisseria sp.
CACAGAGCGCCTGAATAGGCTTTTATGAGTGTCCAAGATTTGGGGGCCAGTTCAGATTTTCAGACGACCTTTCCGTGTTACAAAATGCTTAAACGGGCAAGCCGGTTACGCGCCGTAAACGGGGTATTTGTCGCAAAGCGCGGTGATTTGCTTGCGGACGTTTGCCAGATTCGCTTCGTCTTCAGGATTTGCCAAAACGTCGGCAACGAGGTTGGCGAGGACTCGGGCGTCGGCTTCGTTAAAGCCGCGTGTGGTCATGGCGGCGGAGCCGATGCGGATGCCGGAGGTAACGAACGGTTTTTCCGGGTCATTCGGAATGGCGTTTTTATTGACGGTGATGTTTGCTTTGCCCAATGCGGCTTCGGCAGCTTTGCCGGTGATTTTCATCGGTTGCAGGTCGACGAGGAAAACGTGGCTTTCGGTGCGGCCGGAAACGATGCGCAAGCCGCGTTTGACCAATTCTTCCGCCATCGCTGCGGCATTGATTTTCACCTGTTTCGCGTATTGTTTGAACTCGGGTTGCAGGGCTTCTTTGAACGCAACGGCTTTGGCGGCGATGACGTGCATCAGCGGGCCGCCTTGCAGGCTTGGGAAGATGGAAGAGTTCAACGCTTTTTCATGCGTGTTGTCGCGGCACAAAATCACGCCGCCGCGCGGGCCGCGCAGGGTTTTGTGGGTGGTGGTGGTCACGAAGTCGCAGAATGGGACGGGGTTGGGATATTCGCCGCCGGCAATCAGGCCTGCGTAGTGCGCCATATCGACAAAGAGGTAGGCACCGACTTTGTCGGCGATTTCGCGGAATTTCGCCCAGTCGATTTGCAGGGCGTAGGCAGATGCGCCGGCAACGATCATTTTGGGTTTGTGTTCGAGCGCGAGGCGTTCGACTTCGGCGTAATCGAGGACTTCGTTTTCATCCAAGCCGTAGGTAATGGCGTTGTAGAGTTTGCCGGAAATATTGACGCTGGCGCCGTGGGTCAGATGGCCGCCGTGGGCGAGGCTCATGCCGAGGATGGTGTCGCCGGGTTTGAGGACGGAGGCGTACACGGCTTGGTTGGCTTGGGAGCCGGAATGGGGTTGGACGTTGGCGTATTCCGCACCGAAGAGTTCTTTGACGCGGTCGATTGCCAGCTGTTCGACGATATCGACGTATTCGCAACCGCCGTAGTAGCGTTTGCCGGGGTAGCCTTCGGCGTATTTGTTGGTCAATTGCGAACCTTGTGCCTCCATCACGGCGCAACTGACGTAGTTTTCGGAAGCAATCAGTTCGACGTGGTCTTGCTGGCGTTGGTCTTCTTGGGCAATGGCGGCTGCCAGCTCCGGATCATATTGGGCTAGGTTGACGCTTTTTGAAAACATCTTCTCGACTCCTTTGTCGGTTGGAAAACGGGGATTGATAAGTGTCGAACAATGTACCAAATCGGTTTGGATTGTCAACGATTTTATCTTTCAGACGACCCCTTTGCTGCTTGGGAGGTCGTCTGAAAAGTTTTATTTGAACAGATTGTCTTGTTTCAAATGAAATTCGATTTTTTCGAGTAGGGCTTCGAGATCGGTCTCGGCTTGGGCGGCGGCGAGGTTTTTGCCCAACTCTTCCAAAGCCAGCGCATCGAGCCTGCGGCGTTCGAGTTTGCGCGCCTCTTCGTTGAAGATTTTGATGTTGTCGGGCAGGATAAGCGGCGGCACGCTGCCGTCGGTCGTATAGAACGCTTCATCCGCAAACACAAACCCCGCCGGCAATGCGGGCGCGTTGTCGTAGTCGGCATCGTTGACCGGCATCCACTCGGAATGCTGTTCCAACAGGACGAATTGCCCGTTCATGCCGTAAATGTGGGCGAAACAGGAAAGCTTGGGGCGTTTGGTGTTCATGCAAAGATTGTATGCCGATGATGCGGGAGCGTCTAGGGCGGAATTTTGTGTCGTCGCAGTAGGAAGGTCGTCTGAAAGTAGTATAATTACAAAATCGATAAATTTTTGAAGACAAATATAAAAAGGGAAACCCCAATGTCAGCAAACACAAACAAACAATGGCTAAGCGTCATCGCTCTGGCAGTCGGCGCATTCATTTTCAACACCACCGAATATATCCCGATTGCCCTATTGAGCGACATCGGCGCAACCTTCAATATGCCGCCAACCGAGGTTGGCATCATGATTACCGTGTATGCGTGGATTGTCGCACTATTGTCGCTGCCGCTGATGCTGGTAACGAAAAACATCGAACGCCGAAAGCTGCTGCTCATCCTCTTCGCGTTCTTTACCCTCAGCCACATCGTTTCCTATTTCGCCCGAAGTTTCGAAATCCTGCTCGTCAGCCGTATCGGCATCGCCCTGACGCACGCCGTGTTTTGGTCGATTACCGCCTCGCTGGCGGTACGTGTCGCGCCGCAGGGTAAAGGCAATCAGGCTTTGGGGCTGCTCAGTACGGGGACGGTCATGGCGATGGTGGCGGGCATCCCACTGGGGCGCGTTATCGGGCAACACTCAAGCTGGCAGTTCAGCTTTTTGCTTATCGGACTGTGCGCGGCAGCGGTCATGGGCATATTGGCGAAAAACCTGCCGCTGCTGCCCAGCGTAAACACAGGTTCGCTCAAAAGCCTGCCCGGATTGCTCAAGCGCAAAAACCTCATGCTGCTCTACGCGCTGACCGTCCTCCTGATTACCGCCCACTTTACGGCATACAGCTATATCGAACCCTTCGTCCTGCAAGCCGGCGGCTTCGCGCCCGAACAAGTGACCATCGTCTTGAGCCTGTACGGGCTGGCGGGATTTGCCGCGTCGTATTTGTTCGGCAAATGGTTTGCCAAACACCAGCGCGCATTCCTGATGACCTCGGTATCCGTCATCATGGCTTCAACGCTCTGCCTGTTTCCCCTTGCCGCTTACCCGATAGCCGTTTACGCGCTGGTGTTTGTCTGGGGTATCGCCATCGTCGTCTTGAGCCTCGGCATGGTCTCCAAAGTATTGGACTTTGCCTCGGATGCGACGGATGTGGCCAACTCGATTTATTCAGGCCTCTACAACGTCGGTATCGGCGGCGGCGCGCTTTTGGGACATTACGTTACCGTGTGGGCAGGCATTTCCAACATCGGCTTTGCTGCCGCAATCTTGGCAGCGGCAGGATTGGGCGTGTGTCGGATGTTGGTTGAAATGCGGAAATAAGAGGGTTGTATAAAAAGAGGTCGTCTGAAAACGTTTCTTTTTTATTTAAATACATCGCCCCGCAGTCGGGACGCTCCGTCTGTCTAGGCGTGAGAATGAATTTCTAAGTTTGGAATAAAACAAACCGGATTCCTTTGATGGGAATCCGGTTTTTTCGATGATTGGATTTTCAGACGACGTTTTGGGTCGTCTGAAACCTTATCCATGCTTTTTACCTTCGTTTATTCAAAACATTATAGTGGATTAACTTTAAACCATTACGGCGTTGCCTCGCCTTAGCTCAAAGAGAACGATTCTCTAAGGTGCTGAAGCACCAAGTGAATCGGTTCCGTACTGTCTGTACTGTCTGCGGCTTCGTCGCCTTGTCCTGATTTAAAGTTAATCCACTATATAAAATAAGGTCGTCTGAAAACGTTGTTTTGTTTCAGACGACTTTTGATTTTAATCCGATAAATTTTACTTCCTGCGGGCTCCCTTTCCCCGAAAATAAACCGCAACCGTGCACAAGGCTGCGCCTACGCTCAGGCAGCCGAACCAGCTTGTGCTGGCGGCGGCGGGATGGGGCGAAGCGAGTGCGGAGACAAGGGCGGCGGCGAGGAGGGTTACGCCGGCGAGGCGCAGGCGGGCGGGGTGTTGGACGGGTCGTCCGAGCATGGTTTTGGCGTGGGGCATTTGCGAGAGCATGAGGCAGAAAAAGCCGCCGGAGCAGAGGGAAAACATCAGGAAATACAGCATGGTCATTGCGCCTTTTCGATGCGGCGGGCGATGAGGAAGAATATTACCGCAAATGTCAGGAAACACAGTTCCACCGTCCAATAGAGCGTGTCCCCCGACCGAATTGACAGCCAGAGAGGCCGTCCGACATAAATATCCAAGAACGGGATTAGGGCGCACAGTGCGGCGGCGGCGTAAAACAGGCCGCGCCATTTGATATACGCGGGGTAGGGGAAGAAGGCGGCCACCGCAGCGGCGGCCCAGACGGTAAAGAGGCTTTGCGCTTCCCAAATTTCGCGCCCGTCCCAGTCTGCGGGCAGCAGGCGGTTGGTGCAGAAAAAGGCGGCGCAGGCGAGCGGGAAACCGGCGAACACGGCGATGTTGATGCGTTCCGCCCATGCAATCCCGCGCAGGGGCGGCTGTTTGCGGTTGCGCCGCTTCATCGGCCACATTACCGCGCCCGTCGCAATCATGCCGCAGCCCGCCATGCCGCTGAAGAAATAAAGCCAGAGCGTCGGATAGTCGGCAAAGCCCGCCGTATGCAGGCTGTAGAGCGAAGAGTAGGCCTGTTCGAAGCCGCCGTAGGCATCTTTGCGGTACACCTGCGCCCCGTCGCGCAAACGTACCGCCACCGACAAATCAGGGTTCGAGCCGACGCTTCTTTTGTCGAAATAATCCGCCGACAACACCGCTTCTTTGCGGTCGGGGTCGGTGATGGTCAAGTTGATTTCCTTGTCCGTCCCGTTCGGGCGCAGCCTCTGCACCGTCGGATACCAATCCGCCATCTCCCTCCGCTCTCCCGCGTTTTCAGACGGCCTCGGCACATAGGCGGCGCTCGCCTCGAATTCTTCACCCGACAACTCCGCCGCCGTTTGGCTGTAGGTCATCACCGTATGCGAAGTCAGCAAGAGGCCGCTGTAAACAATCATCACATGAAACGGCAGCGGCAGCACGCCCAGCAGGTTGTGTGCGTCCAGCCAGCTTCTGAGCTTTTTGCCCGCTCGGAAAGTGAAAAACTCCGCCAGAATCTTTTTATGCACAATCACGCCGCTGATTACCGCCGCCAGCGCGACCACCGCGGCCGCAGCCGTCAGCCAGTAACCGCCGTATTCCGCCGCCGCGAGGTTGCTGTGGATGGAAACCAGATAACCCGCCCCCGCCGTTTCGCGCGGTTTGGACTGCGGCGCGTCAGGATAAGGGCTGATGGTGGTATAGGACGCCTCTTCGGCCCCGCGCTCCGTCCAGCCCAAATCCAAGTACGGCGAACGTTCGGTCGGCAGAGAAACCGACCATTCTGCCGCATTCGGCGCATGGCGGCGCAGATAGTCCAGGGCGGTCGCCAGCGAAACCCGTTCGTCCGGCAGGCCGTCTGAAAACGGCAGCTCCGGCTGCATCCATACATCCAGTTCGGCACGGAAAAACGCAATGCTTCCCGCAAGGAATATTACGAACAAAACCCACGAACAGATCAGCCCCGTCCATGTGTGGATTTCCGCCATTACCTTGCGCAGCCCCGCCTCCTTAGCCATGCGCCAGCCCCCCTGCCGCCGAAAGCAGCAACACCGACAGCGACAGCGCGCAAAACACCGTCCGCAGCCGCCGCGCCGCCAACGCCCACAGAAATACCAGCGGCAGCAGCGTGATGCCTAGGAGGGTGCCGCCGTAAACGGCATTGTTTGACCCGCCCGCATAAAGCGGAACCGTACCCGCCGCCAGCGCGGATACCCAGTAGCTTCCGGCCGAAGCCAGCACAATCCGCGCCGCGATGTGCAGCGGGCGTGGCAGGATGGGACTCATATGGTTTTCCTTGGGATATTCGTTACTTTTATTCGATTGGGTGTTTTGCAGGCGGCTTTTGGAAATAACGGGTTGTAGGTTTCAGACGACCTTTCAAAATTGCAGCAACCTCACGACCGTCATTCCCGTGAAAACGAGAATCCAGACCTTTGGAGTTTCAGGAATCTCTAAAAATCGCCGAATCCCAAAGATTCCTAGATTCCCGCCTGCGCGGGAATGACGGATTATAGGTTTCAGACGACCTTCAAGAATTACAGCAACCCCAAACCCCGTCAAAACTTATACCTAAGCGTCCCCGACAAACTCCTCGGCTGGCCGTAGTCGTGGTACATCGTGTCCATGCGGTAGCGTTTGTCGAACACGTTGTCGAAGTTTAGTGTCAGATTGGCGTTTTTGGAAATGTCGTACTGCGCGGTCAGGTCGACCACGGCGAAGGATTTTTGGCGGGAGAGGACGCGGGCGCGTTCTTTGGCTTCATCGTCGTCAAACTCGATATTGCTGAGGTCGCCGTATTTGTCCACAAAGGTCTTGCTCTGCCAGCGCACGCCGCCGCCGAGGGTCCAGCGGGTTTTGGGCAGGCGGTAGGTGGTGAAGAGTTTGAAGCTGTGGCGCGGGTCGTATTGGCTGTTGGGCCGGTTGCCGTTTTCTTCGCGGGTCAGGTGCGACTGCACGCCCGCGCTGATGTCCCAGCCTTCGGCGGGCGAGCCGCTAATTTCGGCTTCCCAGCCGTGGGCTTTGGTATTCGCTGCGCGGTAGTAGGTGTCGTCGTTGTCAAATTTGCCCGCTTCGACGGCGACGTTGCGCCGTTTGGATTGAAACACCGACAACGAGGCGTTCAGACGGCCTTCGAGCCATTCGCCTTTCAGTCCAGCCTCGACGGTGCGGCCGGTAATCGGATCGATGGGGCGGCGGTTGATGTCTGTTTCGCTGTTTTCGTGCGGCATAAACAGGCGGCTGTAGGAGGCGTAGGCGGAGAGGTTGCCGGTGAGGTCGTAGGTGATGCCGGCGTAGGGGGCGAAGCGGCCTTCTTTGGCTTCCGTATTCGGGCTGCCGCCAACCGGTATGGCTTGGTAATGGTAGCGGGCGTAGTTGGCGCCCAAAAGCAGCGAGAGTTTGTCGGTAGCGTGCAGGCGGGTGGCGGCATAGCCGCTGATTTGGCGTGTCGCGATGGTGTCTCCCTCCCATTTCCAGTCGTTGACGGAAGCGATGGCGGGATAATCGCGGCGGCGTATGAAATCGTAGATGTCGTCTATGGAATAGTTGCCTTCAGGGTTTGCCCAGGCGCGTTTGTTCCGCGTGCGGTAGCCTCCGATGCCGAATACGGCTTCGTGTTTGCGCCCCCATAAATCGTATTGCCCGTTGAGCTTGAAGCTGAAGGCATGGCTGACGATATTGTCGCCCATTTTATAAAAATTGGCTCCGGCCGAGCTGTCGTCGTGCCTGAGATAGCTGTATGGGGCGTCACCCATACCGGGATTGAGGGTTTTCTCACGGTTGTAGCGGTATTCCAGCTTGGCTTTCCAGTTGTTTTCAAAGCGGTGTTCCAGTCCGGTAAAGAGTTCCGTCGCGCGTTCCCTATAGCTGCTGCCTTTGATTTTGTTGTTGTCACGGATACCGAAGCGGGTGGGGTAGCCTGCGCTGTCGTAAACGGGCAGGTCCCCGCCGTAAAATTCTTTTTCGCGCGCGCGCTGGTGGTTGATGCCGGCGTAGGCGGTGGTTTGCGGCGAGAAATCGTATTCGGCAATGCCGTAAACCATGTCGGAGCGGTCGCGTGAACCCTCGGTCCAATGCCGCCCGCCCTCGGCGTTGACCACGGCGCGACCGCGCAGGCTGCCGCTTGGGTTGAGCGGCCCGGACACATCGGCCTCGGCATTCCAACGCCGCCATCTGCCGATACCGACGGAAATTTCAGCCTGCCGCTCTTTGGTCGGACGCTTGCGTACCAGGTTCACCGTCGCGCTCGGGTCGCCCACGCCGCCCTGCAAGGCGGAAGTGCCGCGCACGACTTCCACCCGCTCGTACGCGCCCGAGTTCAGCAGTCGGTTGCCGTCGATTTCGGTGGTCATGCCGTCTATCTGGTAATCGTTGACCTTCTCGCCGCGCGCATACATGTTGGTTACCGCATAGCGCGAACTTGCCGGATTGCCGCTGATACCGTTGACCCATGAGAGCGCGTCGTAAACGCTGCGCTTGCCTTGGTCCTTCATCTGTTTGTCGGTTACCACGCTCACGCTCTGCGGCACCTCGCGCAGCGTCAGCGGCATCCCCGTCGCGGCGTAAGTGCCCGAAGCGGTATAGCCCTTGTTCAACGACTTCTGCCGCTTACCGCGCACGGTAACGGTGGAAAGGGGGACTGCTGCCGGTTCGGCATCGGCGGGAACGTATGCGTCCGCCGCCTGCGTGCAGACAGGCAGGATAAGTAACAGCGGCGCGCTCAAATGGTAAAACTTCATTGCTACAAATTCTCCTTTTCAAGTTCAAACAATAGATTGATAGGATTGATAATAATTTTTGTATAAAAACCGGTAATTTTGTTTCATTTTGTTTTATACGGAAGACGGGGTAGAAAAATGCGAAACGGGCAGGACGCTATGATGCGGTGAACAGGCATAGGAAAAAGAAATGACAGAGGTTTTGTAAAAGTTTGGAAAGGGGATATTGAATACCGTCATTTCCACCCCAGTCTACGCGAAGACAGGCTGAGACGAGAATCCAACACTTTGGATTTCTGGAATCTCTGGAAAATTACTGCTGCCCAAAGGGTCCTTCGGATCCCCACCTACACGGAAATGATGAGTTGTAAATTTCAGACGACCTTTACTTTTGTACCAGCTCGTCAATTCGCTGTTGAATTGGGTTAAATTGGCAAACAAGCGTCGGAATTTTGTTACACTCTGGTTTCTTTACACTTCACACTCACACATCACACAAGGAGGCTTTATGGCATTAATGGACAGTTTGTTGAACGTGGCGGCGCAAGCCTTGGGCGGCAAAGATGAAAACGGACAAAACTCGCTGACCGACATGGCGATGAATTTGGTACAACAGCAAGGCGGCGTGGGCAATCTGATTAATCAGTTGCAACAAGGCGGGTTGGGCGATGTATTGAACAGCTGGGTTTCCAACCAACAAAGCAACCTGCCCGTATCCGGCAGCGATTTGCAAAATGCTTTGGGCAGCGATGCCATCAGCCAAGTGGCGCAAAAATTCGGTCTCGACAGCCAGCAAGCCGGCGATATGCTGGCGCAGATTCTGCCCAATCTGGTGGACAAAGCCACGCCGAACGGTTCGGCGCAAGATGCGGACGGATTCGGTTTGGACGATATTGCTTCGGCGATATTGAAAAACTTTACCAAGTAAGCAGTAGGAAAAATATAGTGGATTAACTTTAAACCAGTACGGCGTTGCCTCGCCTTGCCGTACTGATTTAAAGTTAATCCACTATACAAAAAGGTCGTCTGAAAAACGTTTTCAGACGACCTTTTTGTATGGTTCAAATTGTCTCTTATTTCTTCGCTGCCCTTCTCGCGCGGAGGACTTCGACCACGCCCGGAAGGATGGAAATC
The DNA here is from genome assembly GCA_963533245.1 of uncultured Neisseria sp. GTDB lineage: Bacteria > Pseudomonadota > Gammaproteobacteria > Burkholderiales > Neisseriaceae > Neisseria. The sequence continues at coordinate 9,237 of CAUSOO010000046.1, forward strand.
ACGATAATCGCCACCATCACTAAAGCCAGATTGTTTTTGACAACCGGAATATTGGCGAAGAAATAGCCGGCATAGGAAAACGACAAAACCCACAATACCGCGCCGATGATGTTGTAGCGGATGAAGGTGCCGTAGTGCATACTGCCCATGCCCGCGACAAACGGGGCGAACGTCCGCACAATCGGGACGAAGCGGGCGATGATGATGGTTTTACCGCCGTGTTTTTCGTAGAACGCGTGGGTTTTCTCCAGATACGACTGGCGGAAGATTTTGGAATCGGGGTTGGCAAAGAGTTTGCGCCCGAAAAACTTGCCGATCATGAAGTTGGCGGCATCGCCCAAAATCGCGGCGGCCAAAAGCAGCGCGATCATGACATGAATATTCATGCTGCCGACCGCGGCAATCCCGCCCGCGGCAAACAGCAGCGAATCGCCCGGCAGAAACGGCGTAACCACCAAGCCGGTTTCGCAGAAAATAATCAAAAACAACACCGCGTAAATCCATACGCCGTATTGCGCGGAAATCTCGACCAAATGCTGGTCGATGTGGAGGATAAAATCAATAAGGGTCGAAATCACGAGATTTTCCTGAAATGAAAAAAGACAGAGGTCGTCTGAAAACAGACGCGTTGCCAAATGTCCGCCATTGTATATGAAACCCATGCCGCGCGCCCCTTTTTCAGACGACCCCGCGCCTTGATACGCGCTGACAAAACAACGTACAATAAACCCGATTCCAACCCATCCGGTATGCCTTTGTGAACCAGCTTATTTTCGACTTCGCCGAACGCGGCTATCCCGGTTTCGACAAATTCCTCGGAACGGAAAATGCCGAACTGGTCTATGTGTTACAGCATAAACACGACCCGTTTATCTACGTTTGGGGCGAAGAAGGCGCAGGTAAAAGCCACCTGCTGCGCGCGTGGGTCGCCCAAGCGCTCGACGCGGGGAAAAAAGCCGTCTATATCGACGCTGCCGCCACGCCACTGACCGAAGCCGCTTTTGAAGCCGAATACCTCGCCATCGACCAAATCGAAAAACTGGGCAACGAAGAACAAGCCCTCCTGTTTGCCGTATTCAACCGCTTCCGCAACAGCGGCAAAGGCTTTCTGCTGCTAAGCTCCGAACACACCCCCCAACAGCTCGTCATCCGCGAAGACTTGCGCACCCGCATGGCGTACTGCCTTGTTTACGAAGTCAAACCCCTGACCGACCAAGAAAAAATCGACGCGCTCGTCAGCATGGCGGCGGCGCGCCAAGTGACCATAGACCCCGAAATCTTCGAATACCTGCTCAACCACTGGCGGCGCGACATGGACAGCCTGATGCAGATGCTCGACACGCTGGACAACTACGCCGTTACCATGGGCAAACGCATCACCCTGCCGCTTCTTCGCCAGCTTTTGAAACAACAGGAAACCCAATGAAAAACCTCGCCATCTTCGACCTCGACAACACCCTCATCAACACCGACTCCGACCACTCTTGGCCGCAATACCTCATCAAAAAAGGGCTGGTTGACCCTGCCGAAACCGAAGCGCAAAACGAAAAATTCTACCGCGACTACCAAAACGGCTGCCTCGACATCGACGCCTTCCTCAAATTCCACCTCGCCCCGCTCGCCCGTTACAGCAAAGAAGAGCTGGCGGAATTTCACCGCGAATTTATGGCGGAGTTCATCACGCCCCACATCTCGCCCATGCAGCGTATGCTGGTGCAGAGCCACCAAATGTCCGGCGACGAAACCCTCGTCATCTCCTCGACCAACGAGTTCATCATCACCCCCATCTGCCACCTTTTCGGCATCACCAACATCATCGGCACCCAACTCGAAACCGGTACCGACGGCCGCTACACCGGCAACTACATCGGTACGCCCAGCCTCAAAGAAGGCAAAATCACCCGCCTGAACCAATGGCTCGCCGAACGCGGCGAAACGCTCGAAAGCTATGGCAAAACCTATTTTTACAGCGACTCCAAAAACGACCTGCCGCTGCTGCGCCTCGTCAACGAACCCGTCGCCGTCAATCCCGATGCCGAGTTAGAACAAGAAGCCAAAGCAAAAGGTTGGCCGATATTGAACTTCAAATAAGCAAAACCGCACCCGCCGCCCAAACGGGCGCAACTCCGTAGCGTGGGCTTCACCCTCGAAAACAAAGGTCGTCTGAAAATAAGTGCCCCCCGTAGCGTGGGCTTCGCCCGCGAAAACAAAGGTCGTCTGAAAATAGCACAACCCCGTAGCGTGGGCTTAGCCCACGGAAAACAAAAGGTCGTCTGAAAACAAATCAAAAACAACCCCCTAAACCCGCTACAAATCTACAAATAAGGAAAACAATATGTCCATCCGCGCCATCATCCCCGCCCTGCTGTTTGCCTTCGTCCTACCCGCAACCGCGCAAACCGTCAACCCGGCAGAATACGCCCCCGCATCCCAAAATCCCGCACAACCCATCAAACCCGTCAAACTGTCCATCTTGGTTTCCCCAGAAGGCAAAGCCGTAGAAGTCAGCATCCTCGAATCCAGCGGTTATGAAGGGCTCGACGAAACAGCCGTGGCAACCGCCAAAAAAGACAAATACAAAGCCGCCGGATACTGGGTGAAATATAAAGGAACCATCGAGTTTAAAAACCAATAGGTCGTCTGAAATGTCCGCATTCAAACCCGTCATCGTTACCACCACCGCCCCGACCCGCGAAGAAGCCGAAAAAATCGGCAGCCTGCTTTTGGAAAAGCAACTCGCCGCCTGCGTGCAATACGAAGCCATCACCAGCCAATACCTTTGGAACGGCGAAATCTGCCGCGACGACGAAATCCGCATCACCATCAAAACCTCGCGCCACTGCTACCGCGAAATCCAAAAAACCATCATCGCCAACCACAGCTACGAATGCCCGCAAATCCTGATGCAAAACGTATCGCGCGGATACGCCCCCTATTTGCGCTGGCTGAAGCAGAGTTTAGGTTGATAAAACAGCCGCGCCGTCTGAAAAACGCTCAAGCATCATTATGAATTTACAGGGAAGTCCACTATAATGACGGCTTTTGATTTTCAGACGACCTCCGTCTGCATCCGCAATCCCAAACCAAAAGGAAACCCATGTTCCGCACCATGCTCGGCGGCAAGATACACCGCGCCACCGTTACCGAAGCCGACCTCAACTACGTCGGCAGCATTACCATAGACCAAGACCTGCTCGACGCCGCAGGCATCCTCGTTAACGAAAAAGTCGCCATCGTCAACAACAACAACGGCGAACGCTTCGAAACCTACACCATCCCCGGCGAACGCGGCAGCGGCGTCGTCTGCCTCAACGGTGCCGCCGCACGGCTCGTCCAAAAAGGCGACATCGTCATCATCATGTCCTACGTCATGCTGTCCGAACCCGAAATCGCCGCGCACGAACCCAAAGTCGTCCTCATGGACGAACACAACAAAATCCGCGACATCCTCTCCTACGAGCCGCCGCACACCGTCCTATAAAACACAAAGGTCGTCTGAAACCGCAAAATCCGCTTTCAGACGACCTTTCAGCCATTTTCAGACGACCTTCGAGAAAGCCCCATCATCATGAACATCCGCATCAACAACCTTACCGTCGGCAACGACCTCCCCTTTACCCTGTTCGGCGGCATCAACGTTTTAGAAGACCTCGACTCCACCCTCAAAGCCTGCGAACAATACGTCAAAGTGACCGACAAACTCGGCATCCCCTACGTCTTCAAAGCCTCCTTCGACAAAGCCAACCGCTCCTCCATCCACTCCTTCCGCGGCGTCGGCTTGGACGAAGGCATGAAAATCTTCCAAGCCGTCAAACGCGAGTTTGACGTACCCGTCATCACCGACGTCCACGAACCCTACCAATGCGCCCCCGTCGCCGAAGTCTGCGACGTCATCCAACTGCCCGCCTTCCTCGCCCGCCAAACCGACCTCGTCGTCGCCATGGCAAAAACCGGCAACGTCATCAACATCAAAAAACCACAGTTCCTCAGCCCCTCGCAGATGAAAAACATCGTCGAAAAATTCCAAGAAGCAGGCAACGGACAAATCATACTGTGCGAACGCGGTGCCAACTTCGGCTACGACAACCTCGTCGTCGATATGCTCGGCTTCGGCGTCATGAAGCAAACCTGCGGCGGCCTGCCCGTCATCTTCGACGTCACCCACTCCCTGCAAACCCGCGAATCTGGTGCGGCCGCATCCGGCGGACGGCGCGCGCAAGTGCTGGACTTGGCGCTCGCAGGCATGGCAACCCGCCTCGCAGGCCTCTTCCTCGAATCACACCCCAACCCCGACCAAGCCAAATGCGACGGCCCCAGCGCCCTGCCGCTCGCCCAGCTGGAAGACTTCCTGACCCGCGTCAAAGCCGTGGACGAAACCGTCAAATCCTTCGCGCCTATGGACATCCGTTAATGCGGCATGGCAAACGAAAGGTCGTCTGAAAATTGAATCGTCGGTTTACCTTGTGTAAACTGACGGTCAGGCGATTTTGTATTTCAATCGATTTTTCGATATAAAACAGTAAATACACAAACCATCAACATTGTGGGCAAACGCGAAAACCCCAAAAAACGGATTCGCCGCCTGCGCCCGATTCTTCAACTGCTCATTACATATAAGGAAAACAATATGAAAACATGGAAAACCCTACTTGGCGCCGCCGCGTTCACCTTGACCCTGACTTCTGCCGCCGTGGCGGAGACGGCTTATGTACCGGGTCTGCACGTTACCGAACCCAACCAGCTCGTTACCGCCAAAAAAGTCAAACGCAAAGATTTGTTCGGCATGTGGGGAAACACCAGTAAAAACGCTGACGGCTCCCTGCTCAACGCCAGCCTGATGCGCCCCGACGGTACCGGCCGCGACCTGATCCATTTCCAAGCAAATTCCGGCGATACGACCACCATTACCCAAGACTTCAAATGGAAATTCAGCCGTTGGAGACAAGAATTCCGTCAAACCATAACCAACTACACCGTCAGCCACAACGATGGCGCGCCCGAACAAAAACCTGACGAAATCGGCAAAACCGTCAAATTCAAAGTTCCGCTGCTGCTGAAGCTGGAAGGCAAACCCAACGTATTGGAAATGACCAATAAAGAAGGTACGGACAGCGTCCGCTATTACCGGTACAACGAAGAAGCCATGCCTGATCTGCTGAAAAAACTGGAAGCGCAATAATCCATCTTCCCAATACTGAAAGGTCGTCTGAAAACCTAATTTCAAGGTTTTCAGACGACCTTTCTGTTTTCTGTTGTCTCCTTAAGAATTTATAGTTCTTTGTAACTAAAAACAATCATCAATAATATTTACATTTCGAAATAAAAAGAGTAAGGTTGCCTTGCTTTTCGGGCTTTCCGTTGGCTTTTGAACCGTAAACAATCAAATTTGAGGAAGAAACATGAAAAAATTATGGATACTTGGCGCATTGGGTTTGAGCATGGCGGCGCAGGCGCATGATTTGTGGGTGTCGGCTCCGGTGCGTTTGGATTCGGGCAGTACGTTGAAAGCGGATTTGGGTTACAGCCATGATTTCCCGAATGTTGAAAAAATCGCCGACGACCGCGTGCATATTTTCAAACCGCTGCAATTGACGGACAAATCCGGAAAAACCGTTGATTTGACGAATAAAGGTGAAAATTACCAATATGTTTCCAAATCCCGCCTGAAAGACGGCTCTTATTGGGTCGGCGCGGTGTACAAACCAACGTTCTGGTCGCAAAACAGTGAAGGCTGGAAACAGAAAACCTTGAAAGACCTGCCCGGCGCGACTTATTGCGAACAGGCCCAGATGTTCGGCAAAGCGTTTTTGCAAGTGGGCAGCGCAGGCGTGGATGAAAGCGTGTTGACCCGTCCGGTCGGTCATGAATTGGAACTGGTTCCGCTGAAAAATCCGAATGAAGTCAAGGTAGGCGGCCTGTTGCCGGTTAAAGTGCTTTATAAAGGCAAACCGTTGGCAAAAGCGACGGTAACGGCAAGCTCAGATACGCTGGCGGAAATGGATTTGGCGGCTACGCACGACCACCGCGAGCCGCAAGGTTTCTCAGGAAAAACGGATAAAGACGGCATCGTCAACGTGATTCCTTTGATTGAAGGTTTGTGGAAAATCAAAGCCGCCCATCAGGCGGATTATGCCGATAAAAGTGTTTGCCAACAAGACAATGCCTATGCAACGCTGATTATGCCCGTCGGAACGAAACGCGCGGCTGAACGGCATGAACACCATCATCATCAACACTAATTGAGTGTGAAAGATCAAAAAGGTCGTCTGAAAAGGTTTTCAGACGACCTTTCTTTATATAGTGGATTAAATTTATAGTGGATTTACAAACCCAATGCCTCAGCATGAAACTCGATATGCGAGTCGATAAAGCTGGCGATGAAGAAATAATCGTGTCCGTAGCCGGGGCGGACTTTGTATTGCACGTTGAAGCCGTTGGCGCGGGCGGCATTGACGAAGGCTTCGGGTTGCAGTTCGTCGGGGAAAAGCGGATCGATGCCGCCTTGGTCGATGAGTATCGGCAGCTTGCGTGAGGCCGTCTGAACGAGCGATGTGCTGTCGTAAGCCTGCCAAGCCTCCGATTCCTTGCCCAGATAGGCGGCAAACGCCTGCTTTCCGCCTCGGCTGGCGGTCGGGTGGCACAAGGGGGCGAACGCGGAAACGGCGGCATAGCGGCCCGGATTTTTCAGGGCGATGGAAAGTGCGCCGTGCCCGCCCATGCTGAAACCTGCGATGCTGCGCTCTTGGGTGGCGGGGAAATGCCGTTCCACCCAATCGGGCAGCTCGCGGCTAATATGGCTGTACATCTGATAATGCGCCGCCCACGGCTGTTCGGCTGCATCGACGTAAAATCCCGCGCCTTGTCCGATAAACTCGTCCGTACTGTCGCTGATATGGCTGCCGCGCGGCGAGGTGTCGGGAAAAACGACGATGATGTTCCATTGCGCGGCGAAACGCTGGATGCCGGTTTGGCGTATCAGTTCCGAGCCGTCGCCGTGCAATCCCGACAAGAAATACAAAACCGGCGCGGGATAGCCTTTCAATACCTGCGGCGGCAGGTAGATGCCGAAAGTCATATCGGTTTGACAGGTTTCGGAAAAGCAGCGGTATTGCTCTTGATGGCCGTTGAACATTTTGGCGCGGGAAAGCAGGTGTAATTCGTGTGCGGACATAGATAGGATGGGATGAAAAAAACGAAGGCATCATCTTAACAGAAAGACCTCGTTACGGGCTTTTAAAAACCTATCGAACGGTATGGTTTCAGACGACATCAATCTATACACAAACTCTGTGGATAAGTTTGTTGATAAGCTTTGGGTAATCGGAATTTTTGCTTTTGGAACAACCCAAGCCTTTCGGTGCTTAAAAAATAGTCAAATAAAACACAATAAAATCAATTGGTTATAAAAATAAAAAATTTCAAAGCCTTTATGGGAAAAATCTATAAGCAAAACAAGCCAATGCGAAATTGTGTATAAAAAGTGATTGACACGCCCGATAAATGTCAAATGAGTTGGCTGGACAAGCAAGGCAGCGGCTGTCGCCCTATGGGGAAAAACTTCAATCCCCCTGCCTTTCGCGTTACAATACGCGCTTACTTTTTTACACAGAAAAACACACCATGAAAGCCAGCCAATTTTTCATTTCCACCCTGAAAGAAGCCCCTGCCGAAGCCGCGCTTGCCAGCCACAAGCTGATGATTCGCGCCGGTCTGATTAAAGCCAACGCGTCCGGCCTTTATACTTGGATGCCGATGGGGCTGCGCGTGTTGCGCAAAGTTGAAAACGTCGTGCGCGAAGAAATGGCGCGCGCAGGCAGCGTGGAGTTGCTGATGCCGGTGGTGCAGCCTGCCGAGCTGTGGCAGGAATCCGGCCGCTGGGAATTTTACGGTAAAGAACTGCTTCGCCTGAAAGACCGCCATGACCGCGATTTCTGCATGGGTCCGACCTGCGAGGAAGTCATCGCCGACATCGTGCGCAAAGAAATCAACAGCTACAAACAGCTGCCGAAAAACTTTTACCACATCCAAACCAAATTCCGCGACGAAGTGCGTCCGCGCTTCGGCGTGATGCGCGCGCGCGAGTTCGTCATGAAAGACGCTTATTCCTTCCATGCCGACTACGCCTCGCTTCAGACGACCTATGATGCCATGTACGACGCTTACTGCCGCATCTTCACCCGTCTGGGTTTGGAATTCCGTCCTGTTGCCGCAGACACCGGCAGCATCGGCGGTACCGGTTCGCACGAGTTTCAAGTATTGGCGGAAAGCGGCGAAGATGTGATTGCATACAGCGACACTTCCGATTACGCCGCCAATATCGAGCTGGCACCGACCTTGCCGCTCAAAGGCGAACGCGCGGCCGCTCAGGCAGAGCTGACCAAAGTGCACACGCCGAACGTCAAAACCATTGATTCATTGGTTGACTTCCTCAGCATTCCGATTGAAAAAACACTGAAATCCATCGTGGTCGAAGGCGAAAACGAAGGCGAAATCGTCTTATTGCTGTTGCGCGGCGACCATGAGTTCAACGACATCAAAGCCGAAAAACTCGCAGGCGTAAAATCGCCGCTGACCATGGCAGACCCTGCCGCCATCCGTGCGCAGTTCGGCGCAAACGGCGGCTCGCTCGGCCCCGTCGGCTTCAAAGGTAAAGTTTATGCCGATTTCGCCACCGAAAAAGGCGCAGACTGGGTTATCGGCGCGAACGAAGACGACTACCACTATACCGGCTTCAACTTCGGACGCGACGCCGCCGAGCCTGAGTTTGTCGATTTACGCAACGTTGTCGAAGGCGACGAAAGCCCCGACGGACAAGGCCGTCTGAAACTGGCGCGCGGCATCGAAGTCGGACACGTTTTCCAATTACGCGACAAATACACCCAAGCCATGAACGTAAACTTCCTTGACAACAACGGCAAATCGCAAATCATGGAAATGGGCTGCTACGGTATCGGCATCACCCGCGTCGTTGCCGCCGCCATCGAGCAGAACAACGACGAAAAAG
>CAUSOO010000047.1:0-18202 GCA_963533245.1 uncultured Neisseria sp.
TCGGTTCCGTACTATCTGTACTGTCTGCGACTTCGTCGCCTTGTCCTGATTTAAAGTTAATCCACTATAAAAAGGTCGTCTGAAAACCCTGAGATTTGGGTTTTCAGACGACCTTTCTGCATCCTTGTTATGCGGAGTAGCCCGTCAAATCACTTCCAAAACGAAGTAATTGCGCAGCTTGTCGTACACTTTGTCAGTTACATTGATGCAGCCGTTGGTCATGATGCGGTCAGAGACAACATCAGAGGCAATGCGTTTCATGCGGTGTTCGGAAGGTTTGAGCGTCCAAACGCGGTGCAGGGCGAAGAGGAAGTCTTTTTCCTGCTTGAAGCCGATGACTTCGCCGCCGTAGCCGGGTTTGGAAGTCTTCATCAACTGCATGTCAAATTTGCCTTTTGGCGTGGTTTTACCGATGAGTACGGGGTGGCACTGACCATCGTCGGCAAAGCACAGCTCGGCTTTGGCGGTGTTGACGATGACTTTTTTGCGTTGCATGTATTCTTTGGCGGCATCGGCTGCTGCAAAGCTGTTCAGCCCTGCCAGCAGCGATACGCCGAGGATGATTCTTTTAAACATGGTTTCCTATTATCTGCGGATGCGGTGGGGTGTTTCAGGCGCAACCTCACGGATGATGATTTGAGGTTCGGGCGCGGGTTGTGGGGCAACTTCTTGTACGGGCGGGCAGACGGCATCTTTCGGGAAGACGGCTTTCCAATGGAAGCTGCGGGCGTATTTGTGTTTGTCGAACAAGACTTTGTATTGGCAGGTGGTAATGCCTTCTACGTTGGAGCCGATATCGGGATTGGCGGGAACGCCGGGAGTGCGGAAGTGGAAGAGGTAGTTCCATTCGCGCACGCCGAACATACCTTCATCGTAGTGCGGACGACCGAGGATTTTGTAGATGTCGTCTTTGCTCAGACCCGGTTTCATCTGTTCGAGTTCATCGGCTGTAGGGAATGTGCCTTGGTTTTTGTTGAAGGTTACGGAGTAGGGTTTCGGAAAGACGGGGTTGTCCGTCGTTCCATCGGCTTTAACGTGGCTTTTGCCGGCGCAGGCGGACAATACGGCTGCGGCAGCGAGGTAAAGGGCGGTTTTGGCGATGCGGGACGTTTTCATGGTTAATCCTTTTTTGTTGCGGCAATTTCAATCAGGCCGCCGTTGCATGGTCAAGATTCGATGTTATCCGTGCGCCGCCGTTTTCATTCTGTTGACATTTATTGTCACTTTGTAACAATTTCATACGGACATAAATGAAAGCAATGGTATATCGTCTTCAGGCAAGCGTGTGTTTGGCACGGGTAAAATCGCGTTACTGGTTGTTTCTTTTGATGTTTAATCAAATTTTGGGTGAAACGTGAATTTCTCGGTTGAATTTCATGCAAGTTTTATGCCAATTTTTTGAAGAGGTAGTCTGAAAACCATATTTCGCCGTGTAATTCGGTTTTCAGACGACCTTTTTGAATGGGAGCGGACACTAAAAATTTAAACAAGGCTTATCCCGATAACCGTCGCGCGGTTTTCCTCGATTTGAAACCTGACTTCATAATCCTCTATATTCATGACGTAAATCCGTTCGGGAATATTCTGATAGGCGGGGCGCGGATCTTGGGCAATGCTTTGGCTGATCAGGTTTTGGGTGCTGGCAGATAAATTTTCCGCGCCGATGTTTTCCAGCCATACGACTTCAAGCTCTTCGGGTTTGCCGCTGACGAAGCCGGATGAGGCGTCGGGTTTGGATTCGACAAAGGGGATGTAGGGTTTGATGTCGATAATCGGTGTGCCGTCCAGCAGGTCTGCGCCGCTGCAATAGAGGCGGACGGGTTTGCCGGTTTCGATGCGTTCGAGTTTTAAGAGCGACAGTCCGAGGTGATTGGGGCGGTGGGGGCTGCGCGTGGCGAATACGCCCATTTTTTGTTTGCCACCGAGCCGTGGCGGGCGCACCATTTGTGCCCAGCCTTCATCCAATACGCCGTGAAAGATAAAACTTATCCACACATAGTCGAAGTGTTCCAATCCGCGTACGCTGTCTGCGGTAAATTCGGGATTCAGCTCGATACAGACTTCTGCGGCGGGAACCAATCCGGGCTGACGGGCGACGCCGAATTTCTGTTTGTAGGGCGAGCGGGTGGTGGCGATGGGGATGATGGTGTAAGTCATGAGTATTGTGGACAAGTTTTTCGGAAAAACGTTATCTTATCACAGCCGGTTTTACCGCTTTTGGGCAGTAATTTGTTATAATACAGGGCATTTTAATCGCTTTGAAATGATGAGATGATTGTTTCCATTGATGTTGATGCACAAAAAACTTTTACGCCTTTGTGTCCTAAAGAGCTGCCTGTAAACGAGGGGCATTTGATTGTTGAAGAATTGAATGCCCAAGCCGCTTTGGCGGATTTGCGCGTGATGACGAAAGATGCGCATCATGCGGCAGCGAAATGGCTTGTGGATAACCCTGTTGATATGTTAAAGCCGACAGGTTTGCCCGATGCGGATTTGACTTGGGTGGCTCATGCGATGGTCGGTACTCGCGGCTATGAATTGTTGGACGGACTGCCTTCTGCCAAGGAATACGATTATTGCGTTTGGAAAGGCGTTGATCCTGAATTGCATCCTTACGGCGCGTGTTTTCACGATATCGAGGAAAAACTGAGCACAGGGTTGATCGAATGGCTGCGTTGTCAAAATACGGATACGGTCATTGTCGGCGGATTGGCTACGGATTATTGTGTGAAAACAACGGTTTTGCAGTTGCTAAAAGGCGGCAATTGGCAGGTTATCGTCAATGAAGCGGCTTGTCGGGGCATTGCGCCGGATACCATCGAAACGGCATGGCAGGAAATGCGTTCTGCCGGTGCAATTATCTTAAAAAACGCTGAAGAAATTAAAAAATATATTAATAATCAATAAGTTAAAATTGTTTCACGTGAAACACACTTCTTAAATATGAAAATTTTGCTTGTCCGCTTGTCCAGTATGGGCGATTTAATTCACACTTTGCCCGCAATCGAAGATTTGGCGCGACAATGCCCTGATGTGGAACTGCATTGGTTGTGTGAAGCCGGATTTTCGGATATTGCGCGCCTGCATCCGTTTGTGAAAAAAATCCATGTGATGAGATGGCGGCAATGGCGCAAACATCTTTTTCAAGCAGAAACTTGGCAGGAAATAGGTCGTCTGAAACAGGCTTTGCGGCAAGAAGCATTTGATTTTGTATTGGACAGTCAAGGTCTGATTAAAAGCGCGTGTTTCGCCAAAATGGCAAAATCCCCTATTTATGGTTTAGATAAAAACAGCGCGCGCGAGGGGTTGGCTGCGTTGGCGTATGCGAAAACATATGCTGTACCGAAAGGGAAAAATGCTGTTTGGCGCAACCGTGAACTGTTTGCTCAAGTATTTGGGTATGCGATGCCGGAAACGCAGGTATTCGGTTTGACCGTTCCCGAAGCAGGTCGTCTGAAAAATTTGGAGCAGCCGTATTATGCGGCTTTGCACGCGACCAGCCGGGACAGTAAGTTATGGCCTGTGGAAAACTGGCGGGCGTTGCTGCAAAAACTGAATGAAGAACAACAATGCAATGTTTACCTGCCGTGGGGAAATGAAACTGAAAAAACGCGTGCCGAACAAATTGCAGACGGACTGCCTTTTGCCATTGTGTGCGACAAAATGAATTTATTGCAGGCGGCGTATCTGCTGAAATACGCGGTCGGAATTGTCGGTGTGGATACCGGTTTGCTGCATTTGGCAAATGCTTTGGAAAAACCTGTGGTCGGTATTTATACCGATACCGATCCGATTAAAACAGGCGTTCAAGTTTCGGCTGTTGCAAAAAATTTGGGCAATATCGGGCAAATTCCAACTGCGGATTTGGTTTATGAAACGTTGATGGATTGTGTGGCTGCCGATGAAGGCTCAAAGGTCGTCTGAAACTGATATAGCAGCATGACATTTTCCAGTTTGTTGAGTGCAGGAATGTATATCCTTCAGCCTGAGTAAATGCTTTAAAAATGGTATAATCGGCAATCATTATCTGAAAGATTTCTGAATGAATTCGTTTTTAAGAAAAAACGGATTTGATTTTATAGAGAAGAAGGTTTGGTTTCGCTGGATGGTGAAAGCAACGTTCTTTTTAGGAGAATTCAATGAAAGCACTGGTCGCAGTAAAGCGCGTAGTGGACTACAACGTCAAAGTTCGTGTAAAAGCCGATGGTTCGGATGTGGATATCGGCAATGTCAAAATGTCGATGAATCCGTTTGACGAAATCGCTGTGGAAGAAGCTGTCCGTTTGAAAGAAGCCGGAAAAGTAAGCGAAATCGTAGCGGTTTCTTTGGGCGAGAAAAAATGCGAAGAAACGTTGCGTACAGCTTTGGCGATGGGTGCCGACCGTGCAATTCATGTTGAAACCGATACTAAATTGGAGCCGCTGGCAGTTGCCAAGCTGCTGAAAGCCGTTGCGGACAAAGAAAATCCACAAATTTTCTTTTTGGGCAAACAAGCGATTGATGATGATGCCAACCAAGTGGCGCAAATGCTGGCTGCTTTGCTGAATGCGGCGCAAGGTACGTTCGCGTCTAAAGTACAAATTGAAGGCGACGAAGTGCAGATTGTGCGCGAAATTGATGGCGGCGAAGAAACCCTAGCATTGAAACTGCCTGCTGTTATCAGTGCGGATTTGCGTTTGAATGAGCCGCGCTTTGTCAAACTCCCCAATATTATGGCGGCAAAGAAAAAACCTTTGGAAAAACTGGCTCCTGCTGATTTGGTTGCGGATATTTCACCTCGTCTGAAAACGGTGAAATTTGCCGAGCCTAAAGCGCGTCAGGCAGGCGTTAAAGTGGCAAGTGTTGCCGAATTGGTTGAAAAATTGAAAAACGAAGCCAAAGTGATTTGAGGAGACTGAAATGAGCGTATTGATTATTGCTGAACACGACAACAAACAGTTGAATCCTGCCACTTTGTATGCCGTTACCGCTGCTGCCAAACTGGGTAAAGTCGATTTATTGGTTGCCGGAAACGGCGCATCGGCCGTAGTGGAATCCGCGAAACAAGTAGCGGGTGTGGAAAAAGTTTTGGTTGCGGATGCTGCCCATTATGCCGAAGGTTTGGCTGAAGAACTGGCTCCGCTGGTTGTCAAATTGGCAGCGGATTACCGCTATGTTGCAGCAACGGCAACCACATTCGGTAAAAACCTTCTGCCCCGCGTAGCCGCTTTATTAGACGTCCCGCAAATTTCTGATTTGACTGAGATTGTGGATAACACGACTTTTGTGCGTCCGATTTATGCGGGTAATGCATTTGAAACCGTGCAAGCCGATTCAGAAAAATTGGTGCTGACCTTCCGTGCAACAGCTTTTGACGAAGCTCCGGCGCAAGGTGGTCATGCTGAGGCGGTTAATGTTGAAGCGACCCCTGCTCAAAACCTGAGCCGTTTTGTGGGCCGTCAGCTCTCCCATTCCGATCGTCCTGAGCTGACTCAGGCAAAAGTCATTGTCTCCGGTGGCCGTGCGTTGGGTAGTGCGGAAAAATTCAATGAAGTGCTGACACCGTTGGCGGATGTTTTAGGTGCGGCAATCGGTGCATCTCGTGCGGCAGTTGATGCCGAATATGCGCCGAATGACGTGCAAGTCGGACAAACCGGTAAAGTAGTTGCACCGCAGCTCTATTTTGCAATCGGTATTTCAGGTGCGATTCAACACGTTGCCGGTATGCAGGACAGCAAAGTGATTGTCGCAATCAACAAAGATGCCGATGCGCCGATTTTCAATGTAGCTGATTACGGATTGGTAGGTGATTTATTTGAAATCGTCCCGCAATTAACAGAAGCATTAAAAAATTGATGTTTCACGTGAAACGTTCAGACGACCTTGTTATTAATGAGGTCGTCTGAAAACATTTCAGCATGATTACGACTTATAAAACCATTACTTCCCCGACGCAGGCTGAGTTTAAAGATAAAGGCAGCCGTTTTATTGCATTTGCCTATCCGATTCGGACATTGGCTGATGTGAAAAAATATCTCGATCCGTTAAAGGAAGAACATCATAAGGCGCGGCATTGCTGCTATGCCTATCGTCTGGGTGTGGATGGTACGCAATTCCGTGCCAACGATGATGGAGAGCCGTCAGGAAGTGCGGGTCGGCCGATTTTAGGGCAGATTGATTCGGTGGGCGTAACCGATGTTTTGGTTGTGGTCGTCCGCTATTTCGGCGGTACTTTATTAGGTGTTCCCGGTCTGATACATGCGTATAAAGAGGCAACGGCTCAGGCGTTGGCAGTTGCGGAAGTAGTTGAAAAGAATATTGAAAAAACCGTTTGGCTGAAATGTGAATATCCGTTTTTGAACGAAGCTATACGCATCGCTAAACAATATCAGGCGGATATATTGGAGCAGGATTTACAGTTGGATTGTCGATTGACGGTAAGTTTGTCGTTGGCAAATTATGAGGCCTGTGTTTTGGCTTGGAAGAATACACGGCAAATTGAAGTAAATACGGAAAAGCCTTTTGAATGAAAGGTCGTCTGAAATGCTTTGGATGGTATTTCAGACGACCTCTTCTCTCATAAATCTTCTTGTGTATATCTGTCTAAGGCATCGACGCTGGAGCGCAAATATAGCCAGGCCAATTGATGGAATTCGCCCAGCGCGTTCCATAACGCATCTTCACTCATAATGCTGTATTCGCCTTCCGTACTCAAATCCAGTTCTGCCCCGTCCTCAATGGCCTGATGGCACGCCTGATACTCGTGGGTATAAAAATTGTCTATATCGCGAATCAAAGCGACGGCATGTTTCCAACGCCGGATGTCTTCTTCCAATTGCGGTAGTAGATGACACCATTCGCGGTATTTGCTTTGGATTTCATCAATACGTTTTTGCATGGTTGCTTGTCCTTTTTTAATTTTGTGGATAAGTCAAATAGGTTGCAAAGTGGAATGAAGCGGTCTTTTGTTTGATTCCACCAAAATTTCTTCAAACGGGACAAAAGTCCCCTTATGTCGAGTTTTCGTTAAAAGTA
Source organism: uncultured Neisseria sp. (assembly GCA_963533245.1). Taxonomy (GTDB): domain Bacteria; phylum Pseudomonadota; class Gammaproteobacteria; order Burkholderiales; family Neisseriaceae; genus Neisseria. Next base: position 7,015 of record CAUSOO010000047.1, read on the forward strand.
CATATTTGTCAAGGAGATGGCATGAAACTGCTGGTTATCGGTAATGGCGGTCGCGAACACGCATTGGCTTGGAAATTGGCGCAGTCGCCCAAAGTGGAAACAGTATTTGTTGCGCCCGGTAATGCCGGTACGGCGATTGAACCCAAGTTGCAAAACATCGCCTTGACTGCGCATCAGGATTTGATTGAATTCTGCCGTAAAGAAAATATTGCTTTTACCGTCGTCGGCCCTGAAGCGCCTTTGGCGGCGGGTATTGTGGATGATTTCCGTGCCGCAGGGCTGAAAATATTTGGTCCGACACAATATGCGGCGCAGTTGGAAAGTTCTAAAGATTTCGCCAAAGCATTTATGGCGAAATACAACATTCCGACCGCGCAATATCAAACCTTTGAAAATGCCGATGCTGCACATGATTACGTCAATCAGAAAGGTGCGCCCATCGTCATCAAAGCCGATGGTTTGGCGGCAGGTAAAGGCGTGATTGTGGCGATGACTTTGGATGAAGCGCATGCTGCGATTGACGATATGCTGCTGGGCAACAAAATGGGTAATGCGGGCGCGCGTGTTGTAATTGAAGATTTCCTGCAAGGTGAAGAAGCGAGCTTTATCGTCATGGTCGATGGCAATCATGTATTGCCTATGGCGACCAGCCAAGACCACAAACGTCTTTTAGACGGCGACAAAGGTCCGAATACGGGCGGTATGGGCGCGTACAGTCCCGCACCTGTGGTAACGCCTGCCGTGTACGAGCGCGCGATGAACGAGATTATTTTGCCGACCGTGGCGGGTATGAAAGCGGAAGGGCATGAGTTCACCGGCTTCCTGTACGCAGGTTTGATGATTGATCAAAGCGGCGCACCCTATACGATTGAGTTTAACTGCCGTTTTGGCGATCCCGAAACCCAGCCGATTATGAGCCGTCTGAACAGCGACTTGTCGGATTTGGTCGAAGCGGCAATAGACGGCAAACTCGATAGCGTAACCGCGGAGTGGAACCCGCAAACTGCCGTAGGCGTGGTGCTGGCGGCGCAAAATTATCCTGAAACGCCTAAAAAAGGCGATGTTATTTCCGGTCTGGATGCTGCCAACCAAATCGGCAAAGTTTTCCATGCAGGCACAACGGCAAACGAGAAAGGCGACGTATTGACCAACGGAGGCCGCGTATTGTGTGTCGTAGGATTGGGCGACGATGTGGCGCAAGCCAAAGCCAAGGCGTATAGCGCATTGGAAAAAATCAGCTTCGACGGCATGCAATACCGTAAAGACATTGCCGATAAAGCAATCAACCGTTAATCAAAGAAACAGGTCGTCTGAAAACATGATTGCGTTTCAGACGACCTTCCCTATCATGCTATTCCCCAGAATCCTTTCAGCTTCGACGCTTCGCAAGCTGCAATCCCATCTTAAAAAAGGCGGCTTGGTCGCCTATCCTACCGAGTCCTGCTACGGCATAGGCTGTATCCCGACCTTGCCTAAAGCGCTCAACCGACTGATTCATCTGAAAAAAAGACCGCAACATAAAGGCATGATTGTCATTGGCAACCAATTAGAGCAATTACAGCCCCTGCTCCAGAGGTCGTCTGAAAACATTCAAACCATGCTCAGAAACGAATGGCCTGCGCCCAAAACCTTTCTGCTTCCTGCGGCTGCTGACGTTTTACCCGCATTGCGCGGAAAAGGACGCAGCAAACTGGCGGTCAGGGTTCCTGCCCATGCAGGTGCGTGCCGCTTGTGTCAGGCTTTGAAAACGCCTTTGGTCTCGACTTCATGCAACCGCGCAGGCAAACGCGCGTGTAAGACGGAGCGGGAAGTGAGAAGGCAGTTTGGAAGGAATGTATGGGTAGTCGGCGGTTTAATCGGCAAACAAAGGTCGCCGAGTCAGATTATTGATGGGGAAACAGGTGTTCGTTTGCGTTAGAAATCGGATGGGTGGGATGATTAGGAATTGTGGTTTGAACCGATAAACCGCTTATTTGAGAAAATGTGGATAATCCTGAATATAACTTTCCCGAAAAAACCAAAAAGGTCGTCTGAATCCCCATATTCATGGTTTTCAGACGACCTTTTGATTTGACTATCTTGTGGATAAGTATGTAGATAAGTTGAGTATCAGAGCTTGCTGCCGCATACGGCTTCGAATTGTTTTTCAGTGATCGTACCGTTCATCACGCTCATCGGGCGGATATTCGTCGCGGTATAGTTGTGTTTGGAAATTTCTTTGCCGTGTTCGTCGAGGAGCTGCAAAGCGGTCAGGCGGTAGGTCTTGTTGGTGCAATGGATTTCCCAGTCTCCAATGGCGGTTTTGTAGGCAGGCGTGTTGACGAAGCGTTCTTCTTTCATCTTCGATACGGTTTTTCTATCACGGAAAGTGACCAAAGTACCGTTTTTCTTGATGCTGTTTTTATCGATCGCCACTTTGATATTGCCGTCGGAAATCGTGCCGATGTTGTCCCAGTTGCCGCTGACGCCGCCGCTTGTGGTCGTAGTCGTTTGACAGGCGCTCAGGAGCAGGGCTGCCGATAAAGTCGAAATAAGGGAAAAGTGTTTGATGTTCATAAGTTTTGGTTGCTTAGGATAAATTATTAGACTGCCGTATTATGCGCGAAGACGGCGGGGCAGTAAATCGGCTTTGCAAAGTCTTAAAACCGCCAAAAAATGAAAAGGTCGTCTGAAAACAGGTTTTCTAGCCGATCGACTGGAAACCAGTATGCCGCCGCTTTGCCTGAGATTAAAGAGAACGGTAACGCATTGAGTAAACCAGTTTCCCATATCTGTATTGTCGGTAGTTCCGCCATCTTGTCTCAATCAAAAATCAATCTGCGATACCCAACCAAGCATAATCCGTTTTCAGACAACCCCATGTGGATAACTCAAATATCCCCCATGCAGGCAGTGTCCAAAACCGCTAAAATAACGCTTTTCCCTCCCTACGGAACCATCATGCCCCAGCTTTCCGCCCAACAGATTTTGCACGAAGTATTCGGCTATCCCGAATTTCGCGGCAAGCAGGAGGCTGTCGTCAATACATTGGCAGGCGGCGGAAGCCTGCTGGTATTGATGCCGACGGGCGGGGGCAAGTCGTTGTGTTACCAAATTCCCGCGCTGATGCGCGAAGGCGTCGCCATCGTCGTTTCGCCGCTGATTGCCTTGATGAACGACCAAGTGGCGAGCCTGCACGCCGCAGGCATAGAAGCAGCGGCGGTCAACAGCAGTACAACGGTAGAAGAAGCCCGCGAAGTGGCGGACAAACTCGCCCAAGGTCGTCTGAAACTGCTCTACGTCGCACCGGAGCGGCTGGTTACCGACCGTTTCTTGCGTTTTCTTGATCAGCAAACCATCAGCCTTTTCGCCATAGACGAAGCGCATTGCGTCAGCCAATGGGGGCACGATTTCCGCCCCGAATACCAGCAATTAGGGCTGCTTGCCGAACGCTATCCGCAAGTGCCGCGCATTGCCCTGACCGCGACCGCCGATGCGGCGACCCGCGCCGACATCAAACATTTCCTCCATCTCGAAGACGCGCCCGAATTCATCTCCAGCTTTGACCGCCCGAATATCTATTATCAGGTTATCGAAAAAAATAACGGCAAAAAGCAGCTTCTCGACTTCATCCGCAAAGAAATGGAAGGGCAAAGCGGCATCGTCTATTGCCTCAGCCGCAAAAAAGTCGAAGACATCGCCCAATTCCTCTGTGAAAACGGATTGGACGCGATTCCTTACCATGCCGGCTTGAGCATGGAAGTGCGCGAAGCAAACCAACGCCGTTTTACCCGCGAAGACAACATTATCGTCGTCGCCACCGTTGCCTTCGGTATGGGCATAGACAAACCGGACGTGCGCTTCGTTGCCCATCTCGATATGCCCCAAAGCGTCGAACATTTCTACCAAGAATCCGGTCGCGCCGGGCGGGACGGGCTGCCTGCCGTGAGTTGGCTGTGTTACGGGCTGAACGACTGGGTATTGCTGCGCGAGCGCATCTCAGAAGGCAACAGCGACGAAGTGCAGAAGCAAATCGAAATGCAGAAGCTAGATGCCATGCTTTCCGTCTGCGAAACCGCCGCCTGTCGCCGCGTCCTCCTGCTCAAGCATTTCGGCGAAGAATCCGCCCCTTGCGGCCATTGCGACAACTGCCTGCATCCGCCCGTACGCTTCGACGGCACCGTCCTCGTACAAAAGCTCCTCAGTTGCGTATATCGCGCCGGACAACGCTTTGCCGCCGGCTATATCACCAACCTGCTGCGTGGTAAAAGCGATGACTGGATACAGCGCAACGGCCACGACAAACTCTCCACCTTCGGCATCGGCAGCGGGCAAACCGACAAAGAATGGCGCAGCGTCATCCGCCAGTGCATCAGCCTCGGCTACCTCACCGTCAACATCGCCCAATATCAGGCATTGCAACTGACCGAAGCCGCAAAAAAAGTCCTCAAAGGCGAAACCGAAGTCATGCTGCGCCCGCTACGTCGCGAAAAAGCCGCCACTCAAAAGCCCAAAGACAACTGGCTGCGTACCGAACGCGAAGAACGCCTATGGCAGGCATTACGGCATTGGCGGCAGCAGCGCGCCCATGCCGAAGAAGTTCCCGCCTACGTCGTATGCGGCGACAAAACCCTGCGCGACATCGTCGAAAAAATGCCGCAAACGCTGGAAGATTTGCACCAAATCTATGGTTTGGGTGAGGCGAAAATCAACAAATTCGGCATCGACATCCTCAAGGTCTGCGAGAACGCAGCCGAAAACCAAAGCGGGCAAGCGGGCAACGAAGAACCCCTATTCACCCCCCAAACCGAGCGCGAACAGCAATTACAGCAAAAGCTTGAAACCTGGCGTGCCGAGCAGGCAGCTGCCGAACAATGCGCCTTGGGCAAAGTCCTTTCCAACATCAGCCTGACCGACCTTGTCGTCTTCACGCCCACAGAAGAAGCCGACTTGCTCGGTATCTACGGCATAGGCAGCGAAAGAATTGCCCAATACGGGCAGGCAATACTCGACATCTGCCGCCCTTGTGCAGACGGGCTTTCCGAGCCGAAACAGGCAGAACGCCAGCTCGCCCGCCGCCTGTTCCAATGGTGTCTTGATACCGCCCGATATGAAGGCGGAGAGATGCACGCCGTCGCCAAAAAACAGACTTTACGCGCCATCGCCAAAGCCCGGCCGCAAACTTTGACAGCACTTTCTAAAATAGAGGGAGTGAGCGGGGAATGGTTGGACCAATACGGCGAAGAAATCATAGAAATCTGCACGGCGGATTGACCGTTTAAAAGACACAGAAAAAGGTCGTCTGAAACTTTGGAATCTGTTTTCAGACGACCTTCTGAATATTAATATCGTTATAAAACAATAACAAAAAAAATTTTTTCAATTCGCTTGTAAGCATTCTCAAGCTGCCGCGTCTAATCGGGCATGAAATGATTTTATGAAACGGTTATCATGAAAACGAATATCACAGCCCCGTGGCAATCGGCTTTAGGTTTATTGGCTTTGCGCCTGTTTGCCGCTTACGAATTTTGGGAATCGGGCATGCAGAAATGGAACGGCGAAAACTGGTTTGCCGAAATCAATGACCAATTCCCCTTTCCGTTCAATTTGCTGCCCGACAGCGTGAATTGGAACTTGGCGATGTGGGCGGAGCTGGTTTTTCCGGTTTTGCTGATTTTAGGATTGGCGACCCGCCTGTCCGCCTTAGGGTTGATCATTGTAACGGCAGTGGCGTGGGCAGCAGTCCATGCCGGTGCGGGTTATAATGTCTGCGACAACGGCTATAAAATGGCTTTGATTTATATCGTGGTTTTAATCCCGATTCTGCTGCAAGGCGCGGGCTGTTTATCGATGGATGCGCTGTTGAAAAAACGGTTTTGCCCGAAATGCCGCGTCGGAAATCAATAAAAAAGGTCGTGGAGCGGACTTTAAACGCGCCAACTCAAATTCTTAATCTGTTTAACTTGATACTTTGAAAAGGAAATCAATATGAAAAAAAATGTAGCCGCTGCCCTTGCAGGTGCTTTGTCTTTGTCTTTGGCTGCCGGCGTTGTTGCCGCTGACAAACCGGTAAGCAGCAAAGCAGGCGTTCAAAAAGCTGCCCAAGGCTCTTGCGGTGCGGCTAAAGCTGCTGAAGGTTCATGCGGCGCCGCTGCCTCTAAAGCAGGCGAAGGCAAATGTGGCGAGGGTAAATGCGGTTCAACCGTGAAAAAAGCCTCCGTTAAAAACGCCAAAGCAGCAAAAGCCAAAGCTAAAGCAGTTGAAGGCAAATGCGGCGAAGGCAAATGCGGTTCTAAATAATTTAGAACAAAAAGCCGCATTTTATTGATAAATGCGGCTTTTTATATGATTTTGACAGCAATTTCTTACCAAAACCGTCGGAACACCATCCAAAACGGAGCAACATCATGATTCAACACGCAGGCTTAGGTTACCGCCGCGACTTGGCGGAAGACTTCCTCTCGCTTTCAGACGACAGTCCGATACGCTTTATCGAAGCCGCCCCCGAAAACTGGCTGAAAATGGGCGGCAGAGCGCGCAAACAGTTTGACCGCGTGGCGGAACGGCTGCCGTTGGCGTTGCACGGATTATCCATGTCGCTGGGCGGACAAGCCCCGCTGGATACCGCCTTGATAGACGGCATCAAAGAAATGATGCGCCGTTACGATTGCACGTTTTTCTCCGACCATTTGAGCTACTGCCACGACGGCGGCCATCTCTACGACCTGTTGCCGCTGCCCTTCACCGAAGAAATGGTGCGGCATACCGCGCGGCGTATCCGCGAAGTGCAAGACCGATTGGGCTGCCGCATTGCCGTAGAAAACACCTCCTACTACCTGCATTCCCCGCTTGCCGAGATGAACGAAGTCGAGTTCCTCAACGCCGTTGCCCGCGAGGCCGACTGCGGCATTCATCTCGATGTGAACAATATCTACGTCAACGCCGTCAATCACGGACTGTTGTCGCCAGAGGCTTTTTTAGAAAACGTTGACGCAGGGCGCGTGTGTTACATCCACATCGCCGGACACGACGTCGAAACGCCCGAATTGTTGATTGATACCCACGGCGCGGCGGTTTTACCGACTGTTTGGGACTTGCTCGAACTCGCCTACACCAAGCTGCCGACCATCCCGCCCACCCTGTTGGAACGCGATTTCAATTTTCCGCCTTTTGCCGAACTCGAAGCCGAAGTCGCCAAAATCGCCGAATATCAAACGCGTGCCGGAAAGGAATACCGCCGTGCAGCCTGAAACCTCCGCCCAATACCAACACCGCTTTGCCCAAGCCATACGCGAGGGCGAAGCCGCCGACGGCTTGCCACAAGACCGCCTGAACGTCTATATCCGCCTGATACGCAACAATATCCACAGCTTCATCGACCGCTGTTATACCGAAACGCCGCAATATCTCGACAGCGGAGAATGGGGTCGTCTGAAAGAAGACTTCATCCGAGACGCGCGCGCCCAAACCCCCTATTTCCAAGAAATTGCCGGCGAATTTCTCCAATACTGCCAAAGCCTACCGCTTTCAGACGACTTCTTGGCACTGATGGACTTCGAACACACCCAACTGCTCGCCGAAGTCGCCCAAACCGACAGCCAAGCCTCGCCCGCCGATTCAGACGATTTGGCGTACACCCTTTCTCCCACCGCCTTTGTCCGCCGTTATCAGTATGACGTGACCGACGAGTTGCAGGCGGCGGAAACCACCGTTTTGGTGTGGCGAGACAGCGAAGACGACGTGATGTACCAAACCCTCGACGATTTCGACGCATTATTGCTGGAAACGCTGGTAGACACGCCCGCCTCCCTAAACGGTCTGCAAGCTATACTGGCAGAGTTCATGTCGTCTGAAAACGGCTGGCAGGATGCCTTAACGCAAAAATGGTCGGACTGGCTGGAACAAGGCATTTTGGTTGCCGCATCAGCCGAGGTCGTCTGAAATGATCGAATTGACGTAGTGGGCAGGAAATTCCTATAAAGGCACTATCGTACCCCCTTCCCGAAGGAAAGGGCAAAGATGGGGAGGAAATCGAAATATCGCCGGCTTTTGCCGTTTTCAGACGACCTTTTTTATATTGGGGGTAAAGACCCGCTAAAAGGCTTGGCAGGTCGTCTGAAAACGCGTAACCGGTTACTGAGAAACAAAAAAGCTACGTCAATCATTTATGTATTTGATGACACACATGCTCAGTATCAGCGTAAAATTAGAAATTCACAGCCATAATTCATTCAATGCTGATACATTATGTCCCTACCCGAATTGACCGACGCCGAGCTTGCCGAATCCCGCAAGCTGCTCCTGCGTTTCGCCCGTATCCAATTGCCCGACCGTCCCGATTTGGCGGAAGACCTTGTACAGGAAACTATGCTTTCCGCCTACCGTGCTGCCGAAGGTTTCAAAGGAGATGCACAAGTGGGCAGCTGGTTGTTTGCCATTCTGAAAAACAAAATCACCGACTGCCTGCGCCAGATTAAACGGCAGCGCGAAGTATTCGCCACGCCTGCGGAAGAAATGTTGGACGAAATCTTTGAAGAACGGTTTGCATCCGACGGGCATTGGACGGCGGACGGACATCCGCAAACTTGGGCCTCGCCCGAAAAAACGTTGGATAACAAAGAGTTTCGTGAAATCTTGCAAACCTGCCTCTACCAAATGCCTGAAAACACCGCCCGCGTGTTTACCATGAAGGAAATCCTCGGCTTCTCATCCGACGAAATCCGCGAGCAATGCGGCATCAGTATGTCCAACTACCACACCATCATGCACCGCGCCCGTGAAACCCTGCGCCAATGCCTGCAAATCAAATGGTTCGGCAATGCAGAACATGCCGGTTAAGCCCGTTAGGAAAACACGATGAACAAATGCCGCAAAACCGCCTACCTGCTCTCCAAAAAACAGGACGAAACCCGCCTGACCGTTCCCGAACGCGTTTTTCTGGGCAGCCACCTGTTGATATGCCCCCATTGCCGCGAATATAAAAAACAACTCGACCTTATTCATAAAGCCATGAAAAAGATGTTTTGAGGCTGGCGGATAAGGTATAGTGGATTAAATTTAAATCAGGACAAGGCGACGAAGCCGCAGACAGTACAGATAGTACGGCAAGGCGAGGCAACGCCGTACTGGTTTAAAGTTAATCCACTATAAAAAGGTCGTCTGAAACCTGATGTAGAGTTTCAGACGACCTTTTTTGCATGAAAGAAAATAGGGATTGATTGGTTTGAGCATGAGTTGGGATGAAATGGCGCGCCCATAAAAAGCCGGCTTTTAAAGCCGGGATTTTGAAATTGGGCAGGATTGGGGCGGATTTAAAGGCATGGCAAACAAGGTTCAAACCGCCCAATAAGCCGGAGGCTATATAGGAATGATTGTGCGGGTGTCAACATTTTCCGCCTTTTTTCAGAACAAAACATGACTTATGCCAATATTTGTTACTACAACCCACTACATTGGCGGGAACATGAAAATGATGTGTGTTAGAATTTTTTCAGCTGTTTTATAAAACAGTACCTTAACTAAAAAATTTAAGAAGGATAGAACATGAACAAATTACTAATTGCTGCGATGATGATGGCCGCTTTGTCGGCTTGTTCCCAAGAAGCCAAGCAGGAAACTAAGGAAGCGGCTTCTGCCGTAGCTTCCGAGGTTAAAGACGCTGCGGCTTCTGCTACCGATGCTGCTGCATCTTCCGCTCAAGCAGCGGCGAGCAAAGTAGAAGATACTGCCGCCAAAGCCGCATCAGAAGTAAAAGAAGCTCCTGCCTCTGAAGCCAAACCGGCAGAAAAAACAGAAGCTGCGCCTGCCGACGAGAAAAAAGATGCCTCGTCCGCCAAAGTGGACGGCAAAGCCGTTTTCGAAGCCAACTGTAAAATGTGCCACGGCGGTACCATCCCGGGCGCTCCGGTCGTCGGTAAAAATGATGATTGGGCTCCGCGCATCAAACAAGGCAAAGAAACCCTGCATAAACATGCACTCGAAGGCTTCAACACCATGCCGGCAAAAGGCGGCAACACCAGCCTGAGCGATGACGAAGTCAAAGCGGCGGTTGACTATATGGCAAACCAATCCGGCGCCAAATTCTAAGCTGTACAAATCAAAACGCACCTTGCAATAAGGTGCGTTTTTTATGGGAAAACAGCCAAGCGTCGAGACGGTTCGGATTTGCTTTGATGGGAAACGGTATAAGATTAAGCTGAAATCAATGCAGTGTTGCTTCGCCTTTTCCTGATTCAAGCTTACTTCGACCACTACACAGGAAGTTGAGGGAAGCTCGTCTGAAACATCATCCTGTTTTCAGACGACCTGATCTTTGATTAACGATGGTGCGGTCTGAATGTTAGAACTAAGGCAGAAAGGCAATAAAAAAGCTGAGTTTTTCAACTCAGCTTTTTAAATTTGGTGGGTCGTGAGCGATTCGAACGCTCGACCAACGGATTAAAAGTCCGCTGCTCTACCGACTGAGCTAACGACCCGATAAGCTGTGAATTTTATAGAAACAGATGAGCAGTGTCAATGTTTTTCTGTATTTTTTCGGAACAAAATAGAACTTAAAGCGCTGTTTATCGTCATATAGAAGAGATTATTAACATGATATGTGTTACAATTTTTCGGGCTGTTTATATAAAACAGCATTTTAACCAAAATCTTAACCAAAAATTCAAGAAGGATAGGACATGAAAAAATTACTGATTGCCGCAATGATGGCGGCTGCTTTGGCGGCTTGTTCCCAAGAGACCAAGCAAGAGACTAAGGAAGCGGCACAAGCCGTTGCGTCCGATGTTAAAAATACCGCAGCTTCTGCCGCTGATTCTGCTGCCTCTGCCGCCCAAGAAGCGAAAGATAAAGTCAAAGACGCTGCGGCTGATGCAAAAGAAACTGCCGATAAAGCCATGACTGAAACTAAAGAAGCTGCCGACAAAGCAGCTACCGATGTAAAAGAAGCGGCAGATAAAGCCGTTACCGAAACTAAAGAAGCGGCCGGTAAAGCCAAAGAAGCGGCTACCGATGCAGCCAAAGATTCTTTGAACAAAGCTGCTGATGCGACTCAAGAAGCTGCGGACAAAATGAAAGACGCTGCTAAATAATTTGTCGTGTTGACATAAAAAGGTCGTCTGAAAACCGAAGTTGGTTTTCAGACGACCTTTTGGTTTATATAGTGGATTAAATTTAAACCAGTACGGCGTTGCCTCGCCTTAGCTCAAAGAGA
>CAUSOO010000048.1:0-17807 GCA_963533245.1 uncultured Neisseria sp.
AAAAACTTTCCAGCAACACGATAAAGCGTCCGCGTACTTTCGGCGGGGCGTATTCACTGACCAAGGACACTGCGACGGGGAGCTGTCCGCCCAGTCCTACGCCGACAAAGAAGCGGAAAAATAAAAGCGCGGACAGGTTGGGTGCAAACGCGCACAAACCTGTCGCCACGCTGTACACCGCCATCGTCCCCGCAAAAACGGTTTTCCTGCCAAAGCGGTCGGCAAACCAGCCGCTGATGACCGCGCCCAATGCCATGCCGACAAAAGAGATGCTGACTATCCAGCCCAATTGTGCAGGCGCAAGCGACCAGTCCTTGCCCAGCTCGGGCAGGATGAACGACACCAGCCCGGTATCCATCGCGTCAAACAGCCAGCCGATACCGACCAGCACCAAAAGTCTGTAATGAAACTTGCTCGGCGGCAAGTTTTGAAGGCGGGTAAGGATATCCATCGTATTTCCTTTGCGTTGCTTGTTTTGCTCTTGCAGTTTAACGCAGAGCCGCTCCTTTTCAAGGCTTACCGCTTTGCACGCATGGCAAACCTGATAACAAAAAGGTCGTCTGAAAACCCGAAATCCGTTTTCAGACGACCCGTCTTTATTTTTTCCAATAAGCCGGCGTCAGCAAAATCAACACCGTAAAAATTTCCAAGCGGCCCAGCAGCATGACGGCCGAACACAGCCATTTCTGCACATCGCTCAATACCGCATAGCTGCCCGCCGGTCCGACTTCGCCCAAGCCCGGGCCCGCATTGGTAATACACGCGATGACGGCGGTGAAGGCGGAGATAAATTCCATCCCGCTTGCCATCAGCAAAAAGCTGAACACAATCGTCGTCATGAAATAAATCGAAATAAACGCCATCACCGTCAGCGCCATACGGTCGGGAATCATGCGTCCGTTGACCTTGACCGTGCGCACCGCTTTCGGGTGTAGCAGAATCATCATCTCGCGCAGGCTGAATTTGAACAAGACCAACGCCCGCACGTTTTTAATGCCGCCGCCCATAGAGCCGGAGCTTGCCAACAGGTTGGACAGGAAAAACATCCACAGCGACACGATCAGCGGCCATTGCGCGAAATCCGTGTTGGAAAAACCGCTTGCCAGCCCGATGGAGACAAAGTTGAAGCTGACAAAACGCAGCGAATCCCCAAAGGTTGCATAAAAATCCTTCTGCCACAGATACACTGCCGACATCAAAATACTGCCCGCCAGCAGCACCAGCAGTACGCGGCATTCCTCGTCCTGCCAATAGGATTTGAGCGAACGCCGTGTCAGCGCCGTGAAATGCGTGGCAAAATTCACACCGCCCCAGAGCGTGAAAAACATGATCGCCCATTCGACGGTCAGCGAATCAAAATAAGCGATGCTGGCATCGTGTGTCGAAAAACCGCCCAGCGACACCGCCGACATCGCGTGGCAAAGCGCATCAAACCAGCTCATCCCCGCAAAATGCAGCGTCAGAAAAGCCGCCGCCGTCGTCATCGTGTAGAAGAACCAAAGTTTCTTTGCCACCTGCGAAATGCGCGGCGCCATTTTGCTTTCCTTGTCCATCCCTGGAATTTCAGCCTTGAAGAGCTGCGTTCCGCCCACGCCCAACATCGGCAAAATCGCTACCGCCAGCACGATGATACCCATGCCGCCCAGCCAGTTGAGCATATGCCGCCAAAAATTTATCGACGGGGCCAGCGTGTCCAAACTCGTCATGACCGTCGCGCCGGTCGTTGTCAGTCCGGACATTGCCTCAAAAAACGCATCGGTAAAACTGATGCCCGGAATGTGAATATAGATCGGCATCGCCGCCACCAGCGCAAATGCCAGCCACAACATCAAAACCAACGTAAACCCGTCGCGCGGGCGCAGCTCGCGGCGGAAATGGAAGGTCAGCAGCCAAACCGCGCAAGAGGTCAGCGTCGTCGCCAAAGCCGTGTAGGCAAACGCCGGAAACGCGTTGTCCAGAAAAAAATACGACATCAGCGTCGGTACTGCGAGCAACATTGAAAACAGCAGCCCCAGTCTGGACAAAACGTGGACAATAGGAAGGAACTTATACATATCAATCTTAAATAGGGGTCGTCTGAACGGCGTAATGGGCTTGAAGCTGCCGTCCATATCTGCCCGCGAAATTCACATTCAAGCCGTCAAAACGGCTGAGAAACTTTCAGACGACCTGTTTTACAGACCATCCTTAGCAGGCAGAAACAAAAATTCGGTCCGTAATTTTATCAAATTAGGCAAATGGCGTTATTGATATTTTACAGTCGTAAAAAGCAAGGGGTCGTCTGAAAACGGCAGCTTCAATCGACACAAACGGACGAAGTAGGGATAAAATGCCGATTGCTTTTTGCGCCGTTGAACTTTTCAGACGACCCCTTTTCATATAGTGGATTAACTTTAAATCAGGACAAGGCGACGAAGCCGCAGACAGTACAGATAGTACGGAACCGATTCACTTGGTGCTTCAGCACCTTAGAGAATCGTTCTCTTTGAGCTAAGGCGAGGCAACGCCGTACTGGTTTAAAGTTAATCCACTATACTATCCCGCCAGCCACAGCGATACCGTATAAATCACCAGCCCGACCAGTCCGCCGACAAGCGTGCCGTTGATGCGGATATATTGCAAATCCTTGCCCACGCTCAATTCCAGTTTTTCCACCATCAGGCGGCTGTCCCAGCCTTTGACTTTGTCCGAGACGAACAAAGCGGCCTTATCTTTATAACGCATCACAAAATCCCGAACCAAAAGCGAGATCCGCACATCCGCCCGACGCATAAATTGCGGGTATGCCTGAGCTTGCGAACGCATATGGTTCAGCAGCTTTTCCAGTTGCGCTTGGCACAAAGAGTCTTGTTTTTCCACATCTTCCCGCGCCCAGTCCAGAATGCCGCGCCATAAGGTCATGATTTGACGTTGCAGGGCGGACGATTGCGCGAGCTGTTTTTTGAATTTGTCCAGACGGCGGTGCCACAGGCGCGATGCGGTCAGGCGTTCGGTCAGTTCGTCGTATTGCACCAAGAATTGTCGGCGCAGCGCGTTGTCCTGCTTGTCCGCAGTTGCCAAATAGCCGTCTATCCATGCCAACGCTTTTTCTGCCGCCCAATCATCGACTTTCTCCACCAAGGTCGATTTCACCGCCGCTTTAAGCCTGTCCCAAGTTCCGGGATTGCCGCCTTCGATTTTCGCCGCCCATTCGCGCAGGTTCTGCTCCAACATTTCGCGGGTTTCCGGCGTTTTCAGCCAACGCCGAATCTGACGGAGCAGGCTTTCAAACGCTTTTTCGTGCATCCCTTGTGCTTTCAACAGCCGCAAACCGTCGGCAAGCGTGTTGCCGATTTGTTCGCCGCTGTAACGTTCTTCCAACAGCATCGCCGTAAAACGCGCCGTCTGTTCCGGTTTGGCGATGGCAAGCAGTGTCGGAATCTGTTTGGAAAGCCACGGCAGCCAATGCGATTTCACGTCTTCGCCGTCCAACCATTTCAATAATTTATCGCTGGGCTGCGCTTGATAAATGCGCATGGCGATGGGTTTGCCCTGTAAAAAATTATGTTCGATAAACCGCCCCAATTCATCGCCGATACGCGCCTGATTGCGCGGCAAAATTGCGGTATGGGGAATCGGCAGGCCGAGGGGTCGTCTGAAAAGCGCGGTTACGGCAAACCAGTCCGCCAGCGCACCCACCATCGCCGCTTCGGCAAATGCTTTGACAAATCCCAACCAAGGATATTGGCGCACATAAACGGCGGAGGCTGCAAACAGCCCGCACGCCGCAAGCAGCAAGCCCGTCGCCCAACGCCTGCTTTTTGCCAACTTTTTGCGCGCCTCATTTAAGCGGACTTGTTCCGAAAGGGTGTGCATTCCTTTTCCTTTTTTTGAAAATCGGGATTTTTGAGTGGGTGTGTTTGAACAATCGGATTATACGCCGTATTGCCTAATTTTTAATCATTGAATATTTTGGTTGAGAATAGAATAAGTTAGCTGACTTTTCCACAGACTGCACACACAAAGGCAAACACGGAATGTGGCTAAACCGATAAACTGCCTATTTTTTAAGCATTGTATTTTTTTGTTTGATTATCAAAAGGTAATAGAACTTATTCACAGGCTGTTCACACCGTTCGGCAAAAAAATTGTGTATAGCGGGGAAAATGGCCAATTCAGGGGTAGGGCGTGTGGACGGATGATGTGGATGGTTTGCAGTATTCCTTGCCGGACCGTATTCAGACGACCTTTACTTTGCCGTGTCGCGTTACTACAATCACTATTTTAATCCAATAAAACCAGCCCTAAGGAGCGCATCATGAACGCCTCGCAATTAATCAGCAGCCTGACCCAAACCGTCGGCGAAAAATACATCATCACCGACCCCGCGAAAACCGAACAATACCGCCAAGGCTACCGTTTCGGCGAGGGTAGGGCGTTGGCAGTGGTGCGCCCCGGAACCATTCTGGAAATGTGGAAAATTTTGCAGGCCTGCGTCGAAGCGGACGTGATTGTGATTACGCAGGCGGCGAATACCGGTTTGACGGGCGGCTCGACCCCCGACGGCAACGATTATGACCGCGACATTGTGATTGTAAACACCATGCGGATGAACATCATTCAAACCATCAACAACAACGAACAAGTCGTCTGCCTGCCCGGTTCGACCCTGAACCAGCTCGAATTGCTGCTGAAACCTTTGGGGCGCGAACCGCATTCGGTCATCGGCTCTTCATGTATCGGCGCGTCCGTCTTGGGCGGTGTGTGCAACAACTCCGGCGGCGCATTGGTGCAGCGCGGCCCGGCTTACACAGAAATGGCGCTGTTTGCCCAAATCAACGAAGAGGGCAAACTGGAACTGGTCAACCATTTGGGCATAGATTTGGGCGACACGCCCGAAGAAATCTTGACTAATCTTCAAGGCCATCACTATCAAAGAAAAGACATCACGCAAGATGCAGGCAAAGGACACGACCACGCCTATTGCGACCATGTGCGCCAAGTGGACGAGCCGACCGCCGCGCGTTTTAACGCCGACCCAGCGCGCCATTACGAGGCGTCGGGCTGCGCGGGCAAGCTGATGGTTTTCGCCGTCCGCTTGGACACCTTCCCGCAAGAGAAGCAAACCGCGGTGTTCTACATCGGCACTAACGATATTAACGAATTGACCGACATCCGCCGCGCCGCCTTGGGCAAATTTGAAAGCCTGCCTGTTTCCGGCGAATACATCCACCGTCATGCTTTTGATATTGCCGACGTGTACGGCAAAGACACGTTCTACGTCATCAAAAAATTTGGTACGCACCAACTGCCGAAATTATTTGATTTCAAAGCCAAAGTTGACCGATTCGGCAAAAAAGTCAGCTTCCTGCCCAAACATTTTTCCGACAAAGTCATGCAGTTCGTCAGCAAATACCTGCCCGACCACCTGCCCAAATCCATGCGCGATTACCGCGACAAATACGAACACCATCTAATTTTGAAAATGGGCGGAAAAGGCGTCGATGAAGCGCGTGCGTTCCTGAAAGAGTATTTTGCCCACCACGGCGGCGCATTTTTCGAATGCAACGCCGAAGAAACCCAAGCCGCCATGCTGCATCGCTTTGCCGTCGCCTCAGCCGCCATCCGCTACCGCGCCGTGCATGACGACGAAGTGGAAGACTTGGTCGCGCTGGACATCGCCCTGCGCCGCGACGACCGCGACTGGTTTGAAAAACTGCCGTCGGAAATCGACAATAAAATCATCCACAAACTCTACTACGGACATTTCATGTGCCACGTTTTCCATCAGGATTACATCATCAAAAAAGGCAACGACTGCATGGCATTGGAACACGAAATGCTTCATCTCTTAGACCAACGCGGCGCGCAGTATCCCGCCGAACACAACGTCGGCCATTTATACGAGGCCAAACCTGCGCTCAAGCAGTTCTACCGCAAACTCGACCCGACCAACAGCTTCAATCCGGGTATAGGCAAAACCAGTAAGAAGAAAAACTGGGCTGAGTGATAAGGTTGGGATTGTGTAAGTAAATGAAAGGTCGTCTGAAACTGCATTTGGTTTTCAGACGACCTTTTATCTTGTAATGACTCAACTTGTTAATGTATTCTGATAGAATCATGACGCTAACGTTTTAAGGCATAAAGGCAAGGTGTTTAATGAGACTTTACAAGATTTTTAAAGATCCTATGAACCAGTACGAGGCGGTCAAACAAGGCTGGTCTTGGCCTGCATTTTTCTTTTGGGCTATGTGGGCTTGTGTGAAACAAATGTGGGGTTTGGGAATTAGAATTCTTGTCACGTTTGTTGTGTTAAGTTTATTAGCTGGTCAGAATGAATTGTTGAGGGCAATCAACAGTCTTCTTGGTTTCAGTGTTTTTCTTGCGTTTGGCATGTTCGGTAATACTTTGCGTGAAAAAAATCTGGTTAAACACGGTTATGTAGAATTACCTCAACTTATTAACGCTGCTAACCCTGAAGCTGCAATTGCCCAATATATTGCTGAATATGGTCATAAATAAAGCTTTTTGAGATTAAGGTCGTCTGAAAACTGTATTCGGTTTTCAGACGACCTTTTTTTAGATTGAGTACCCAATATTTAAAATGCAGCAACTAAAAAACAAAAGCACCGACAAATCGGTGCTTTTTAAAATTTGGCGCGGCGGACGGGGCTCGAACCCGCGACCCCCGGCGTGACAGGCCGGTACTCTAACCAACTGAGCTACCACCGCGCATCATTGTTTTGCAACAATGAAAGGAAACCTGGTGGGTGATGACGGAGTCGAACCGCCGACATTCTGCTTGTAAGGCAGACGCTCTACCAACTGAGCTAATCACCCGAGAACTCGGGATTAAACCAAAAAACCTCTATCAGGGCAAGCCGTTTGTTTCAAGATAAATATATTTATTTGAATATAAATAATAAATAAGTTTAGTATTATCTCAATCAAAAATCATATGCCCCAATTTATCGGCTTTAGTGTGCAGATAACGTTCGTTTTCAACATTCTCACCGACATGGAGCGGAATACGTTCGACAACATTGATACCTGCATCTTTCAACGTTTGAATTTTTTCAGGATTGTTGGTCAACAGTTTGACGGCGCGGATATTCAGATGGTCGTAGATTTGCTTGGCAAGCGTAAAGTCGCGTGCGTCAACGGGCAGTCCGAGTGCGAGGTTGGCTTCGACCGTATCCATCCCCTCGTCTTGAAGTTTATAGGCACGGATTTTGTTGATTAAGCCGATGCCGCGCCCTTCTTGACGCAAATAAACGATGACACCGCGCCCTTCTTGTTGAACCGCCTTCATCGCCGCTTCAAGCTGCGGGCCGCAGTCACATTTTTTGGAAAACAGGGCATCTCCGGTCAAACATTCGGAATGGATGCGGGTCAGAACGGGGAGGTCGTCTGAAAAATCGCCCATCGTCAAAGCGATGTGTTCTTGTCCGCTCGGTTCTTCAAAACCGTGCATAGTGAAGTCGCCCCATTCGGTCGGCAGGCGGCAGGAAGCAACGAATTTCAAGGTGTTATTCATGCTCTTCTTCCTTGTCTTCGATGCCTGCCAATGCTTTCAGCGGCTCGGCAAGTGCCAACGCCAGCGCCGACCAATCTGTTTGGGCTGCGTCATCGGCTTGATCTTTATCGGCAAATTCAACGTGAACCACGCCCAAAACCGTACCGTTTTGCGTTGCCACAGGGATGGACAACTGGCTTCCGCTGCCCTCGTTCCGACTGCCTTGGATTTCGTCCAGTGAAAGCCAATAAGCTATATCGTTGGCAATATTCATCCAACCGCTTTGCGCCGTACGGCAGGCAAGGTAAACCGTACCGTTTTCTTCATGCACCGCCAACAGGTTCTCCAAAGGCTCGCCTTGCGCCGAGATACGAACCAGCCTTGCATGCGGTTCGCCCAGAAGGTGGATGTAAACCGCCGCGCTTTTGACGGCTGTTGCACGGCTGAATACCGAATCCAAAGCCATGAAAACCTGTTTGAGCAAAACTTCGTTTTCAGGCGTTTCTTCAATATGGTCTGCCAGCTTCCAACCGTCTTCCTCACGCCACAAAACCGAGCGGTCAATCGAAGCATTGCCCATATCCATCACCGTCTTCGCGGTCAGATAAGCAATACGGAGGTCGTCTGAAGAAAGCTTCAAACCCTGTGTCTGTAAAAAATCCTGAATCAGTAAAACAGGCATGATGTTCCTCTTTGATATTAGTGTGTTCCGGCAGATAACCGACCTGCCATTATATCGGTCGGAATAAAGCAATTTCAAGCTAAAGGTTGTTTGCAGAGCAGGATACTTTGTGTATAATCCACAGTTTCATCGCGCGGACGTGGCGAAATTGGTAGACGCACCAGATTTAGGTTCTGGCGCCGAGAGGTGTGAGAGTTCGAGTCTCTCCGTCCGCACCAACATACAAAAACGCTTAGAAATTCTAAGCGTTTTTTTTCATTTAATCCCGTCTAACGCCATTAACCAATCCTTGTAAATGCAAGGGTTTCAGGTTTCTTTATATCCCGATGTTTTCTTTTTGGCTGCATAACGCCGTCTAATTTAATCTAATTGAATCAACCAAAATCAGGGGGTATGATTCGGGGTATCTGAAAATACCCCCTAAAACATACCCCCACCATGCCGCTGAATGACCGACAAATCAAAAATGCCAAGCCCGCCGAAACAGGGAAAAAGACCAAGCTGTTCGACGGCGGCGGATTGTATCTTGAAGTTACCCCAGCAGGCGGGAAAGTTTTCCGTTTGAAATACCGTATAGACGGCAAAGAGAAAACACTGACTATCGGAAAATATCCGACTGTATCACTAGCAGAAGCCCGCCAAGCCGCCGAAAATGCCCGCCGCTTGCTTGTATCGGGGCAAGACCCCAGCGAAGCCAAGCAACAGGAAAAGCGGGAACGGCAAGCCGCCGCCCTTAATACTTTTGAATCAATCGCCCGCCGCTGGCATTCTGACAACCTAATCCGCTGGAAAGAAAACCACGCCGCCCGCGTGTTGAGATATTTTGAAACCGACGTATTCCCCGTCATCGGCGCAATGTCGATACAGGAAATCAGGGTAAGCGATATTAAGGCGGTTATTGATGGCGTGATGGCGCGGGGCGTGAACAATACCGCTGAAAAAATCAGGGAATGGACAGGGGCAATATTTGACTATGCTGTCATGCTTGAGATTGTGGAAACCAACCCCGCCTATTCATTGCGGAAATACATCCCCGCCAAGCAGACCGACCATCGCCCCGCTTTGCGCCGTGAAGAACTGACCGAGTTTTTCCGCCGCCTGATACTGGCAGAGATTGAGCCGCAAAACAGAATAGCCCTGATTTTGAATATGCTGACCTTTTTACGAAGCACGGAACTAAGGGGCGGGCAATGGAATGAAATAGACTTTGACACGGCAGTATGGACAGTTCCCGCCCAGCGTATGAAACACGAGAAGACCGCGCCTAAACCGCCCCATGCCGTGCCGCTGGCTGACTGGACGCTCGAACTTTTGGCAGAACTGAAAGAGCTTACAGGCAATACGCCGTTTCTGTTTCCGAGCCGTACCAAGACGGACGGTTTTATCAGCGATGCAACAATAGGTCGTATCATTGAGCGCATGGGCTACAAAGGCAGAGTAACCCCGCATGGTTTCCGTTCCCTTGCAAGCAGCGTTTTGAATGAACAAGGCTTCAACCCTGACGCGATAGAACGACAACTTGCCCATATTGAAAACAACAAAATCCGCGCCGCCTACAACCGCGCCGATTATCTGAACGAGCGCAAAGAGTTTATGCAATGGTATAGCGATTTTTTGCGGGAACGATACCACCAAGCATTGCGATTGATTGAAACGGGGGAATAACTCCGTATCCTGTATTTAACAGCCACCTAGTAAAGCCGCCCGAAAAGGCGGCTTTTGTCATTCCAGCTTTCAGACGACCTAGTTAGGCAAAAAATACATCAAAATCATGCGTTAAATGCTTGATTTTGCCAGTTTTGTAATAGGTTTTGACAAATAAAATGCACTTTTTGCGCGCTTATATCAATTTTGCCGCGCTGAATTTTAGACGGGATAAGCCCGCATGAAGCGGAATAAGGCAGTTAAATCGCATTTCAAAACTGATACCAACCCACCCATGACCGAAAAAAGACACCCAATCGGGCAGATATAGCCGATTAAAACTCGTCTGAAAAGTGAATCAGACGGGTTTTTCTTTTGCTTTATTTTTAGTTAGTGGAATATCGAATTACTTAATCAGACAAACACGCTGAAATCGTTTTCAGGGCTGTTTTAGAAAACCGCACAAGCCCGCTAAAAATTTTTTTTAATCATTTTTCATCAAAATTTTCTATTTTCAATCTACGAATATTCTAAATGACTTCTAAACGAGTGCAAAAGCTAATGCAATTTTTTCTTGTGCAATCATACATCTAGCGAGGAAATGAAAAGTGTGTTTTCCTAAAAAAAGAACATCAAACGCCGCATAAGGAAAACAAGCATGAATCATCAAAGCCCATTGGGATTAATCCGCGTTAAAGATTTAGCCCGCCGTTTAAGTGTGTCAACAGCGACTATCTGGAACATGACAAACCCCAAAAGCCGCCATTACAACCCCGCCTTTCCAAAGCCCATCAAGGTATCAGCCAATGTTACGGGCTGGATTGAAAGCGAAATCACGGAGTATATCGAAAAATGCGCCGCCCAACGTGAAAACACAGGAGCAAAAGCATGAAGCCCGCCTATCAAACCATGAAAGAAGCAGAAGCCGCATTCAGCCGCTTGGCAAAGCTGGAACAACAGCAGGCGGCAAAAGAAGCAAAGTATAAAGCCAAGATTCAGGCATTAGCCGATAAACACGCCGCCGATATTGACCCGCTGGCAAACGAACAAGCCGCTATCCGCGTCGCCCTTGCCGACTATGCCGCCGCCCACCGTGCCGAGCTTACCGACAACGGGAAAACCAAGACTGCCGCAATTGGCAAAGGTCGTCTGAAATGGCGCAAACAGCCTGACAAACTGGAAATTACAGGCGATACAGAAACCATTATTGCCGCACTGAAACGCCGCCGCTTGAGCCGCTTTATCCGTGTAAAGGAAGAATTAAACAAACCCGCCATTCTTGCCGAAATCGGCAAACTGAAAACGCCGATAGACGGTATCAAAACCGTATCAGGCAATGAAGTGTTGAATATTGAGACTGGAGCATAACAAATGCAGCTTTCAAAGATACAAATTACCCATGATAACTATCCGATTATCAAGGATGTTTTACCACCGCTTGCACATGAATTAATTACCGTGCTTGGACTGGATAAAGCCTTGATTTTGCTTAATGACTATGCAGGCAAACGCCTACCTGTTACCAACGGACTAAGAGACTCGAAACAAAGCCGATTATTGAGAGAGAAATTAGATTCCATCATCGGTAAAGACGCGGCAGAAAAGATTATCCTTTCTATCTTTCGACACTATGAACGTAATTTATTCATCGTTCCAAAATGCAAGGATGCCCGCGCAAGATTAAGGGATATGGCGATTTTAAAAGATTATGACGAAATGGCACGACAGGGCATTTCTGATTTAAAAATCGTTGATTATTTGCAGGAAAAATATGATTTAAGTATTCGTGCAATCCGCTATTCAATCAAGCGTTCATTTAACTAACTACATGATTTAAGGAAAAAATATGTCATACCTGATTTATACAGACAGAGCGAAACCCGAACTTGCCCGACAACGCGAAACATTGCCCGCCCTTCATAAGCTGGCTATCGAGAAGAACAAGGATAAGTATTTGAGCAAACTCAAAGAGGACGAGCAATTCACACTGGCAATGCGCCGATATGGTTACAGTGAAGATGATGTCCTTGCCCTCCATCTTGAATATGCTTTTTGCGGTTCGGTGCGGACGTTGCCAAACCCCACAAAAGAAAACTATTTTGGAAGTGAAGAGCGCGTAAAAATCTATAACGCAATCAAAGAGAAAATCAGCCCTGAATTTGCCGACGCGCTGGCTGAAAATATGGACTATGGAAGAAGCGGCTTTATCCGCCTTGCCGCCATGTATAGAACACTTGACCCCAAAGAACTTGAAAAAGACGGCAAGGCTTTGATTTGCGAAGAATGGGAAGCCTACACTAAGACCGACGAATACAAAGCAGAAGCCTTTGACGATGGCAGCCATAGCGCGGAACGCCGCCCGCTGATTGGATGGGCAAACGAAAACGCCCAGCGTTACGGCAAACATCACATGGATTTAGTTGATTTGATTGGGACAAAATACAACTTAGGGGGAGTGAAAAGAACATGGTAAGCCGCGCCCGATTAGCCCGAAACGACAAGATAAAATTCAGTCAAAATAAGGCGTTACCCTGTTATTACCAAAGCCGCCGCCAAAATTCAGCGCATTGGTATGACAAAACGCTTGACACCCTCAAGCGTAAAGGGCAATAATGCGTCTGTCGTCTTCAATAGGACGGACAGCCGTGAGAAGCTGAAACCAATCAGGCAAGTAAGCCGCCCAAAGAGTATCAGAGCTACCCGATAGCCCGAATACCCCAAGCGGCATTTTCTTATCTTGCATTCCCCCTGTTTTACCTTTTTCAATGGCAGGCAGGGGCAAAGAGGGCTTTATGCCCGCTGGTTCTGATTGCCAGTTTCTCACACTTTGCCCTTTGCCCGCCGCCCCACCGTGTGAGAACGGAAAGGCGGTATAGCCAATCAGAAAGGTAACAACATCATGACCTACAATCCCAAAACGGGTACATATTCCCTCAACGAAGACCAATTCTACAGACTGGAAGCCGCCGCGCGCGCTTTGTCCAATCTGTCTTATCTTCTTTTCCAAGCTGAAAACATACATGATTATTCAGCCCTAGCGTTTTCTATCGACTATCCCGCCGAAGACCTGAAAGCACTTGTTGCAGAAGTAGGGGGCGAAGCATGAAAACCGCCAACACCCCGCAATATCAATTCACATTAGACGGCTTATCAGCCTTTCTCAATATTGCAGAAAAAACTATCCGCGAACAATCCCAACAAGGACGGCTGAACGCTGACGATATTGACGCTTTACACGGCAATATGCAGGCAGCTTTATATAATCTTGGCAATGCCCTTGAAATGCTTGGTGCGGACAGAATCGACTATCTGAAAACCAACGACAACCCCGCCTTATGCGGCGGCTTGCTGATAGCGGGCGGCGCAATGAAAGCCTTTGCGTCCATCAATGACACGTTGCAATCTTCACGCCGCCGCTTGAACGAACCCAGCAGCACCGCCAAACCCGCCAAACAGGGCGAATGGGAAAGCTGCTAAAGGTCGTCTGAATCCCATCTAAAAATCCCCTTTACTCCCTTGACAGCCGCCGATATGCCGTTTTGAGCATATCGGCAGGCAAACTACAACCTTATTCAGCCGCCAGCCTGCCAATTTCTCAAAGTTTGGGCGTTTTATGCGGCGGGTAAGGGTAGATATACCTGAAAGGCAAAATGCCATGAAAACCGCTATTTCAGCCCCAAAAATCGAAACCAACAAAACCGCCTCCCGTATTGTCCGAGAGGAACGGAAAAACTTTCTTTTCGGCTTTGCCGTGTCCGTTGCCGTTACCCTGTTTATCCATTCATGCGCCCAAATTGCCACGCCCAAACAGCCTGAAAACCTGCCCGAACAGACCCAGCAATACCCCGCCGACTGGACGGAAAACCCGACCGCTGGAATCGTTTTAGAACCTGCCCCCAAGTAGTGGAAGCCGCCATGAAATACGACCTTGCAGACCTCAAAGCCGCCGCGCATGGACGCTGGCAGGAAATCCATTCCGCATTAGGCATAGACCCCCGTTATTTGAACACGCGCCGCCATTGCCCCTGTCCGTATTGCGGCGGCAAAGACCGCTACCGCTACACCGACCATCAGGGAATGGGCGGCTTTATCTGTAATCAATGCACCCCGCAAGGCGGCGGCGGCTTTGATTTGTTGATGTTGGTTTTCGGCTATGACTTCAAGGAAGCAGCCCGCCAAGTAGCCGCCGTTTTGGGCTTTTCAGACGACAGAGCGGGGCAATACCAAGCCCGCCGCCCCTTGCCGTCAGAACCCGCCGCGCCGATACAGGACAAACAGCCCGCCTTGCTGAAAACATGGCATGAAGCCTGCCCGTTGGATGGGAACGACCCCGCCAGCCTGTATCTTCAATCACGCGGCTTGCCGCCTGATTCTTGGCAATGGACAGGCGGCGCAATCCGTTTTCATTCCGCACTTTCCCTTTACGCCTTACGCGCCCTTGACGGACACACCGCCGCCCCTTTGCTGATTGGTTACTACCCCGCCATGATAGCCACCGTTACCGACATGGGCGGCAGTCTTCAAGGTTTGCACCTGACTTATCTAGCCCCCGATTCAGACGACCCGCGCCGCTGGCACAAACTGAACGCAACCCACCCCGAAACGGGCGAAGCCTTGCCCGCCAAGAAAATGCGGGCGCGATACCCCGAAGCCTTACGCGGGGCAGCCGTAGCCCTAGCCGCCCCCGATAAGGACGGGCGGATTTTGGTATCAGAGGGCATAGAAACCGCCCTAGCTGCCCGCGCCTTGTTCGGTATTCCCGCCGTTGCCACCCTGTCCGCTATCGGCATGACCCGCTGGCAATATCCGCCAACTGCCCGCGCCCTGTTTATCGCCGCTGACAACGACAACAGCAAGACAGGAATCAAAGCCGCCGAAAGCCTAGCCCGCCGCGCCATTTCCGACGGATTGACCGCCTCCATATGGCAGAGCGATACGGCAGGATTCGACGCATTGGACGAATACAACACCCGCCAAGCAGACAAAAAAAAGCCGTCTGAAACCTGATTCAGACGACCGAAAGCTACATTTTCCATTCAAGGATACCGCCATGTTACACCAAAGCAAAAACGACAGCCAAGCCGCCGCCCCCGCAAATGATACGCTGTCGGAATTTGAAACCTTTACCATTAAACCCCGTTACGAATGCACGAAAAACGGCGTTTACTTCATCGGCGTAAAGACCGATAAAGACGGCAACACGAGCGAAGCCGCCCCGCTTTGGCTTTCCGACCCGATACGGCTTATCGGGCGCGGCATAGACGGCGGCGGCAATCATTACCGCATTATCGAATACAGAGACCGCCTGACCCGCCAAACCAAACAAGCCGCCCTGTCTGCCGCCGATATAGGCACAAATCAAGGCTGGCAGCGTTTGCAGTCATACGGTTTGACTGTCTTATCGGGCAGAGCCAAGCGCGAAAGACTGGCAGACTACCTACAAACCGACGGGCAGGACACCCCATACACCGTAACCGCACAAGCAGGCTGGCATGGCAACGCCTACATCTTACCCAGCGGCGAAACCATACAGCCCGAACACGCCCCAAAAGGACAGGCAAAAACCATTTACAACGGCGATAAAAGCCAAGCCGCCGCATACGCCCCAGCGGGAACGCTGGACGACTGGAACGCCGCCATCGGCAAACACCTGACAGGAAACAGCCGTCTTTGCCTTGCAGTTGGAACAGCACTAGCCGCGCCCCTGATTGAGCTTTTAGGATTGGAAGCGGGCGGATTCCATCTTTTCGGCGATTCACGCGACGGCAAATCTACCGCTGCCCGCGCCGCATTGAGCGTATGGGGAAACCCCGCCGCCCTTATGCAAACTTGGACAGGCACGGCACACGGATTCAGCAACTTAGCCAACGCCCGTAATGACGGCTTGCTTGTATTGGACGAAATCGGGCAGGCAAACCCCCGCCAAGTAGCCCACACAGCCTATTCAGTTATCAACGGTATATCCAAAGTTCAGGGCGCGAAAGACGGCGGCAACCGAGAATCGACCCGCTGGAAAGTCTTATTGTTTTCCACAGGGGAAAAGCCGCTTGAGAACTTCGTAGAGCGCGGTGGCGAAAAATGGCAGGCAGGGCAGGCAGCCCGCTTGCCGTCTATCCCCAGCAATGCAGGGAAAGGATTAGGCATTTACGACACTTTGCATGACTTCGAGAGCGGGGCATTATTGAGCGAACACATCAACCAATCAGCAGCAGCAAACTATGGCACATTGGGGCGCGCCCTGATTGCTCTGATACAAAATACCCCTGAATCCGTAGCTACCGCCCGCGCCTTGCAAGACGACTTCATGCAGACCCTGCCCGCATTGAATGGACAGGCGCGAACCGTAGCATTACGCCTAGCCGCCACCGCCGCCGCGCTGGAACTTGCCGCCCGCGCCCGCCTGATACCGTTACCCATAGGCGGCGGAATTGCCGCCATCAAACAATGCTTTGAAGACTGGCACGAACGGACGGGCGGCGGCAAATACGAAGACCGCGCCATTATCGGACAGGCAGCGGCATTCATGGATATAAACGCCCTGTCTATGCGCTTTTCCGATTGGAACAGCCAAACCGTAAACCGCGACCATGCAGGATACAGACGACAAGAGGGGGAAACGGATGAATATTGGATAATTCCCGTTACTTTTGAAACCGAGATTTGCCAAGATTTTGACAGGCAGAAAGTATGCGAAGTCCTCCACGCTATCCGATGGCTGAAAAAGCCCGAAAATCAAAGGGGCTGGACGCACCAACGAAAACGGAAAGGCGCAATTAGCCGCTTTTACGTCTTAGCAGGGGAAGCCCCGCCCGATACCGACGAATAAACCAAGCCCGCCCGAACATTCAGGCGGGCTTTTTTGCGTTTGCGGTTTTTACCCGTCAATTTCAGACGACCTTAAAACATAAAACCGCCAAATTTGCGAAATGCGGGCATTTCCCTGTCTGCCTATATCTACCTATACCCAAACAGCAGAACCCGCCAAATTCCGCAAATTTACCCCGCTAGCGTTCAAATTTTGCCGTCAAGCCATACCGCCACCCGAAACAGCCCGCCGTCCGCGCCGAAAAAAACCTATATAGGAACACAAAAAAGTGTCGTTACCGTCGTTACCACAAAACTTTACAATATATAAGTACATGAATATAAATATAAAACATGAAGAAAAAGCGGTAACGACACCCCTCTTTTTTATGTCGTTACCGTGTCGTTACCGTCGTTACCCTTTTCTTTTCATAGACTTATCGTGTAAGAATTTGTAAGTATCGACGGGTAACGACACAGATTTTTTGATGTCGTTACCGTGAAATCCTTGCCCCGTAAGGGTTTGCGGGCGCGGTAACGACGGTAACGACGGTAACGACACCTTTGTGTGTATATATAGCGTTTTTTTTCTGAATCGGGATAATGCGGGAAGAAGTGGGATAATCCGAGATGACAGCCGCCGATTGCCCCCGCAATTTTTTGACGACCAAGCGCGAGGGAATGTGTATCATGAGAGCTACAAAACACGCCCAAAAAGTTTTGACTTTGACAAATAGGGGGTATATTTGGGGGTATTTTGATGATTGCTGAAAATAATATATATAAATATCAGAATCTTAAGCATTCAGTTTTAGTCTCTCCGTCACACTATAAAATCTAACCGCTTTCGAGCGGTTATTTTTTCATCTTTTCTTGGCTGATAATTTGTAAATTGTCCAAAGAAGAGCGGTATTGCCAATGTTGATTGTCGGTAATGGTTTGGTAGACACGGTTTATCGGTGCATCGAATATGGTTGTTTTGCTGAGTCGGCGTGTTTGGGGGAGCATTAAGCCGATGAGATGGAGCAGGACAAACAAGCTGATGGGAAGTAAAACTGAATAAATCAATATCTTCATTTCTACACCTGTTTGATGGAAAAGGTCGTCTGAAAAAGGTTGGAGCGAAATGAACTGCACCCCAAAAGTTGGACACATCCCCTCCAACTCACAAGGTGCAGTTTT
>CAUSOO010000049.1:0-17259 GCA_963533245.1 uncultured Neisseria sp.
CGATTCTCTAAGGTGCTGAAGCACCAAGTGAATCGGTTCCGTACTATCTGTACTTTCTGCGGCTTCGTCGCCTTGTCCTGATTTAAAGTTAATCCACTATAAGGCAGGATATCGGATGCGTTTTGCTTTTAAATGGAAATGCCGCATCTCAAGAGGTCGTCTGAAAACATCACATCAAGCAAAAAACAAAAAAAGCGCGAACCTTGCGATTCGCGCTTTTTTCAGACGACCTCAATTATTTCTTGTCGTCTTTTACTTCTTCAAAGTCGGCATCTACCACGTCGTCGTCTTTCTTGGCGGAAGACGGTTCGGCTTGTGCGCTTTCGCCTGCTTGGGCTTCGGCTTGTGCCTGTGCGTAAACCATTTCGCCCAGTTTTTGGCTGGCTGCACCCAGTGCTTCGGCTTTGGCATCGATAGCGGCTTTGTCGTCGCCTTTCACGGCTTCTTCGGCTTCTTTCAACGCGGCTTCGATTTTTTCTTTCTCGGCTGCGTCGAGTTTGTCGCCGTAGTCGGCCAAAGATTTTTTCACGGAGTGAATCAGGGCTTCGGCTTGGTTGCGGGAAGCGACCAATTCAGTCAGTTTTTTATCTTCCTCGGCGTTGGCTTCTGCATCTTTCACCATGCGTTCGATTTCTTCTTCGCTCAAACCTGAAGAACCTTGGATGGTGATATTGGCGGCTTTGCCTGTGCCTTTGTCTTTGGCGGAAACGTGCAGGATACCGTTGGCGTCAATGTCGAAGGTTACTTCGATTTGCGGCATGCCGCGCGGTGCGGGTGCGATGTTGCCCAAGTTGAACTGACCCAAAGATTTGTTGGCGGAGGCGCGTTCGCGTTCGCCTTGCAGTACATGGATGGTTACTGCGCTTTGGTTGTCTTCGGCGGTAGAGAACACTTGCGACGCTTTAGTCGGGATGGTGGTGTTCTTCTGAATCAGCTTGGTCATCACGCCGCCCATGGTTTCGATACCCAGGGACAGAGGGGTTACGTCCAGCAGCAATACGTCGCTGCGGCCGCCGCTCAATACTTCGCCTTGAATCGCTGCGCCTACGGCAACGGCTTCGTCAGGGTTCACGTCTTTGCGCGGTTCTTTGCCGAAGAAGTCTCTAACGGCTTCTTGCACTTTCGGCATACGGGACTGACCGCCGACCAAAATCACGTCGTCGATGTCGCTGGTGCTCAAGCCGGCATCTTTCAATGCGGTGCGGCAAGGCTCGATAGAGCGGGCAATCAGGTCTTCAACCAAGCTCTCGAATTTGGCGCGGGTAATTTTCATTGCCAAGTGTTTCGGGCCGGTTGCGTCCATGGTGATGTACGGCAGGTTGATTTCGGTTTGCTGGCCGCTGGACAATTCGATTTTGGCTTTTTCGGCAGCTTCTTTCAGGCGTTGCAATGCCATCACGTCTTGTTTCAAATCAATGCCTTGGTCTTTTTTGAACTCGGCGATGATGTGGTCGATGAGGCGTTGGTCGAAGTCTTCGCCGCCCAAGAAAGTGTCGCCGTTGGTGGCCAATACTTCGAATTGTTTGTCGCCGTCGAGGTTGGCGATTTCGATGATGGAAATATCGAAGGTACCGCCGCCCAAGTCATATACGGCTACTTTGCGGTCTTTGTTGTCGCCTTTGTCCATACCGAATGCCAAAGCAGCTGCGGTCGGCTCGTTGATGATGCGTTTTACGTCCAAACCGGCGATGCGGCCTGCGTCTTTGGTGGCTTGACGTTGGCTGTCGTTGAAGTAGGCCGGAACGGTAATCACGGCTTCGGTTACTTTCTCGCCCAAATAAGATTCGGCGGCTTCTTTCATTTTACGCAGGACTTCTGCGGAAACTTGCGGCGGAGACAGCTCTTTGCCTTGCGCTTTCACCCATGCGTCGCCGTTGTTGGCTTTAATGATTTCGAAAGGCATGGATTCGATGTCGCGTTGGACTTCTTTGTCTTCAAATTTATGACCGATCAAACGTTTGACAGCGTAGATGGTGTTTTTAGCGTTGGTTACGGCTTGGCGTTTTGCCGGTGCGCCGACGAGGACTTCGCCACCGTCCAGATAAGCGACGACAGACGGCGTAGTGCGTGCGCCTTCTGCGTTTTCAATAACTTTGGTTTGACCGTTTTCAGAGATGGATACACAAGAGTTGGTTGTACCTAAGTCGATACCGATTACTTTTGCCATATTGATGTTGCTCCTAAAAAGATTTTTCTAAATTAATAATTGTGTGGAACATTTTGTTCCGTTGACCTGTAAATAAGGTTGCCCGATATTTTTTCAAGGGTTTTGTTGAAATTTTTTTTATATAAAATTCAACAAGCTAAACTATTTATCCACAGGATTGTATTTTGTTTTTCAGACGACCTTGTCTTTCTTTTCCGATTGGGCATCATCGGAATGATTTTCCAAAAGCGGGATTGGGGTTTGAGGGACGGGGAAGGGTCGTCTGAAAATTTTATGCTTGATAAACTTTATCAAGCGGTGCCTTCAGGATTCTTGTTTCGCCACGACAACCATTGCGGGACGTAATACGCGGTCGGACAGGGTGTAGCCTTTTTTCATGACGCTGACGATGGTGTTCGGCTCTTGCTCGCTGACGACCGCCTGCATCGCTTGATGTTGGTTCGGGTCGAGTTTGTCGCCGGGCTGCGGGTTGATTTCTTTGATGTGTGTGGCGTCAAACGCTTTTTGCAATTCGTTCAGCGTCATTTGCACACCCATTTTCAGCGCGTCGAAATTGCCGCTTTGGTCGAGCAGCGCCATTTCGAGATAGTCTTTGACCGGCAGCATTTCGGCGGCGAATTTTTGTCCGGCAAACTTGTGCGTATCGGCAATTTCCTGCTGATGGCGGCGGCGCAGGTTTTGCTCGTTCGCCAAACCGCGCAGCTCGCTGTCTTTCAACTGTCCTTCCAACTCGGCGATACGCGCCTGCAATTCTTCGTAAGTCGGCGGTTCGGCAGCTTCGGGCTGTTCGGTATTGGGGGCTTGGGCGGCTTCTGCGTTTACCGCCTCTTCGGTTTCGTGTTGATATTGTTCGTGATGTTCGCTCATTTCATGCATCCTTTGGAATGGTTTGAATCGAATGCTACTTTATATAAGGTCGTCTGAAAAAACTTCAAGCACACGGAAACCATCATAAGCATATTCCGCAATGCGCTATCGCAAATCGTTGATAAAAGGTAAGATACGCCGACACCATCCTATTTTCAGACGACCCCCGACATGAAAAAAGACCACCTGAACACAACCGATTTCAACCTCTGGCACACCATCCGCGAAGAAACCGCAGCCGCAGCCGCAGCCGAACCGATGCTGGCGAGCTTTTTGCACCAAACCGTGTTGCGCCACGACTCGCTCGATTCCGTCCTTGCCTACCACCTTTCCAGCAAACTCGGCAGCCCGATTATGGACGTGCGCGCCCTGTTTGAAATCTACCAGCAGGCATTGGGCAGCGACGCGCGCATCAGCAACTGCGTCGAAGCCGATTTGAAAGCCATTTACGAACGCGACCCCGCCTGCGACGAATATTCGCTGCCGCTCTTGTATTTCAAAGGTTTCCACGCCATTCAGGCGCACCGCATCAACCACTGGCTCTATCAAAACGGCCGCAAAACGCTGGCGTATTTCCTGCAAAACCGCATGTCGGAAGTGTTCGGCGTCGATATCCACCCCGCCGCCCGTTTCGGTCATGGGCTGATGCTCGACCACGCCACCGGTTTCGTCGCCGGCGAAACCGCCGTGTTGGGCAACAATATTTCCATCCTGCACGGCGTAACGCTCGGCGGCTCGGGCAAGGAAGGCGGCGACCGCCACCCGAAAATCGGCGACGGCGTGATGATCGGCGCGAACGCTTCGATATTGGGCAACATCCGCATCGGCGACAATTCCAAAATCGGCGCAGGCAGCGTGGTCGTTGCGGACGTACCGTCGTCAATCACCGTCGTCGGCGTACCTGCCAAACCGGTGGGGCGTTCGGTCAAAACCCCGTCGGCGGACATGGACCAGAGTTTGCAAGGTACGGCGATGGATTTTGTGATTTGAACTGAATCGCCTGATTAAGACCGCAGGTATAGTGGATTAACTTTAAACCAGTACGGCGTTGCCTCGCCTTAGCTCAAAGAGAACGATTCTCTAAGGTGCTGAAGCACCAAGTGAATCGGTTCCGTACTATCTGTACTGTCTGCGGCTTCGTCGCCTTGTCCTGATTTAGTTAATCCACTATATAAAAAGGTCGTCTGAAAACCTGATGGATAAGGTTTTCAGACGACCTTTTTGATGGGAAGGGATTATTTGAAGATGTAGGAATCGGGCATTTCGTCGAAGCTGACGACGCGGCCGCCTTTTTCTTTGGCAAATTTCTCTGCTTGGGCTTTGTCGGCGAAGGGGAGGGCGTCTTCCGCACCCATGCCGCCGATGAAGCCGCTTTCGATGACGTAATAGGCTTTTTTGCCGTCTATCCATGCGGTGTCGGCATTGGGTTTGCTCCAGTCTTTGACTTTGCCCATGTCGGTAACGTAGATGACGTGGATGCCTTTAGGCTCTTCGGGCAGCTTGGTGTAGCCGAACATCTGCTTGATGGTGGAGAACCAGACGGGGCGGTCGGGTTTGCCGTTGAGGTAGATTTGGGCTTTGGGGCCGTTGTGTTCGGTCAGGTTCATGCTGCAATAGTGCCCCACGGCGCGGTCGCTGATTTGCTGAGGCTCAGGCGGCGGGGTGTCATCCTCTTTAGGACAGGCACTCAGGAGCAGGGCGGCGAGGAGCGCAGGTAAAATCTTTTTCATATTTGTCGCTTTCCAAAAATTCTTGCTGCCAAGATAAGGGGAATAATAACCCATAATATCTGCGCGGTCAGCAATACGGGCATGGTCAGGCTGATTTGTTCGCTCAAACCTGCCATACCTGCGTACATGGCGGTGTTTTCGTAACCGGTCAGGTTGAGCAGGCGGTAGATGTCGGTGGGGTTGAAAAGGAGGACGGTTTCAACGACGGGTGCGGTGATTGTTTGCTGGGTATCGGCGACAAGGATGCCCAAAAGCGCCATGTCGAAGATGACGACGAAAAACAGCCAAACGCCGATGGCGATACCGGCGGCAGTACCGCGTTCTTTGACTTTTGCGCTGATGAGGTAGCCCATGGACAGGAATGCGGCGCCCAAAATGACGCTGGCGGCAATCAGCAGGGCAAAGGGTTTCCATGCGGCAATGTCGAAGCTGCCGTTGGCGAGTTGGAGCGTGATGCCCGCGATTCCGTAGCCTGCGGTGGTGGCAAGGGCAAGGATGATGAGGTGTCCGATAAATTTTCCGGCAAGGATTTGGTTGCGGGAAACGGGGTAGCTCAACAGCAGCGCCATGGTGCCGCGTTCGATTTCGCCGATGAGGGAATCGTAGGAGAGGAGCATGGCGATGAGCGGAATCAGGAAGATGGACAGGCTGGAGAGGCTGACGACGGTTACGGTCAGCGGATCGACTTTAACCGAGCCTGTCGGCGAGCTGCCGAGGAAGCCCAATGAGAGGGCGAGGGCGGCGAGCAGGACGGAAGCGGCGAGTACCCATCGGTTGCGCAGGCTGTCGCGGACTTCTTTTCCGGTGATAATCCAAACGGGGTTCATACGTCCTCCCTTTTTAAGAATTGTGCGTACATGTCGTCGAGTGTGGGTGTGTGGATGTCGAGGTAGGCGAGGTCGGACAGGTTGCCCAGTTCGCTGAGTAATGCCATGCGTTCTTCAGCCTGACATTGCGCCTGATAGCTGAGGTCGTCTGAAAGCGGCTGCCAGCGTCCGCTTAACGGACGCGGAGCTTTGAGGCGGATGTTGACGGTGAGGGGGAGTCCGCTTTGGACGTGCAGCTCGTCCATGCTGCCGTCGGCGACTTTGACGCCGTTTTTCATGACAACGATGCGGTCGGCGTGGCCGTCGAGTTCGGCGAGGGCGTGGGTGCTGAGGAGGACGGTGGCGCCGCGTCCGTTGAGTTCGCGCACGACTTCGTAAAACATTTGGCGCGAGGCGGGGTCGAGGCCTGTGGTGGGTTCGTCAAACAGCAATACTTTGGGTTCGCCCAGCAGCGCTTGGGCGAGGGCGAGGCGTTGGCGCATGCCTTTGGAGTAGGTACCGACGCGGCGGCGGGCGGCTTGGGAAATGCCGACGCGCTCGAGGAGTTCGTGGTTTTTGGTGAGCGGCTGTTTTTTGAGTTTGGCGTAGAAATTGAGGGTTTCGATGCCGCTGAGGGAAGGGTGCAGGGCGACGGTTTCGGGCAGGTAGCCGATTTGGCTGCGCAACTGCGCGCCCGCTTTGCTGCCTGTGCGCTCACCCAGCAGCATGACTTCGCCTTCGGTGGGGGTAATCAGCCCGAGTATCAGTTTGATGAGCGTGGACTTGCCTGCGCCGTTGTGTCCGGCAAGACCGACACTTTCGCCTGCCTTCAAGACTAAATCGACTTGGTTGACGGCTTTTTGTGCGCCGAAGCGTTTGGTTACGTTTCTCAATTCGACATGGTGTGCGCTCATGAGTGCTTCCTTGTGTGGATGGGTTTCAGACGACGTTGAGGGTCGTCTGAAAAGGGCGTTCTTTGTATGGGGTCGTCTGAAAAGGGGGTTTCAGACGACGTTGGTGATGGATCGGCGTTTTTGACTGTTGCCTGCGTTGAGGGTTGCACGGTATTTGCGGCGGATGCCCGTTGGTACGGCAATGAGAGGCAAACCCTTGCTACGTCGGGGTTTCAAGGTCGTCTGAAGAGTTTTCAGACGACGTTGGGGACGTGTTTGCCGGTTCCACTTAGTTCAATGAGCCGTTTTCGGCATCGCTCCATTCGGACTGATGGGTTTTGGCTTCTTGCAACAGTTGTTCTTTCATGGCTTCGTATTTAGTGGTGGTTTTGTTGCTGCCCGCCTTCATCAGCGGTTTGCTGTCGATCACGCCGCCGGGGAGGATGGCGGGGAACTGCGATTGCGCCCATTTGACGATGCTGATGGCGGGGCTGTTCATCAGGAGGCGGGAAACGGGGGCGCGCCAGATGATTTGGTCGATGATGCCGTTGGGACGGTACGCGCTGTCGCCGAAGCCGTCGCCGTCGAGGTCGAACGCGCTGTTGTCGCTCCAGTAGTTGCCGCGTCCGCCTTCGCCCCAGTCAAGAAAACGTGTGCTGACGTATTTGACTTGGCTTTCGTTGTTGATGAAGGCGTTGTCGGAAAGGGTGGTGCCTTCGATGGCGGCGGTGAAGTGGATGCCGATTTGGCAGTTTTCAAAATGGTTGGCGACGATTTTGTTGTAGTTGGCGTTGTAGGCGAAAACGCATTTGCCGGCTTTGTTGATGATGTTGTCGTGGATGTCGGAATGGTTGACGTAGTTGAGCATGATGCCTTGGTCGCGGCTGCCGACGGCGATGTTGCCGTACACGTTGAGGCGGTCGGAAAACATCAAAACGTAGCCCATGTTGTTGCCGACGGAAATGTTGCCGCTGACTTCGCTGTCGTTGGTGTACATGTAGTGGACGGCGAAACGCAGGTCGCTGAAGCGGTTGTTTTTATAGGTGTTGTTTTTGCTGGTGTTGGAGAAAATGCCGTCGCGGCCTTTGGAAATGTCGTTGCTGACGACTTGCGCGCCGGGGGCGTTCCAGACGGTTACGCCGTTGCCGCGTTCGTTGACGCGCAGGGTGGAGTCGCCGACGATTTTGTTCTCGCGCACCATGGATTCGGCAGAACCGTGGATATACACGCCGACGGAGTTGTCGAGGATGTTGTTGTGTTCAATCAGGGCGCGGGGGGCGGTTTCTTCGAGGTAGATGCCGGCGTCCATGGCGGGCAGGCTCATGCCGGAACGGGTGACGGTGAGGTTGCGCAGGGTAACGTCGGGGGCGATGACGGCAATGGTGCGGCCGGTGCGGTCGCCTTCGATTTTGGCGGAGCGGTCGGCAGGGCCTTCGATGGTGATGGGTTTGTCGATAAGCAGTTTGGTTTTGTAAGTGCCGGAGGCGAGCTTGAGTGTATCGCCTGCCTGCGCGCGCGCGATGACTTCGGGGAGGTTGTCGGTCGGGGAAACGTCGATGGTGGCTGCAAAGGTCGTCTGAATCATGCCGCCGAACATAAATGCCAGGACAGCGCGTCGCCATGTTTTGAATTGGGGTGTGTGCATGGAGTTCCTCTGATTCGTGCGGTGTGCGTCGGCACGGTGATGCCTGCCTGTGAGGGCCGTGTTTTTGTTTTATAGCGGAACAGTCTGTTGCGTCCAAACGGTTCTGCTATAAAAGGTCGTCTGAAAACGAGGGCAGCGGGTTTCGCTAAGACCTGAAAGTTTTTTCAGACGACCTTTCCGTTAAGTCAGTGATAAACCGTCAAACCCGATTATCGGGGTTTAACGATCATTTGACCGGACATTTCCATGTGCAGGGCGTGGCAGAACCATTGGCAGTAGTACCAGTGTACGCCCGGACGGACGGCTTTGAAGGTTACCGATTGGGTAGCTTGCGGGCCGATTTCCATGGCGATGCCGTAGCCTTCCAAAGTGAAGCCGTGGGTCAAGTCTTCGATGGTTTCGACGTTGGTCACATATACGGTTACTTCGTCGCCTTGGTTGACTTCGAATTGCGGGATGCTGTACGCAGGCGCAACGGCAGTCATGTATACGCGGACTTTGTTGCCCTCGCGGATGACTTTGGCGGCTTTTTCCAGCTCGACACCGTCTTTTTTCGCCTGTTCCACAGCGTCTTGCCAGAACCATGGGTCTTTGCGGTCCCAGGTTTTTTTCGGGTTGACTTTGGAAGCGGCAACCAGACACAGGTCATGCGGTTCGGCAAAGGTCGGGTTGTCGTGTACCAGGCGCATTTCGTCGCCGGAAATGTCGATCAACTGGTCGCATTCCGGTTTCAGCGGACCGGCGTTAAGGAAGCGGTCTTTGGAGAATTTGTTCAAAGATACAAGCCATTTGCCGTCGGCTTCCTTGGTTTCGCCCATGGTCGTATGGTTGTGGCCGGGTTGGTAGTGGACGTCGAGTTTTTGTTTGATCGGATCCACTTTTTCGCCTTTGTAGGCTTTGATGGCGTCGTCGATGTTCCATTTAACCATTTGGCTGTCGATAAACAGCGTGGTGTAGGCGTTGCCGCGGCCGTCAAACGCAGTGTGTAAAGGACCGAGACCCAGTTGGGGTTCGGCGACAACCACGTCGCGCTCTTTGATTTTGCCGGCGAACAAATCGTCCAGTTTGCTGACGTCCAATACGGTAACGGTCGGAGACAGTTTGCCGTTGAGCATGATGTATTTGCCGTCAGGGGAAGCGTTACAGCCGTGCGGAGAGTTCGGCACGGGGATGTAGCGGGTGTAAGGGGAATTGGCTTCTGCGCGGCCGTCCAGCATTTTTACACCGTTGACTTCTTTGAAGTCGCCTTTTTTGATGCCTTCTTCGATGGCGGCAAGATTGAAGACTACGCACCAGTCTTGCTCGTTGGAAGAAGCACCTTGTACGGTCAGGGCGCGTTCGGAGTTGTAGCAGGTGGAGAAGGAGTATTTGCCTTGGTAGTCGGCATCGCCGTTGTCCAAGTTGCCGTCCACCAATACTTGCCATGCGATGTCCATGGTTTCGCCGTCAATGGCGGTATAAACGGCATTCCAAGTTTTGGCGTCGTTCCAAGTACCCACGCCGCTTACCGGTACGATGTGTTCGCCGTTGGCAAAGACGTAGCCGGTTTTCGGATAACGTTGCGGACGCAGACCGTGTACACCGGAAACGTTAGGGATTTCGGTGATTTTGTCGGTTTTCATGAAGTCCAGGCGGACGCGGCAAACGCGGTTGTTTGCTTTGTCGTTGGCATACGCGTAGCGGCCGTCGTAAGTCTGGTCGGTAAACGACAAGTGAGGGTGGTGCAAGTCGCCGTTGGGGTAGCAGCGCAGGCCGCTGTCTTTCAGGAACTGGTTGGTTTCCGGCGTATTTTTTTCATTCAAAATACGCAGGCTCTCGTTGGTACGGCCCCAACCGGTCGCGCTGTCCATGTTGAACACGGGGATACGCATCAGTTCGCGCATGGAAGGTACGCCGATCAAGCGCATTTCGCCCGATTGGCCGCCGGAGAGGAAGCCGTAGTATTGGTCGAGTTCGCCCGGACCGACTTCGGAAGTCTGTTTGCCCGGTTCGGCAGAGGCATGAGACTCGGTTTTGGCGGCAGGCGCAGCACCTGAAGCGGCGGCTTTATCGCCACCCTCTTTGGAACAGCCCGCCAAACCCAACAGACCGGCGCCGGCAATACCTGCGCCTGAAACGGCGGCAGTACCTAAGAATGAACGACGGCTTAAGCCGTTTTGTTCTAATTTTTCGTCTGACATACAACACTCCTTGGATAAAATTCGGCAGCCGGCGTTTTCAGACGACCTGCCGATTGAAAAAACGTATTTATGTTTATAAGTGTGGGTACGGTTGACCCGGTATTTCTTTAGGGTTTCAGATTATTCGCCGGCTTTAGGGGCGGTTTCTTTTTTCACAAACTGCACAACCTGCTCCCCAGGCTGCTGTTTTGCAGATGCGGTTTCGGGGTCGGCTTTTGCCGCCGCCTGTTTTTGTTTTTTCTTGTTGGTTGCCACAACTTGCGGGCAACGTGTGTCATGGTGATACATGACTTGGCAGTGCAGGCACTGGATACATTCGTTCGGATGGATGTCGCCTTCCGGTGCAATCGCCTGAACGGGGCATTCGTGCGTACAGATTTGGCAAGGGTTGCCGCACATTTTGTAGCGGCGAAGCCAGTCGAATACGCGGAAGCGGCCGGGTAGGGCGATGCCCGCGCCCAATGGGCACAGATAGCGGCAGAAGAAGCGTTCGATAAACAGGCCTGCAACCAAAAGGGTAACGGCAAACGCGACAAACCACCATTCGCGGACGAATTTCAAAATAATCGCCGTTTTAAAAGGTTCTACTTCTGCGAATTTTTCCGCCGTGCCCAAATCGTACAGGGAAATTGCCAACAGTGCGAAGAAAATGACGTATTTAATCGCAGTCAGGCGCGTGTGCAGCAGGTGCGGCACGGTAATCTGTTTCACGCCCAATTTTTTGGCGATACGGTTGGTCAGCTCTTGCAGCGAACCGAAGGGGCAGAGCCAGCCGCAGAATGTACCGCGGTTCCACAGCAACATGGTTGCGGCGGTAAACAGCCACAGGATGAACACAATCGGATCCATCAGGAAGAAGTCCCAACGGAATTCGGTCAGGATGGCGGAGAACAGCGTCAGCGTATTGACGACCGACAGTTGCGCCTGAGCGTACCAGCCGATATAGAACAGGGTAAATGTCAGGAATACCAGGCGGAAGCGGTCGTACCATTTCTCATAGCGGACAATCCAGTCTTGGAACAGGAAGACCAAAAGCAGGATGGTCAAGGCGATGCCGACTACGGCGATTTGTCCTTGTTTCGCTTTCCACACCTGTTTCCAGAGTTGGTTGGATGCACCGTCGTTTGAAGAGGCTTCTTCGGCTATGCCTTTGGTGTCTGAAGCTTGGTCGGCGGCAGGGGCGGCTGCCGGTTC
This sequence comes from uncultured Neisseria sp., assembly GCA_963533245.1. Classification (GTDB taxonomy): domain Bacteria; phylum Pseudomonadota; class Gammaproteobacteria; order Burkholderiales; family Neisseriaceae; genus Neisseria. Next base: position 11,483 of record CAUSOO010000049.1, read on the forward strand.
GACTGGCGCGCTGATTTCGACAGGCGGTGCTTTCGGGTCATCGACATAGTAACCTTGAGGCAGCTCGTAATCCAAATCGGCGGTTACGAACGCTTTGTCGTTTACGCTCAGTACGCGTTGAACCATCAACTGCAAACGCCAAGGTTCGGCAGCATCGAATTCCACACCTTCGGGAATCGTAAACCAAGATACTTCTTTAAAGTGGGGCGCGCCTTCGGCTGCCAAGTCAACCAAGCGTTCGTGTTGCGCGTCGGTAAAGCGGAAGCTGTTTTCGCCTTGAATCATCTCGATACGGTCGAAAATACCGCCGCGGACATAGCCCGAACCTTTCCAAGAATAACGGCCTTCACCGGCAACCAAGACAGCTTGTTGACCGGGTTGCAGACGGTTTTGCAGGTTTTTCCAACCTTCCTCGCCCAACAGGCTTTTGCCGATGGAAGGCTGGCTGACTACGGCAGTGTACAAATCGATAAAGGTATCGTCGCCTGCACCTTGTTCGGCATGTTCGGCAACACCTGCTTTGCCGCCTTTTTCAAACAGCTTGTTGATTTCGTCAACAGTAATGTGCAGATGACCGATGGCTTTTTGTTCCAGCAGCGCATTCCAAGATTGGATGTCCTGTTTGTCAGGATTAACAGCGCGGCGAGGTCGGGTTTGAGCTGCAGGGGCGGCAGCCTGTTGCGTATCCGCAGCATTGGCGGAGGTCGTCTGAACGGCTTTGTCAGTGCCCAAACCATATTTGCCGGCAACAACTTTGAACGAACGCTGGATACTGTCGTTAATCACCATCAGCGTAACGGTCGCGCCGCTGATGATGTCCCCGGGGGCAACGCCCGGAGTAGGTGGATTTTTAATAAAATTCAAACCGATATACTTATTGATGAATTTATCCACACGCGATTGCGGGATACCAATAAGCATAATCGGCTCATGGTGATCGACCAGCTTCGCACCGGCGATCGTTCCGTCGTTGGCCAAAGCCATCATCGTATCAATCGGTTTGCTCGAATAGCCGCGTGTATTGACCACGTCCGTCGTGATATACACCAAGCCCAACTGCTCGTTGCCCTTATAAATACGGGCAACCATAGGCTTGCCTTCAGGCTTGCCATAACGGTCTGCACCCGGAAAAATTTCCGAAGGCTGGACTTTTGACAAAAAGTCAGGCAAACGCTCGGCGTAAGCGGGCAGTGTCGAAAACAATAGGACAAATACGGCAAACATCGCCAGCATCGTATTCAAGATGCCTGATGTGTGTTTCGTTTTTAGGCAGGACATGGCTGTTCCCGATTATTCGATACTCTAAACATTAACATTATATGAATCCATTATTTGCAATAATTTGACCTATGTCAAATTTACAAATCTTAAAACCTGGTTTTAACGGCAAGTAATACTTTGTGATTATGTGGAGATGGCTCTATTTTTGTTGCTAATGGAATAGAAAATCGGGTGATTAAATAATTTTGGGTTTTGTGGTGTATTAATATGTTTTCGATATAGGATGGCAATCGCAATCTGTACATGGCGCAGGTAATGCGGCACTGATTTGTTTTTCAAGTTGCGGTTTATTGAATATAGTGGATTAACTTTAAATCAGGACAAGGCGACGAAGCCGCAGACAGTACAGATAGTACGGAACCGATTCACTTGGTGCTTCAGCACCTTAGAGAATCGTTCTCTTTGAGCTAAGGCGAGGCAACGCCGTACTGGTTTAAAGTTAATCCACTATAATCTTTAAATTCGTTCGATAGCAGCAAAAAAGGTCGTCTGAAAACCAAATTTGATTTTCAGACGACCTTTAGTTTTCCAACGCATCAAACGGTTATTTGCCTGCTTTCAACGATTGCCACAGGCGGACGCTCAGGCGGCTTGCATCTGTTGATTTGGGCGATACGATAAAACTTTTATCCATCAATTCCTTGGTCGGGAAGATAGACGCGTCGCCGGTATATTTTGCGTCCATCAATGCGCGGGCAGGGCGGCTGGCGGGGGCGTAGGTAACGAAATTGCCGTTTTGCGCCGCGACTTCGGGATCGAGCGTGTGGTTGATGTATTTATGCGCATTGGCGGTGTTTTGGGCATCGCGCGGAATCATCAGGGAATCCACCCAGATGCCGACGCCGCTTTTGGGTGCTAACACTTCGATTTCGACGCCGTTCTTCGCTTCTTGCGCGCGTGTTTTGGCGATGTTCAAATCGCCGCCGTAACCGACTGAAACGCAAAGATTGCCCGCCGCCATATCGTCAATATAGCCTGACGAAGTGAAGCGTTTGATGTCGGGACGCACTTTTTTCATCATGTTGACGGCAGCTTTGATATCGTCAGGGTTTTCGGTATTCGGGTCTTTGCCTAAATAATGCAGCGCGAGCGGGATTTGTTCGATGGCGCTGTCAAAATAGCTGATGCCGCAGGATTTCAGCTTTTTGGTGTATTCGGGATTGAACACCAAATCCCATTCGTTTTCGGGCAATTGCTCCGTCCCTAAGGCTTTTTGAACCAGTTTTTTGTTGATGGCGAGCGTGTTGATGCCCCAGAAATAAGGGACTGCGTATTGGTTGCCCGGATCGACTTTTGCCATCATGGCAAGCAGGTCAGCATCGATATTGGCGTAGTTCGGGATTTGGCTTTTGTCGATTTTTTGGTACGCGCCGGCTTTGATTTGGCGTCCGACGTTGGCAATGGACGGGGCAACGAGGTCGTAACCGGATTTGCCGGTCAAAAGCTTGGCTTCGAGGGCTTCGTTGCTGTCGTAGTAGTCGTAGCGGACGTTGATATGCGTATTTTTTTCGAACGCTTCAAGCGTGGCGGGATCGACGTAGTCCGACCAGTTGTAGATATTGAGCTTGTCGGAGGCGGTATAGGAAGAAGGTGCGGAAGATTCTGCGGCGGTTTGTTGGCCGCCGCTACATGCAGTCAAGACGAGGCCGATGAGTGCCGCCGCCATTGAAATTTTTTTCATGGGTACAGTCCTTTTGTGGAAGGGGGGATTGTTGCAGCGGCGGCAGTCAGTCAAGCGCAAACTGTCCGCATACAAAAGGTTAACTGTGGGGGCGGCCGGCATATGCCTCGGGCCCTTGATTCAGCAGGTTCGCATTAAACGGCAAAATCCCTGTCGGCGCAATAGGTTAGACGGGAAAATTTCTTCGTTTTTTCATTGCTTTCCGCTATGGTTTTCTTCATAAACAAAAAAATATTCAGACGACCCGAAAAGGTCGTCTGAAAAAAGTTGCACTTGCCTTATTTTCAATCTTGAGGCAAGGGAAAAATAGGGATTGTGCCAACAGAATTGCAGAAAGGATGAATATTAAAGATTCCTACGATATCGTGTTGTTGGAATGCAAATTATATTTGAAATAAATAATAATTTTTCTCAAGATAAAAAGAGTTGTCTAATAATCCATAAATCATTATGATTGAATTTGGTATTTTTACTCAATTTTAAAATTCGAGGAGGACTCATGAAGAAAATATTGATTACTTTAACCGCAGCAGCCCTACCTTTTGCAGCATCCGCCGAAGTTGTCCTGTACGGACAAGTCAAAAGCACCATCACCTCCGGACAGGTGAAAATCAAAGGTAGCGAAGGTACGGAAAAAAGCGCGACCGCAACCCGTATCAATGACAATACCTCGCGCATCGGCTTCAAAGGCAATGAAAAACTTTCAGACGACCTCAAAGCCATCTGGCAAATTGAACAGCGCACTTCCATTTTGGGCGAATCCAACAGCCAGCGTTTCGGCAACCGCGATTCCTTCATCGGCTTGGAAGGCAAGTTCGGTAAGGTCCGCGTCGGCAATATGAACAATATGCTCAACGAGATGGACACCATCGACCCGTGGTTGTACAAAACCAACGCGATGGGTTTGGGCATCAACACCCGCACCGGTGTGCGCACCACATCCGTGCGCTACGACAGCCCTTCGTTCGGCGGGTTCAAGTTCAATGCGTCCTACGCGCCACGCGACAACCGCAATCCGGACGACAAATATAAGCACGAACAACCCAGCAAAGAGCAATATACCGCCGGTTTGACTTATGAAAACAGCGGTTTCACCACCAACCTTGCCTATGGCCATTACAAAGGCGCATACACCGACAAGAACGGTAAAACCAAAGCCGCGCAAATCGCTAAAATCGAGAGCTACTACGACAAAAACAACCTGTTTGTCGGCGTAGGTGCGCAATATACCAAAGGCCATGAAAGCGCAAATAAATATCTGGGTTACTTTACCGATGATTTCAATACTTACAAAGGCGCTGACATTACTGCCGATGCCGGTAAAAATGAAGCCGTCAAAGTTGCCGATGCAGCCGTTACCGTGGGTTATACCTTCGGTAACCTGATCCCGCGCCTCACTTACGCTCACGGCTGGGCGGCAAAAGGCGTGAACAGCGGCGAGAAACTGGTCGATAAATTCGACCAAGTTGTAGTTGGTACCTCCTACAAATTCAGCAAACGTACTTTGATGCTTGCTCATGCCGGCTATATGAAACTGGGCAGCAAAACCCGCCTGACGCCGACTCAAACAGGTTCTGTTGAACAAAAAGCCGTTTCTTTGGGCATGGTTCATAAGTTCTAATGAAGCGGTACGGATAGTCAGAAAATAGAAGAGGTCGTCTGAAAAACTTTATTTTGAGGTTTTCAGACGACCTTATTTATTTTGGTCTTGGTTTCCCTGCATGCTGTTTCCCGATAAAATACACGCTTTCGATTTTGACTCTATCCGCCATGCCGACCGACCTTCAAGCCATCAACCGCCTGCTGCCGCAAACCCAGTGCCGAGAGTGCGGCTATCAAGGCTGCCTGCCTTATGCACAAGCTTTGTTGCACGAGGATGCGCCTGTTAATCTGTGCGCGCCCGGAGGAGAGGCGGTGATGGTGGATATTGCCGCCTTATTGGGTAAGCCGCGCGTTGCGCCGGTCAAAACGCAGCCCAAAGCCGTCGCCTTGATAGACGAAGCTGCCTGTATCGGCTGTACCGCCTGCATCCGCGCTTGCCCTGTCGATGCGATTATGGGCGCAAGCAAATTTATGCACACCGTTATCAGCGACGAATGCACAGGCTGCGGACTCTGCCTCCCGCCTTGTCCGGTGGACTGTATCGACATGATACCTTCCGAACAGGAATACCTCCCCGCCGCGCGCAGCCTGAGCCGTTCTTCCGAAGCGCGTTTCGCCGCCGCCGAACACGCGCAAAGCCGCTTTGATTGGCATACCGAACGCAAAGCGCGCGACGAGGCGGAACGAAAAGCCATGCTTGCTGAGCGCGAAGCCGCCGTTAAAGCCAAGCAGGCGCAAATTCAAGCCGAAACCCAAGCAGCGTCCAAACCTGCCTTCAATCCTATGGATTTGATTGCCAAAGCCATGGCGAAAGCCCAATCCCAACAAGACAAGCTGGTTGCTTCCGACAACCGCGAAGCATTCAAAAACCGGCAAATCGAAGAAGCCAAAGAGCGCGCCGAATTGCGCCGCGCCCAACGCGATGTCAAATATGGCAACGAAGAAGAAAAAGCCGCCGCGCTTGCCTATCTGCGCCGTTACAAAGCGGAGCAAGAGGCAGCCAAAGAAATACGGTGAGGCCGGTGGAGAGACTTTGAAGGTCGTCTGAAATGGGTTTTCAGACGACCTTTAAGCTAAATCAAGTATAGGATTGATGGGGCGTTGAGGAATAACAAGCAACACCTTTGACGAGACTACCCCAGTTGCTTGAGATGTTTCTTATAGTGGATTAACTTTAAACCAGTACGGCGTTGCCTCGCCTTAGCTCAAAGAG
>CAUSOO010000050.1:0-17221 GCA_963533245.1 uncultured Neisseria sp.
AATCGTTCTCTTTGAGCTAAGGCGAGGCAACGCCGTACTGGTTTAAAGTTAATCGACTATATTTGAATGGTTGTCGCACATTGCCTCAAAAGTGAGTTGGTTATTCGACAAAAACGGGCGTGTTGATGGCAAACAAGGTCGTCTGAAAGCATACCGCGGCGTACCGTATGCTTTCAGACGACCTCTTATCCTACTACCGCCCTACTCTTCTGCTTTTTCCGCTGCGCTGCGGCGGGAAACGCTGATGCCTAATTGTTTGAGTTTGCGGTAGAGGTGTGTGCGCTCCAGGCCGACTTTTTGGGCGACGCGGCTCATGTTTTGCCCTTCTTGGGCGATGTGGTACTCGAAATAGCGGCGTTCCAATTCTTCACGCAGTTCGCGCAAAGGCATATTGAAGTTGAAACCGCCGACGATTTCGGTGGCGACTGTCGCACGTTTTTGCCCTAATGCGGCAACGACCGCCTGCTCGTGGACTTCCTGTCCGTCCGCTTCCAGCATCAGGTTTTTCACGACGCTGCGGAGCTGGTCGAAATTGCCCGGCCAGTTGTATTGGCAGAGGACGGTCAGCGAGCCGTTGCTGAATTTGACGGGCTGGATTTTTTCGCTGTCCGCCAATTCGGTCATGACTTGGTTGACCAAGAAGGCGATGTCTTCGGATTGGCTGCGCAACGGCGGGATGCTGATGACGTTGCCGGAAAGCAGTTCGGACAACTTGGCATCGGCGATGGCGTCTGCCGGGCTTTCATCGGCGGCGTGGCTGCCGGCGACGATGACGCGCACGTTGTAACGGTCTGCCTTACCGAGGATGAAGCTGATGCCGTTTTGGATGTTTTTGCTGTACTGTGAGGCATCACCAAGATAAAGCGTGCCGCCCGATGCTTTTTGCAGCAGTTCCAAAGGCGCGTCGGCAATGAGTTCGACGCGGCTGAGTCCGACCCAAGGCGTACCGCTTTTGTGGAAATAACGGGCAACGATTTCAAACGGCGAACCGGTTTCGCCGCTGAGCAGCACGGGGCCGCTTTTTTTCACGGCAGGCTCAAGCTGTTGCTTGAATTCTTGAATGGCGGGGCTGTTGCCGAGTTTGTCGAAGGACAAGCCCGCCGCCATCTGCATTTCTCCGTGTTTGAGGGCGCGGTCGACGGTAGAGAGCAGCTTTTGCAGGGCAATCGGTTTTTCCAAAAAATCGAGCGCGCCGATTTTGGTGGCTTCGACGGCGGTGTCGATGCTGGCGTGTCCGCTCATCATCACTACGGGCATATTGAGCTGCCCGTTTTTCGCCCACTCTTTGAGCAGGGTAATCCCGTCGCAGTCGGGCATCCAGATGTCCAACAACACCATGGCGGGACGGGTTTGGTGGCGCAGTTGGCGCGCCTCTTCGGCGTTCTCCGCCAAAGCCACGGAATAACCTTCGTCTTGGAGGATTTCCGAGAGCAAGTCGCGGATACCTACTTCGTCATCTACAATTAAAATATCACTGCTACGCATAAGTTTCTACCAATCGGGGTAAGGCTATTTTCACACACGCGCCGCCTTCGTTCTGATTGCTCAGGCTGATGCGGCCGCCGTGCTCTTCGATGATTTTCTTCACAACGGGCAATCCCAGTCCCGTACCTGTCGGCTTGTCGGTAACATACGGCTCGAAAGCATTATGCAGCATTTCCTTGCTGAAACCTTTGCCGTTGTTACAAACGGTCAATAAAACCTGTCCGTCGTTATCTTCACCGACGCTGACATTCACTTGCGGAACTTCTGCCTCTTCCGCCGCCTCCGCCGCGTTTTTGAAAATATTGTGCAACACCTGCCGCATGGCTGTGGTATCGGCGGAAATCGGCTGCGGTTTGTCGGACAAGTTCGGAACAAAGCGGCACGCCCCGCCCTCGTACAGCAGCAACACTTCTTCGACCAAACGGTTCAAATCGTGTTTTTCAAAATTCAGCGACGGGGCGCGGGCGTAATTGCGGAAGGCTTCGACCATTTCTTTCAATGCCGCCACCTGTTTGACGATGGTGTCGGTCGAACGGCTGAGGATTTGGGCGTGTTGTTCGTCCAATTTATCATGCAATTTCCATGCCAATCTCTCGGCGGAAAGTTGGATAGGCGTAAGCGGATTGCGGATTTCATGCGCCAACCGTTTCGCCACTTCGCCCCAAGCTGCTTCTTTTTGGGCGCGGATGAGGACGGTGATGTCGTCAATCACCATCACCACGCCGTTGTCGTTGTCGTCGGGCAGGATGGTGGCTTTACCCAAAAGAATCCGCGCATCGTCGGGGGCGGCGTATTCGACTTGGACGGGTTTGGCGGCATTGGCGGTTTCTTCAATGGCGGCAAACACTTCGGCAAGCAGGGTCTGCTGCGGCGATTGTCCGCGCCAGTCGTGCCAGTTGCTGCCCCACAGCGGCACCAATTCAATGCCCAAAATCCGTTCGGCGGCTTTGTTGAAGGTTTTCAGACGACCTTCGGCATCCAAAGTAATCACGCCCGTGGTCAAGCTTTCCAACACGCATTCGAGATAGTGGCGCGCCGCTTCTTCGCGCAGGCGGTTGTTCTCGTCGGCTTCTTTGGCGATGGCAAGCTGTTCGGTCATGTGGTTGAACAACTGGGTCAACCTGCCGAATTCGTCGTTGCGGAACACGGGGCGTTTCTGGCTGAAATCGCCCTGCGCCACCGCCCTTGCGCCTTCTGCCAACGACAATACCGGCTCGACGAAGCGGCGGGCGAAATACAGCGCCATCACCAAGGCAAGGAAAATCGCCAACAGCGCGGCAACCAGCAAAGTCGCCAAGAAGAAGGTTTGCAGGCCTTGTTTGGTGTAGCTCAATTCGGCGTATTTCGCCCGCGCCGCTTCAATCAGCGTCGCATCTTGCGCCACATCCTGCGGGATGGGCTGGCGGAAAAACAAGGCGTAATCGCGTCCGTTGTGCGCGCCGATCAGCATCCAGCCTTGCGCGTACAAGACGTTTTCTATGTTTTCCAAACTGCGTATCGAGCCGGTCTGCTCCAGCTTCTCCCATCCTTCTTTGTCGAGTTCGGGTTGGTTTAGTTTCAGCGGATTGACACTTTTCTCGGTTTTGTGGGTTTTGACATCATAGAGCGAAAGCTGGGTAAAACCGCCCGATTTGGCGGCATTTTTCAGCGCCTTGCCCAAATCGCCGTCCACAGACGCGGTGCTGATCAGGTCGATTTGCACCGGCGTGGCGTTGCTGACGGCGTTGTCCACTGCCAGATTCAGCGCGGATTTGCTCAAGTTCAGGCTGCGTTCAAGGGCCTCGTGGGTATCGTTGCCGAACCACGAATTAATCGTGCCGTTGATGAACTGCGCGGAAATGCCGAACAGGAACACGCCCGGCAATACCGCCACCAGCGTAAACATCCCCGACAGCCGCCGCGCAATCTGCGAACCGAACACACCCTTGCTTTTGTCGCGCATGAGGAGCAGGACGTAGCGCGTCAAAACCGACGCCAACACCAGCATGAGCAGCGCACACAGGGCGATAATCCACCAGAAATATTCCGCCAGCGGGCTGGTGCTGCCCGTTGCAATGGTCAGTCCGTAGAGCAGTCCCACCGCCGCCAACACGGCAATCAGGAGAAAGCGGCGCATGGTTTACTCCTGAGAGATGGTCAGAGACTTCCAGCCGGAATCCAAGTGCCAGTTTTTAGAAGTCAATGCGTTGATTTGGAAGGGTTTGGGCAGCTTCGCCGTCGAGAGCAGCAGGCGGATTTCGGCTTGCGTGTCTTTCGCTGCAACGCCGCTTAACGCGCCTTTGGACAGCACTTTCCAGTTGGCGACCGCCCCTACGCCGCGCAAGGCGGTCTCGAGCGTGTCGTATTCGGTGGAAAACGTGCCGACGGTTATGCGGTAGCGGTTGGTCAGCGGATGGAAGGAAAGTTTGTAGTGGATGGTGTTGTCGCTGTTGAGCAGCTGGTCAAACTTGAAGCGGTAAGACGGCATGGAAGGCGCAGAAAGCTGCCAGCTCAAAGTGAAATTCAGCGGCACGCCCTGCCGGAGCGCCTGTTTGAGCTGGTCGGGCAAATCGGTGCGGAAACGGCTGCTGACGGAAAGCTGTCCGGTTTCGGTCAGCTTCGCCTCAGAGCGGGTCACGCTGATGCCCTCCGCCGCCGCATTCAGCGACAGGGCGAGCAACAGCGTTCCAAACAGCCGTTTACTGCTTTTTGATAAGCGCGTAATAAAAGCCATCTTGATGTTTGTTCGGTAAAAGCACACGCGACTCGATCAGCTCTGCATCGGCGTGGCGGTTGAGGAATTTTTGCAACTGAACGTCGTTTTCTTCGACGAACACCGAGCAGGTGGCCAGCAGCATTCTGCCGTTTTTCGTCAGGGTTTGCCAAAGCGCGTCCAGCAATGCCTCCTGCTGACGGGCGGTTTTGGCGGCATCGGTCGGACGGCGCAGCCATTTTACGTCGGGATTGCGCCGTGCCACACCCGAAGCGGTACACGGCACGTCGGCAAGGATGGCGTCGAAAGGCTTTCCATCATACCACGCCGCCAAGTCCTGCGCATCGGCGCAAGCCAGAGCGGTCGTCTGAAACCCCAAACGGTCGAGATTGTCCTCCACTCTTTTCAGACGACCCTCGTCTATATCCAAAGCGGTAACATGACAATCCGCCAGTTCCAACATATGCCCCGTCTTCCCGCCCGGCGCGGCACACGCGTCCAAAATTCGCTCACCGTCTTTAGGGTTTAACAGATACGCCGCCTGCTGCGCGCCGAAATCCTGCACCGACACCAGCCCTTCGGCAAAACCGGGCAGGCGGTTCACCGGCACGGCTTCTTCCAGCGTTACCGCATATTCGTCCAAAGCCTTGGCCGCAATACCTTCCGCCGCCAGCTTTTCCAAATATGATTCGGCATTGCCGTGGCGGCGGTTGACCCGCAGCGTCATCGGCGGATGCGATTGCAGCGCGGTAGTGATGTTGTGCCAATGTTTCGGATAATGGTTTTTCAGGTACGCCACCCACCACAGCGGCAGGTTGTGCTTCGCCACATCGTCTTTTTTGCACGAAGCCGCGAGCTTGTCGCGTTCACGTAAAAAACGCCGCAAAATCGCGTTGGCAAACGAACGGTACTGCCCACGCCCGATTTTCGCGATACTCTCGACCGCCTCGTTGACCACCGCATGAGGCGCGTTGCGCGTGTAATGCAGTTGGTACATCGCCGCCAAAAGCAGGCTTTCGAGCTGCGGATTGTCAATCGGCTTTTTCAGCATCTGCGCGAGCATATGTTTCAAGCTGCCCAAATAACGCTGGCAACCGTAGGCAATATCCTGCAACGCGCCGTTTTCCTGCACCGTCAGCTCGGGATGCGCCGCGCGGATTTGCGCCAACACATCCTGAAGGTTACGCCCTTCGGCGACTGCCGCAATGCTGTCGGCGGCGAGTTTTTGGGCGAGGGACATACTCATAAATTCAATTCCTTAAATGACTGCTGTGGTTCGATTTGTTCGTTAAAAATGTAAACGCCTTACAAGCGGTTCGGGCGGTGTTCGGGGCAAGATTCAAATTGTGTTAATCCGATTGCCCGCTCATGACAATATCCATATAGTCCGTTCTTTTCAACACACATAAGGATTCATCATGAATTTACGCTTCCTTTCCCTGCTTGCCGTTTCCGCCGCACTCATTTCCGGCAGCCTGACCGCCGCGGCGGCACCGCACAAACATTCCCGCGCCATCTCCCAAGCGCAAGCCGTCAAAATCGCCAAGAAACGCGTCGGCGGCGGCCGCGTTACCGACATCGACCACAGCGACGGACGCTGGGAAATCGAAATCCGCAGAGGCTGTACCGAATACGATGTGGACGTTTCCTCACAAAGCGGCCGCGTCATCAAAGTGGACACCGACAACCACTGCGACGATTAATCGATTCTTGATTAATGGATTCTTATAGGAAGCCGGACTGTATAGTGGATTAACTTTAAACCAGTACGGCGTTGCCTCGCCTTAGCTCAAAGAGAACGATTCTCTAAGGTGCTGAAGCACCAAGTGAATCGGTTCCGTACTATCTGTACTGTCTGCGGCTTCGTCGCCTTGTCCTGATTTAAAGTTAATCCACTATATATCCGGCTTTTCTGTTTTCAGACGACCTCAAGCTTGCCTAAGGTCGTCTGAAAACATTTAATCTGCCGTTTTGTCTGATTCGGAAATTTCAGACGACCGCCCCGTCCCGTTCCAACAATGCCCGATAGCGTTCGGCATCCTGCGGCGAATAGCAACAGAAAACGATTTTTTCGACAGACGGACACTGCGGCAAGGTTTTTTTCAAAATCGTCAAAGCGGTCTCGGCAGCCAAGTCGGCGGGAAAACGGTACACGCCCGTGCTGATACAGGGGAAGGCGATGCTGCGGATGCCGTGTTCTTGCGCCAACAGCAGGGAATTTCGATATGCCTCCGCCAGCTTGACCGCTTCGCTGCGGTGTCCGCCGAACCAAACCGGCCCGACGGTATGAATCACAAATTTCGCCGGCAGCCGGTAGCCTTGGGTGATTTTAGCCTCGCCCGTGCGGCAGCCGTTCAACTTTCTGCACGCTTCCAGCAACTCCCGTCCCGCCGCGCGGTGAATCGCACCGTCCACACCGCCGCCGCCCAACAACGAGGCATTGGCGGCGTTCACGATGGCATCGACTTCAAGTTTCGTAATATCGCCTTCGACTACTTCAAACACTGCCATGATCTGCTCCTAAACTTGGGGAATCTTGTCGTCAGTTCAACAAAACCAAACGTTTCCCTGCCGATATTTTCAGACGGCCTCTGAATCATTCAAAGAAGGGTCGTCTGAAAATTAATCAGTCTGCAAACGGCTTCTACAAAACCGTCCCAACCTCAATCTTATGCCCTGCCGCAAACGCCGCAATCGGCATCCGTTTGCTGCCCGAAGGCTGCAATTCGGTAATCTTCAGCGCGTTCTCGCCACAGGCGACAACCAAGCCATCAGCCGAACAGGACAACACTTCGCCCGCTTTGCCTTGTTGCGCGACCGCTTCCGCCCGCCAGATTTTCATCGGCTTGCCTTGATATTCCACCCACGCAGCGGGAACGGGGTTGAAGGCGCGAATTTTGCGTTCAATCACTGCCGCGCTTTCGCTCCAATTGATACGCGCTTCTTCTTTGCTTAATTTTTGTGCATAAGTCACGCCTTCTTCTGGCTGCTTGACACTTTTCAGACGGTCTTCTGTTTTTAATTGTTGCAAATCAGCAACAATCGCTTCCGCACCGAGATTCATCAGCGCGTCGTGTACCTCATTCGCCGTATCGGTCGGTTGAATGGCGTAACGGTGTTCGCTGACCACATCGCCGGTGTCCAAACCAATGTCCATCTGCATGATGCACACGCCCGTCTCGGCATCGCCCGCTTCAATCGCGCGCTGAATCGGCGCCGCACCACGCCAACGGGGCAGCAGCGAGGCATGGATGTTGAGACAGCCGTGTCTCGGCGTATCCAACACGTCTTGCGGCAGAATCAGTCCGTAGGCGGCAACAACCATCACGTCGGCCTCGACTTCTTTGAGCATTTGCAGGGCTTCGGCATTGTTGCGCAGTTTTTCAGGCTGCGCCACGCGCAAACCCAATTCCAATGCGGCTTGCTTCACGGGAGACGGGGCAAGCTGCATCCCGCGCCCTTTAGGACGGTCGGGCTGGGTCAACACCAGCGGGATTTCAAAACCGGCGGCGGCAATGGCTTTTAAGGCGGCAGCGGCAAAATCGGGCGTACCGGCAAAGATGACTTTCATGGGGAAACTCCTTGGAAATGGGTTTCAGACGACCTATAGTGGATTAACTTTAAACCGGTACGGCGTTGCCTCGCCTTAGCTCAAAGAGAACGATTCTCTAAGGTGCTGAAGCACCAAGTGAATCGGTTCCGTACTATCTGTACTGTCTGCGGCTTCGTCGCCTTGTCCTGATTTAAATTTAATCCACTATATATAGCGCAACGGCAAACATTGCGACAGGTCGTCTGAAAGTTTGAAAAACAACGGCTTGCTGCCGCTTTCCTCTTTCAGACGACCTGTTCGACCGTATCATTCGGCTTTTTAGATGGTGTGTTTCTGACGTTTTTTCAGTTTGGTCTTAATCCGACCCTGTTTGAGCTGCGACAGGCGTTCGACAAAAACGATGCCCATCAGATGATCCAACTCGTGCTGCACGCAAATCGCCAACAGTCCGTCCGCCTCCAGCGTGAATTTCTCGCCTTTCTCGTTCAAAGCCTCGACCTTGACGCGCTCGGCGCGGGTAACGGTGTCGTAAATGCCCGGCACGGACAGGCAGCCTTCTTCGTAAGTGGTTTCGCCGTCTTTTTCAACAATGACGGGGTTGATGAACACGCGCGGCTCGCTGCGGTCTTCGGTCAAATCCATCACAACCACACGCTCATGCACATCGACCTGCGTCGCCGCCAGCCCGATGCCGCGCGCTTCGTACATGGTTTCAAACATATCGGCAACCAGCTTTTGGATGCGCTCATCGACTTGCTCGACAGGCTTCGCCACGGTGTGCAGACGCTCGTCGGGATATTGCAGGATATTCAGTAAAGCCATAATTTTCTCTTCGTTTTTCAATACTCGGGAAGCGCATTCAAACGCGTCCGGCAGCAGATTGTGTGTGTTTTCATACAAATTTTGCGCCTGTCTTCACAATTCCCGTGATGACACTAACATTCAATGATAAAATATGCATCAATGAATTTCTGTTCAATGCGCACGAAACGCCTATTGACGTTTTTTAAAGGGGGACGGCGGTTTTTTGCAAACTCCCGGCCATTTCATTTTCTCCGTTTATCATTTAAAGACAAACCGAATCAATTTCAAGGGGAACGGTTATGCAACAACGTATTATAACCCTGCTTTGTGTCGCGGGCATGGCAATTTCCGCCCACGCTCAAGCAGCTTCATTAAAAGTGCGCCCCGATGCGCCGCAACGCTACGTCGTGAAAAACGGCGACACACTCTGGGGCATCTCCGGCAAATATCTGTATAGCCCGTGGCAATGGAACCGCCTTTGGGGCGCAAACCGCGGCGAAATCCGCAATCCGCATCTGATTTATCCGGGTCAGGTGTTGGTTTTGCGCTACGTCAACGGCCGCCCGCAACTGGGCTTCGAAAACGGCTCCGCAGGCAATGACGGCATTCCGGTCATCAAACTCAGCCCGCGCGTTCGCGAAACGTCTTCAGGCTACGGCATCCAAACCGTCAACGTGAACTTCTACCGCATGTTCATGCAACATCCGCAGTTCATCGACCAAATGAAGACCCAAGACGCACCGCGCCTGATCGACGGCCCTGACAACCGCATCATGTACAGCAAAGGCGAACGCGTGTACGCCTACGGTGTGACCGAACCCGGCCGCTATCTGGTTTACCGCGCCGTCAAAGATCTGACTGATCCCGATACCCGCAAATACCTCGGACAAGAAGTCGTCTTCAGCGGCATCGTCAGCACCCTGCCCTACACCAACAGCGCGCTGGACTCCGCTTCCGACGAAGATCGCAAATACCTGAAAGACGGCGAATACTACACCCGCCTGCACCCGCTGGCGAAAGTGCCGACCCAAACCGCGCAGCCTATGATTGTGGAAGAAGCCGTTTCCGAAATCCGCAAAGGCGATTTCCTGCTGAAAATGGACGGCGAAACCGAGCCTTTCCAAATCATGCCGCACGCGCCGACGCAACACATCGACGGCAAAGTCATCTCCATCCTCGACGGCGTACACGAAGCCGGACAATTCCAAACCGTTACCCTGAACAAAGGTTCCGCTGACGGCTTGGACAAAGGCACGG
The DNA here is from genome assembly GCA_963533245.1 of uncultured Neisseria sp. Taxonomy (GTDB): domain Bacteria; phylum Pseudomonadota; class Gammaproteobacteria; order Burkholderiales; family Neisseriaceae; genus Neisseria. Next base: position 9,792 of record CAUSOO010000050.1, read on the forward strand.
TCTTGAGCATTTACAAACGCGACCGCCAAGTGAAAGTCGATTTGGAAGAAGGCAAAAAAGGCCGTAAGAACATCGTTAAATATGTTTCCATCCCTGCCGAAGAAACCGCATTGGCTATGGTATACCGCACCGGCGAACATCTCTCGTCCGCCATCATTTTGGAAAACCTGACCAGCATCAACATCGGCGACACCGTATCCGAACCCGGCCGCGACTTGGACAACATGTCTGACGACAAACCGCACGTCCGCAACGAACCGCAAGATTCCCACAATACGGAACACAACCAATACAATATCCACAGCAACATCAATAAATATTGATTGATTGCCGACAACAAAACGTCGTCTGAAAATTTCAGACGACGTTTTTTATATGGGTCATAAAGGTCGTCTGAAAACGACGCCGTTTATGATGAAACGCTTCTCATCGGCAGAAACCGCGTTTCGTTTTCACAAGAGCAAAATCCAATGATGCACCTTCAACAAGCTAACTCAATACAGCATTACGCTGTACAAGTTTGAAGCAAACATTTTTTTCAAACATCGAAGTTCCAGCCAAACCTTTAATTTTCCCAAATATAGTGGATTAAAATTGCAATGATACGGCGTTGCCAACGCCCTTATGTACTACCCGTACACGGCGGGCGTTGTCGCCTTGTCTCATTTTTATTTTAATTCACTATACAGTCCATCAAATTTGCCTCTCAGCAATGTTTCGCCCCACACCAAACACCAAGCCAATCAGCTTTCTACCCCCTGACGAACCGCCGCATGATTACCCATCTGATTTAAAGCAAATCCACACAACCAAAACCTACGGATATAAAAAGGTCGTCTGAAACCTTTTCAGATTTCAGACGACCTCGATATCAGAACCTAAGCAATTAATCGTCGCTGGTGAATGCCAACAAGATGCGCAACAGGCTGCTGAAAATATTGTAAATCGAGATGAAAATGGTCAGAGCCGCGCTGATATGGCTGTCTTCGCCACCGTCAATCACGGTACGCACCTGCCACATAATAACCAGCGAACTGAACACAACGAACGCGCCGGAAATCGCCAGGCTCAGAGCCGGAATTTGCAGAATGAAGTTAGCAACCACTGCAATCATCAGAACCACACCGCCGATTGCCAAGAAGCGTCCGAGCGAGTTCATATTCATCGTTGTGCGGCGCGCCATCGCTGCCATCGTAAAGAATACGCCGGCGGTCATGGCTGCGGCAACACCTACGATTTGAGTACCATTACGGATAGCAAGCGCATATTGCAGCAACGGGCTGATCAACACACCCATACCGAAGGTGAAAATCATCAACAAGACAACGCCCGTATTGCTGTAACGGTTTTTCTCGATAAGGAAAATCATACCGTAGAAGAATGCCAATACAGCTACAAAACCCATCCAGCGTGCGCCGAACATAGCGTACAGGTTTAGGTTCAAAGCGCTGCTGGCAAATGCGCCGGCAATAGCGGGAATGAAAGACAAACCCAGCAGGCGGTAAGTTTTTTGCAAGACAATGTTTTGGGAAACTTGTCCTGCAAGAGGATAGTCGTAAACGTCGTTTCGCATGGCGTTTGCTCCTGAAAAAATGTGTGAAAACAAAAAGAGTCCTGATTCTATCAGCAAATTATTGGCTTGGGCATAAAAATATGCCTGCGTCGCCGTTTGAGGATAAGTGGTAGCGTTCAAAGCATTTTAAAGTGCCGCAATCATAAATTTACATAAAAGGCTGCTTCTGAAACCGATGCCGAATCTTTGCCTGCCCCTTTTACCGTTTGATTTGATTTTCACCACTTCAAAACCGGATACAACAAACTTCTGCAAGATAATGGATTTTGAAATTTAATGATTTGCCATAGCAAATTTGAACAGAGCCGGTTTCAGGCTGTGTAAACAACATAAGAAATAAAATAACTTCATTGATTATTTATCAACTTTCTATTTATTGTCTGTCGAACCGTTGAATGATAGGATTGCGGCGGTAAGTGTAGTGCAATCGCTCAAAATTTCATAAACGGCTGATTTCAGACGACATCAATGATGTATAGAAAACTGCCGTATCCAATTTTTAGCGATTCGTTATGTTTCACTTCATATCAATGATTACATAAGGAAATACAGTATGAACCGTCGTCAATTCTTGGGTGGTACAGCCGTTTCTTTGGCAGCCGCCGCCTCATTCGCCCGCGCCCACGGACATCATGACCATAAAGGCCATTCCCACGCTGCCCCTGCTGCTGCGTCCAAAACCTATGAAGCAGCCAGAAAAGCGGCTGCCCACTGTGTTGAAGCAGGTCAAATCTGTTTGGCACACTGCATCAGACTGCTGAGCCAAGGCGATACTTCCATGAAAGATTGCGCAACAGGTGTCAACCAAATGCTGGCATTGTGCGGCGCGCTGCAAAACCTTGCCGCCCAAAACTCTCCTCTGACCCCATCTTTGGCAAAAGTCTGTGTTGAGGCGTGCAAACAATGTGCCGCAGCGTGCAAACAACACGTCGGTCACCACGCAGAATGCAAACAATGCTATGAGTCTTGCCTTGCCTGCATCAAAGAGTGCGAAAAAATCGCTGCTTAATTGACGTAGTCAATCACCGGTCTGCCTGTGAAACAAACTTTGTTTTGCAGGCAGACCGGTTTGTTTTAAATGGGAGGACTTTCACAAATTTATTTGAAATGTAAGTTTTGTTTGTAGAATGTTGTGTCTTTGCCTACAAAATCTTGCCATAAATTTAAAATTTCACGCGCCGGCGAAAAACGGTATGTTTAGGATTATTAAGTTCTGTAACGCGCCCCGTTCTGAAATGAAGACAACAGGTTGCAAGACTTCAATCTTAACCATTCCAATGGTCTTAAAATTTCTGCCAAACACATGATTTTCACGCTTCTTAACAGACGTTTTCTTGATAAGGTCGTCTGAAAATTGCCCGACACCTTGATAAGCTTTACAATGCAAGTAATTAAAATACATCCCGCCTTATCTTCCCTTTCATGAGTTCCGTACCCTTCATCGAAATGAAAGACGTTGCCTTCGCGTATGGCGACCGTCCGATTCTGAACAATATTAATTTCAGCATTCCCCAAGGAAACTTTGCCGCCGTGATGGGCGGTTCGGGCAGCGGTAAAACCACGCTGATGCGGCTGATTACGGGTCAGATTCATCCTCAGTCGGGTAAGATTTTGATTGAAGGACGTGATTTGGCGGGTTTTTCGGCTGATGACTTGTACGAACACCGCCGCCGCATGGGCGTGTTGTTCCAGCATGGCGCGCTGTTTACCGATTTGTCGGTGTTCGACAATATCGCTTTTCCGATGCGCGAACTGACGCGCCTGCCGGAAGCGGTTATCCGCGATTTGGTTTTGTTGAAATTGAACGCGGTCGGTCTGCGCGGCGTGGAAAACCTGATGCCGTCTGAGCTGTCCGGCGGGATGTCGCGCCGCGTCGCGCTTGCCCGCACGATCGCGCTCGACCCTGAAATCATGTTGTACGACGAGCCGTTTACCGGCCTCGATCCGATTTCCTTGGGCGTGATTGCCCACTTGATCAGCCGCGTCAACAAGGCTTTGCGTTCGACCAGCATTATGGTAACGCACGACATTGAAAAATCTTTGGAAATCGTCGATCAAGTGATTTTCTTGGCGCACGGCGAAATTATGTTCTCCGGCTCGCCACAGGAAATGCGCGAACTGGATTCGCCTTGGGTGCGCCAGTTTGTCGGCGGGCTGGCAGACGGCCCCGTAGCATACCGCTATCCGGCGCAAACGTCGTTGCAGCAAGATTTGCTTGGGTAGTTTTCAGACGACCTCGGTTTGCAGACGTCGTTTGAAACGTTTGTACCGTTGTTGCCTGAAGCCGAAATCATTTTTCAGACGACCCATCACTATCATCCTACAAGGTCGTCTGAAACCCGTTAATCCTTAATGGAAACCTATGAATTTTATCCGTTCCGTCGGGGCGAAAACCCTCGGCTTTATTCAATCTCTCGGCAGTATTACGCTGTTTCTGCTGAACATTCTGGCGAAATCCGGTACGGCTTTCGTCCGTCCGCGCCTGAGCGTGCGCCAAGTGTATTTTGCCGGCGTGCTGTCGGTGTTGATTGTTGCCGTTTCAGGGCTGTTTGTCGGCATGGTTTTGGGTTTGCAGGGCTATACTCAGTTGTCGAAATTCAAATCCGCCGATATTTTGGGCTATATGGTCGCGGCTTCGCTGTTGCGCGAACTGGGTCCGGTGTTGGCGGCGATCCTGTTTGCCAGCAGCGCGGGCGGTGCGATGACCAGCGAAATCGGTTTGATGAAAACGACCGAACAGCTCGAAGCGATGAACGTGATGGCGGTCAACCCTGTCGCCCGCGTGGTTGCGCCGCGCTTTTGGGCGGGCGTGTTTTCCATGCCGCTTTTGGCTTCGATTTTCAACGTGGCGGGGATTTACGGCGCGTATTTGGTCGGCGTAACCTGGCTGGGCTTGGACAGCGGCATTTTCTGGTCGCAAATGCAGAACAACATCACGATCCATTACGATGTAATCAACGGTCTGATCAAATCTGCCGCGTTCGGCGTGGCGGTAACGCTGATTGCCGTGCATCAGGGCTTCCACTGCGTCCCGACCTCGGAAGGTATTTTGCGCGCCAGCACGCGTACGGTGGTTTCGTCCGCCCTGACGATTTTAGCGATTGACTTTGTGTTGACCGCATTGATGTTTACGGATTGACAGGTCGTCTGAAAACGAAACAAAGAACATTGGATATTCAAGGAACTTTAATGAAAAAGAATGTATTGGAATTTTGGGTCGGACTGTTTGTCCTGCTCGGCGTGGCAGCGGTCGGTTTTCTCGCTTTCCGCGTAGCGGGCGGCGCGGCATTCGGCAATTCCGGCAAGACTTATACCGTATATGCCGATTTCAGCGACATCGGCGGCCTGAAGGCCAACGCGCCGATCAAATCCGCGGGCGTATTGGTCGGACGCGTCGGTTCCATCGAGCTTGACCCGAAATCCTATCAAGCGAAAGTCCGCCTCGATTTGGACAGCAAATATCAGTTCAGCAGCGACGTTTCCGCGCAAATCCTGACCTCCGGCCTGTTGGGCGAACAATATATCGGCCTGCAACAAGGCGGCGATACTGAACCCCTCGCCGCGGGCGATACCATTTCCGTTACCAGCTCCGCCATGGTTCTGGAAAACCTGATCGGTAAATTCATGACCAGCTTCGCCGAGAAAAACGCGGCGGGCGGCAACGATGCAGCAAAAACCACCGAATAAACGTACACCATCATATTGATACTAGGACACTTAATCATGAAAAAAACCTCTTTCATCAGCGCTCTGAGCATCGGCATCTTGAGCATCAGCATGGCGGTTGCCGCCCCTGCCGACGCAGTGAACCAAATCCGTCAAAACGCCACTCAAGTATTGAGCATCTTAAAAAGCGGCGATGCCAACACCGCCCGCCACAAAGCCGAAGCCTACGCGATTCCCTATTTCGATTTCCAACGCATGACCGCGCTGGCAGTCGGCAACCCTTGGCGTACCGCGTCTGACGCGCAAAAACAAGCGTTGACCAAAGAATTTCAAACCCTGCTGATCCGCACCTACTCCGGCACTATGTTGAAATTCAAAAACGCCAGCGTCAACGTCAAAGACAACCCCGTTGTCAATAAAGGCGGCAAAGAAATCATCGTCCGCGCCGAAGTCAGCGTACCCAGTCAAAAACCCGTCAACATGGACTTCACCACCTACCAAAGCGGCAACAAATACCGTGCCTACAACGTCGCCATCGAAGGCGCGAGCCTGGTAACCGTGTACCGCAACCAATTCGGCGAAACCATCAAAGCCAAAGGCATAGACGGACTGATTGCCGAGCTGAAAGCCAAAAACGGCAGCAAATAATGCAAAGACAAGCCATGCCGTCCGTTTTCAGACGACATGGCTTTCGCACACCATGACCTTCAGGTTTTATCATCCAAGATTAAGTTGACAAGACAGCCATGCAAACCGAACTCCGCGACGGTACGCTGCACATCAGCGGCGACGTAACCGTCAAAACCCTGACCGCCGCCGCCTTTACCCGCTTCAGACAGCAATGTCGTCTGAAAGACACCCGCGCGGTCGATTTGAGCGGCGTCGGGCGCGCCGATTCCGCCTGCGTGTCCCTGCTGCTTGACGCACTGCGCCGCCCGGACGGAAAAATCAGCCTGCAAGGCATACCCGAATCCGTGCGCACCCTGTCCGAGCTTTACGAAATCAAAGACTGGTTGAACCCATGAAAAAAACCACCGCTTCACTCCTATTCCTCATCGGCCTGACCTCACCCCCCGCATTTGCCGAGAACAACCCCGCCGACCCCTACGAAGGCTACAACCGCGCCGTCTTCAAATTCAACGACAAGGCCGACCAATACGTCCTCGCCCCCGTCGCACGCGGCTACCGCAAAATCACACCCAAGCCCGTCCGCACCGGCGTGAGCAACTTCTTCAACAACCTGCGCGACGTCGTCAGCTTCGGCAGCAACGTCTTGCGCCTCGATGTCAAACGCGCCAGCGAAGACCTCGTCCGCGTCGGCATCAACACCACCTTCGGACTCGGCGGCCTGATTGACGTCGCAGGCGCAGGCGGCGTTCCCGACAACAAAAACACCCTCGGCGACACCTTCGCCACATGGGGCTGGAAAAACAGCAACTACTTCGTCGTCCCGCTGCTCGGCCCCTCCACCGTCCGCGACACCGCAGGCAACGCCATTACCACCGTCTATCCCGTCAAAAGCGCCGTGTTCCACACCCCCGCAGGCCGCCGGAGTACCACCGGCTTGAACATCGTCAACACCCGCGAAGCCCTGCTTGACCTGACCGACGGTTTGGAAGACGCCGCCATCGACAAATACAGCTACACCCGCGACCTTTACATGAAAGTGCGCAGCCGCCAAACCGGCGGGACATTACCGCAAGGCGAGGATGACAATATCGACATTGACGAATTGGTGGACAGCGATGCGCCTGCCGAAGCCGGGGCAGATGCCTCCAATACCTCTGCCGGCGAAACTGCCGACCTTTATTTATACACCCCTATCCAAACCGGTAACACCAGCCGATGATGCGGCAAACGATTAATCCGGTTTCCATGCAAAAGGTCGTCTGAAACCTCATTTCAGGGTTTCAGACGACCTTTTTCTATGCCGTTTTAGAAAATCATAAGTCTGCTTGCGCGACTCACCACCAAACCTACCCAACAGCATAAAATCAGAATGATCGTCACAAAAAGGTCGTCTTCCAGCCCCAATCTAATTCCCCATCACTTTCAGAAACCATCCATACGACATTTTTTACCGCTTGTCATTAATTATTTGTCTTGCCTACCTTTTTGATTTATGTTTAAACTTTTATCATAAATCATCCAGATCGCCATGACTGCCCGCCAATCCTACCACCTCACCTTC
>CAUSOO010000051.1:0-17125 GCA_963533245.1 uncultured Neisseria sp.
TGAGCTAAGGCGAGGCAACGCCGTACTGGTTTAAAGTTAATCCACTATAAAACCTTTATCGTTGTTTAATGTCTCGCCCCAAAAGCCAAAAGGTCGTCTGAAAATTTTTCAGACGACCTTTTCTCAAGCTAACGCTTCAAAATTTGATTAGTACCAGCCGCGCAGCTTCATCGCTTTTTCGACGCGGCGGATACTCATCATGTAAGAAGCGGTACGCAAGTCCACATCATACTCTTGCGCCAGATTCCAAATATCGCGGAACGCGCGGCGCAGGACGACGGTTTCTTTTTCCTGAACTTCGTCAAATTCCCAGTAATAGCCTTGCAGGTTTTGCACCCATTCAAAATAGGAAACGACCACGCCGCCGCAGTTCGCCAAAATATCGGGCACGACCAACACGCCGTTTTGACGCAGGATGGCATCGGCTTCGGGCGTAGTCGGGCCGTTTGCGCCTTCGACCACGATTTTAGCGCGGACTTTGCCCGCGTTTTCGGAAGTCAGTTGGTTTTCCAACGCGCAAGGGGCGAGTACATCCACATCCAGCGCCAAGAGTTCGGCGTTGCTGATTTCTTTGCCGTAACCCGCTTCGTTGGTAATGAAGCCTTTTTCTTGGAACTCTTTGAAGAGGGCTTCCATATCCAAGCCGTTTTCGTTGTAGATGGCGACGTCAACGGTGGAAACGGCAACGACTTTCGCGCCGGATTGATGCGCGTAATAGCCTGTGTGATAGCCCACATTACCGAAGCCTTGGATGGCGTAGGTTGCGCCTTTGACGTCTTTGCCGAGTTTTTCCAAAGCTTGGACGGCGGCGAAGTTCACGCCGTAACCTGTCGCTTCGGTACGCGCCAAAGAGCCGCCGAATTCGACCGGTTTGCCGGTGAACACGCCAGGCGCAGATTTTTTAACGATGTTTTCGTAGGCATCGACCATCCACGACATGATTTTGCCGTTGGTGTTCACATCGGGGGCGGGAATATCGATTTTCTCGCCGATGAGCGGGGAGATTGCTTCGGAATAAGCGCGTGAAATGCGTTCCAACTCTGCTTCGGAATAATCGCGCGGATCCAAAGTAATGCCGCCTTTGCCGCCGCCGTAAGGAATGCCCGCAACGCAACATTTGATGGTCATCCAAATCGACAGGGCTTTGACTTCGTCCAAATTCACATTGGGATGGAAGCGCACGCCGCCTTTGTACGGGCCGACGGCGTTGTTATGTTGCGAACGGTAGCCGGTGAAGGTTTTGACCGTGCCGTTGTCGAGTTTGACGGGGAAGGTAACTTCCAAAACGCGTTGCGGGCTTTTCAGGATTTCATACACCGCAGGGTCGGCATTAAGCCGGTCGCAGGCGGTTTTGACCTGTTTTCGGGCGATTTCGAAAGGATTAAGGGTTTCTTTTGCGGCGGATTGGGACATTTCTCTTCCTTCTTATGTCGGGTTGAAGTTTAAAGGATTTACATTTGTAACTATAACCAATTTCCAAATGAAATGTAATAGCATGTAGTCAGTATTTTCAAAATTGATTAATTTATATATGAATTTATTTTCAGACGACCTCTGAAACCTGACACCTCGTTGCCCGATATTGCCGCCAAAATCGGCTACTAAAACTAAAGCCTTTGTTTTTAAAAAAATCGTCTGAAATTTTATATCATCAGGCTGATGCTTTAAAAACAGCAACGACCGCATATCAGACTCGATAATATTGTTAACAATATCCAATTTTCGGCAGCACAAAATAAGGCATAACAAGATAGTCTGCTTCATCCATTTTGACTTTAATATAGTGGATTAACTTTAAACCAGGACGGCGTTACCTCGCCTTGTCCTGATTTAAAGTTAATCCACTATAAAATATGAAAAAGGTCGTCTGAAAACCCATGTTTCAGGTTTTCAGACGACCTTTTTGAACCTCATTGTTTACCGTTCGGCAGCGCTGCTTCTTTCGGCTTGCTCTTCTGCCGCTTCATACGCTTCCACAATTTTCTGTACCAGCGGATGACGGACGACGTCTTCGCTGGTAAAGGTGTGGAAATACAGCCCTTCCACGTCGCGCAGTTTTTCACGGGCGTCTTTCAGGCCGGATTTGATGTTGCGCGGGAGGTCGATTTGACTGATGTCGCCGGTAATGACGGCTTTTGCGCCGAAGCCGATACGGGTCAGGAACATTTTCATCTGTTCGGGCGTGGTGTTTTGCGCTTCGTCCAAAATCACATACGCGCCGTTGAGCGTGCGGCCGCGCATGTAGGCGAGCGGGGCGATTTCGATCAGGCCTTTTTCCATGAGTTTGGTCACGCGGTCGAAGCCCATCAGGTCGTAGAGTGCATCGTAGAGCGGGCGCAGGTAGGGGTCGACTTTTTGCGCCAAATCGCCGGGCAGGAAGCCGAGTTTTTCGCCTGCTTCGACGGCGGGGCGGACGAGGACGATGCGTTCGATTTGGTGTTTTTCCATGGCATCGACGGCTGCGGCGACGGCGAGATAGGTTTTGCCCGTACCCGCGGGGCCCAACCCGAAGACGACGTCGTGGTTTAACAAGGCGCGGATGTAGCCGTTTTGGCGCGGGGTACGCCCGCCTATACTGCCGCGTTTGGTGCGGAAATAATATTGTTGGTCGTAATGCTTTTCTTCGTGTTTCTCGTCGGCGGTTTTGGCTTCGACGGCGGCGAGGCGGATGGCGTTGTCGTCCAAATCGCCTTGTTCGGCGGCTTCGGCGAGCGCGAGCAAGGCGTGGCGGCCGGCGTGGGCGAGTTCGCCCATGAAGGTGAAGTGTTCGAAGCGGCGGCTGATTTGGATATCGAGGGCTTTGCCCAGTGCTTCGAGGTTGCCGTCGAGCGCGCCGCAGAGGCGTTGGAGGACGGTGTTGTCGATGTCTTCAAATTGAAGATGGACAGTATGGGTCATATCTTGTTTCCATGATGATTAAAGGTCGTCTGAAAGGTGCGGGATGCTTTTCAGACGACCTTTCGGTGTTATTTGTTTTGCGCTTGTTCGCGAAGCTCGCGGCGCAGGATTTTGCCGACATTGGACTTGGGCAGTTCGTCGCGGAACTCGATGTCTTTCGGCACTTTATAAGCGGTCAGCTCGGTACGGCAGAATTCGATGAGTTCCTCTTTGGTCAGGCTCGGGTCTTTTTTGACGACGAAGACTTTGAGGGCTTCACCTGTTTTTTCGTTGGGTACGCCGATACAGGCGACTTCCATGACTTTATCGTTGTGTGAAATAACTTCTTCGATTTCGTTCGGATAAACGTTGAAACCGGAAACGACGATGAGGTCTTTTTTGCGGTCAACCAGTTTCAGCCAGCCTTTTTCGTCCATCACGGCGATGTCGCCGGTTTCCAAAAAGCCGCGCGCGTCTATGGTTTTGGCGGTTTCTTCGGGTCGGTTCCAGTAGCCTTTCATCACTTGCGGGCCGCGCACCCAAAGTTCGCCCGGCTGTCCGACGGGGACTTCTTTACCGTCCGCATCGCGCAATTCGACTTCGGTGGAGGGAACGGGCAATCCGATGCCGCCGCTGTACGCTTCGATATTGAGCGGGTTGCAGCACACGCCGGGGCTGGCTTCGGTCAGGCCGTAGGCTTCAACGATGGGCGTGCCGGTGATTTTTTTCCATTTTTCGGCGACGGCTTTTTGAGTCGCCATGCCGCCGCCCAAAGTCAGGCGCAGATTGGAGAAATCGACGGCGGCGAAATCGGGTTGGTTGACCATTCCGTTAAACAAGGTGTTCACGCCGATGAAGACGCTGATGCGCTCTTTTTTGAGTTCGCCGATAAAGCCTTTCATATCGCGCGGGTTGGTAATCAGGATGATTTTGGAACCGGCATTGGTGAAAATCATCAGGTTCACCGTCAGGGCGAAGATGTGGTAAAGCGGCAGCGCGGCGATGACGGTTTCTTTGCCTTCGCGCAGTTGGTTTTTAATCCATTCTTTCGCCTGCAGCATATTGGCGCAGATGTTGCCGTGGCTGAGGACGGCGCCTTTTGCCACGCCGGTCGTGCCGCCCGTGTATTGCAACAGCGCGGTATCTTCGCGGGTCAGGGTAACGGGGCGGAAGGTATGCGCCGCACCTTCTTTCAGGGTCGTCTGAAAAGGAATAGCACCGGAAATGCGGTATTCGGGCACCATTTTTTTGATTTTGCGCAGCACGAAATTCATCAGCGTGCCTTTGAAGAAGCCGAACATTTCTCCGACAGAGGCGACGATGACGTGTTTGATTTGCGTGCGCGGCAGCACCAGCTCCAGCGTGTTGGCAAAATTTTCCAAAACGATGATGGTGGTCGCGCCGCTGTCTTTCAACTGATGCTCCAGCTCGCGCGGGGTGTAGAGCGGATTGGTGTTGACCGCCACCAGCCCCGCCTGCAGGATGCCGAAAAGCGCAATCGGATATTGCAGCAGGTTGGGCAGCATAATCGCCACGCGCTCGCCGCGCGGCAGCTTCAGGACATTTTGCAGATAGGAAGCGAAATCTTCCGCCAGCTTGCCGACTTCGGCGTAAGTGAGCGTTTTGCCCATGTTTTGAAACGCGGGTTGGTGCGCGAATTTTTCAACGCTTTGACGGAATACGTCGCTGATGGAGCTGTATTGCGTGATGTCGATTTCGGCATTGACGCCTTGTTCGTAGCTGTTGAGCCAGAGTTTTTCCATATAAATAATCTTGTTTCGTTGGTTTTATGGTTGTCTTGAGGTCGTCTGAAAAGGCGGGAGCAAACCCGTCGCAATAGTTTTCAGACGACCTTTTATCTTTTTTATTCAAGCAGTAATAATGACTGGCTTATCTGTGGACATGATAATGCCGCCGCCCAAGCAGACGTCGCCGTCGTACAGCACGGCGGATTGACCGGGCGTTACTGCCCATTGCGGTTCGTCGAACACCAGCTCGACCGTTTCATCATCGAGATAACGCAATTCGCAGGGCGCATCCGCCATGCGGTAGCGGGTTTTGCAGGTGTAGCGCCCTTCTCTCGGGCGTTCGGGCAGCGTGAAACTCAAATCTTTCATAACGAGGCTGCGGGTATAGAGCAGCGGATGGTCATGACCTTGTACGACGATGAGTTTGTTTTTCGTCAAATCCTTCGCGGCGACAAACCACGGCTCGCCCGCGCCGCCGATACCCAATCCTTTGCGCTGTCCGAGCGTGTAGAACATCAGCCCGACGTGTTCGCCGACGGTTTTGCCTTCGGGCGTGACCATTTTGCCGTTGTTGGTCGGCAGGTATTTTTGCAGGAACTCGCGGAACGGACGTTCGCCGATGAAGCAGATGCCGGTACTGTCTTTTTTGGCGGCAGTCGGCAAATTGAATTCGGCGGCAAGGCGGCGGACTTCAGGTTTTTCCAAATCACCCAACGGGAAAATCGAGCGCTCAAGTTGGAAAGGCTTGAGGCGGTAGAGGAAATAGCTTTGGTCTTTGTTTTGATCCAAACCTTTGAGCAGGTAATGAGTGCCGTTGCGGACTTCTTTGCGCGCATAGTGTCCGGTGGCAATGGTATCTGCGCCCTGCTCTATGGCGTAGTCCAAAAAGCATTTGAATTTGATTTCCGCGTTGCACAACACATCCGGATTCGGCGTGCGCCCCGCGCTGTATTCTTTGAGGAAATAGGCGAATACGTTGTCTTTGTATTGGGCGGCGAAATTGACGATATCGATGTCTATGCCGATGATGTCGGCGACGGCAATGGCATCGAAAGAGTCTTGTTTGATGCTGCAATATTCGTCATTGTCGTCGTCCTCCCAGTTTTGCATAAACACCCCGCGCACTTGATAACCCTGCTGTTTGAGCAAGGCGGCGGTTACGGAGGAATCGACACCGCCGGAGAGCCCGACGATGATGTTTGAAGGTTGTTGAGTAATGTCCATGAAGGGGATATGGGTAGGAAACAGCAGTTTTTAAAGGCGGATTTTAGCACATTTTGATGAAAGGATAAGGAAGGCTACCCCATAAGGCTGATGGGGTTTGAATGATGTTTTATTGGAAATTCAAGAAATTAAATGATATTTGATAGAAAAAAGCCGCCTGAAACCGCTACCGTCGGTTTTCAGACGACCTTTTGCTTATTCGGATGCGTCGGCCGCTTTTTCTTTTTGCCGGGTGAATACATCGCCCTTTCTGTAAGCATTGCGCTTTCCGTGCAAACTGTAATACTCGACAAGCCGTCCGTTTCTCCGCACGAAATATCCGCGGTCTTTTTCATATTTCGGACAATGCGTGTACCAAGAATCGTCGCCTTCGCTGCAATAGCTCAGATACAGTTTGCCGCGTTTGACATAGCCTTTTACCTTGCCGCTGCCGCCCGGACCATTCGAACGGCCTTCATTCCACTCTCCGGAAATAATGTATTTCGGTGATTGTTTAATATTAAAATATTTACCGTAGATACCATCTTCCAGTTCTTGCTCATACCCCCAATTTCCAGAAAAATCAGCGGCTAATGCTTGACCTGCAAACCATAATGCACACGCTGCAAGAATATATTTCTTCATTTTAGCCTCATCGTTCAATCAATAATAAACAGATGGCATTTTATGACGAAGCAGAATATGTGTCCATCACAAAAGGTCGTCTGAAATGACAGTTTCAGACGACCTTTTTTATCACATTACAATAACTTTCATCACCATTTCAGACGACCTCAATCCAAAATCTTGCCGACGATTTCGCCCACGTCTTTCGACAAGCCTTCCTGCGCCCGAATGCGCTGCAATTCTTGTTTTACCAAGTTTTTGCGGTGCGGCTCGAGCTTGTTGCAGAGGTTGAACGCCTGCACTAAGCGGGCGGCGACCTGCGGGTTGAAGCGGTCGATTTCGATGACTTTGTCGGCGATGAAGCGGTAGCCGCTGCCGTCTTCTGCGTGGAAATGCGGGACGTTGCGGCTGAAGCTGCCGATGAGCGAACGGGCTTTGTTGGGGTTTTCGAGGCTGAATTTCGGATGCTGCAAGGCGGTTTGAACCTGTTGCAGGGTGTCGCTGCGGCGGCTTAAGCCGACGAGGGCGAAATATTTGTCCATCACCAGCGCGTCGTCTGAAAACTTGTCGGCAAACTGAGCCAGCAGGCGGTTGCGCGTATCGCTTTCGTTGCCGTTGACGGCGGACAGGATGCCCCATTCGTGGGTCATGTTTTGCGCCATTTCGCCGTATTTCTCGGCAACGGTTTCGATGTGTGCGGGGTCGGCGCGCAGGACGAAGGCGCGGCAGACATTGCGCAACGTGCGCCAGCCGGCGGCTTCGGGGCTGTACTCGTAGCTTTGGTTTTCCTGCTTCGCCGCCTGACGGTTCAATTCGTGCCATTTCGGCAGGAAGTGGACGGCAAGCGTGTCCAACAAGGCTTCGCGCGCCTGATGGTAGCGCAGCGGGTCGATGTTTTCTGCGCCGTCCCACAGTTCGGCCTCGGACGGCACACCCAAAAGCAGGGCTTTGAAGGCGTTGTCCAAGAGGTCGTCTGAAATGACTTTTTCGACGGCGGCAAGCAGTTTTTCGTGTTTCGGCAGCTCAACGCCGTCTGAAAGCGCGGCAAGGTTGGCGGCGACGGCGCGGCGGTAGAGCGTTTGGGCGGCTTCCCAACGCGTGAAGGCGTCGCTGTCATGAGCGAGCAGGAGCAGCAGGTCGTCGTCGCTGTACGGATAGTTCAGATGCACCGGCGCGCTGAAGCCGCGCAGCAGCGAGGGAACGAAGGCTTCGGTTACGCCTTCGAGCGGGAAGGTTTGTTCGGCTTCGGTCAGCAGCAACACGGCTTCGGTTGTACGTTTGCCCTGATAATCGAATGCCACCGCTTCGCCGTTGCGGTTCAGCAGCCCGACTTTGACGGGAATCATCATCGGCTGCTTATCCGCCATATCGGGCGTGGGCGGCACGGTTTGTTTGACGGTCAACTCGAAAATATTGTTTTTCAGACGACCTTCCGCTTCCAAAACGGGCGTGCCCGCCTGGCTGTACCACAAGGCGAACTGGTCAAGATTGATGCCGTTCGCGTCCGCCATCGCCGCGCGGAAATCGTCGCAGGTAACGGCCTGCCCGTCGTGGCGTTGGAAGTAGAGCTTCATGCCTTTCTGAAAGCCCTCTTCGCCGAGCAGGGTGTGATACATCCGCACCACTTCCGCGCCTTTTTCATAAACAGTCATGGTGTAGAAATTGTTCATCTCCTCATAGCTGGCGGGGCGCACCGGATGCGCGGTCGGGCCCGCGTCTTCGGGGAACTGGTGCTGGCGCAGCAGGCGGATGTTTTCGATGCGGCGCACGGCGCGGCTGGCGCGGTCGCCGGAAAATTCTTGGTCGCGGAACACGGTCAGCCCTTCTTTCAGCGAAAGCTGGAACCAGTCGCGGCAGGTTACGCGGTTGCCCGTCCAGTTGTGGAAATATTCGTGTCCGACCACAGATTCGATGCCTTCGAAATCGGTATCGGTGGCGGTGCGGCTGTCGGCAAGGACGAACTTGGTGTTAAAAATGTTCAAACCCTTGTTTTCCATCGCGCCCATATTGAAATCGCCCACGGCGACGACCATGAAAATATCCAAGTCGTATTCCAAACCGAAGCGCGTTTCGTCCCATTTCATCGCGTTTTTCAACGATTCCACGGCAAAGCCGACCTTGGGCTTGTCCGCTTCGGTGGTGTAAAACTCGATTTTGACGTTTCTGCCGCTCATGGTGGTGAAACGGTCTTCCGTTACCGCCAAATCGCCCGCAACCAAAGCAAACAGATAGCTCGGTTTGGCAAACGGGTCTTCCCATTTCACCCAATGTCGGCCGTTTGAAAACTCGCCGCCGTCGACTTTGTTGCCGTTGGAAAGCAAAACGGGATAGCGTTTTTTGTCTGCGACGATGGTGGTCGTGAATTTGGACATCACATCCGGACGGTCGATGTAAAATGTGATTTTGCGGAAGCCCTCCGGCTCGCACTGGGTAAACAGATTGCCGCCGGAAGCATACAGCCCCATCAGCGATTTGTTTTCCGCCGGCAGGATTTCGGTTTCCACTTCGACGGTGAAGCGTTCGGACGGCACGTCTGCAATCGTCAGCGTCTCGCCTTCCAACACATAATCCACAGCCGCCCCGTTGATTTTGACGGACAAGAGTTTCGCCGAACCGTCCAACACCAGCGGTTCCCCCACCCTCTGCGGCTCAACCGTCAAACGGGATTTCACGACGGTTTGCGGTTCGGCAATGTCAAAATGCAGGTCGGTTTCGAGGATGCGGTAGGCAGGCGTTTGGTAATCTTTCAGATAACGGACGGTTTTGCTCATGGTTTTGCTTTCGGGTTAGGAATCAATTAAAGAAATGAAAAGAGATAGAGTGGACAACTTTCATCGGACGGCGTCGCTGCGCCTTGTCCTGACGGCTGTCATCCCCTATTGGGTCGTCTGAAAATGCAATCTTAACAAAATAACAAACTTCGCACCCATCATCCCACAAAAATACCTTTTATCCAATATTTCATGCCACAAAGTCAGGTGCGACCCCGTCTTTCGTTTACGCTGTTAGAATGCCCCCTTCGCCCCCGCACGGGTATAATCCGTTGCCATATCGGCAATCGCGGAATGACCGAAATTGCTTTAGGATTTCGGGCAGCCAACCGCCCGATCCGACAAGGAGCGGATGAACCTTTACCGGCATTCCCGTTCCAATCCGTTAGGTTTTGATTATCTTTGAGGTGTGATAAATATGTCTTCCAAACCTTTGCTCCTTTTGTGTTCCACATTGACTGCATTGTTATGCGCCTGCAGCGCCGGCAACGAAGCGGCAGAAGCCGGCGCATCCGGAGCTTCAAATGCGTCGGCAGCCGCAGCCTCCCAAGCCCCGGTACAAGCCGCCGCTTCCGAGGCAGCATCAGCTTCCGCGCCTTCCGCCACACAAAATCTGACCGGTTTGGATCAGGCAAAATGGCAAACCTACCGCTGCAAAGACAACAGCAACGTATCAGTCCGCTATTTCAAAACAGAGGACGGAGCCGCGGCGCAAGTACGCTTTAAAGGCGCTGAATTTGTCGCACCTTTCAGCCCCGAAATGAGCAACGAAGATTTGAACGCCTTTAGCGACGGTCAATACACTTGGACAATCGGCAACTTTACGGAAACCGATTTCTACAAGGAAGACGGCGGTTTTCTGGTTCATCATGAAGCCTCGGAAGAAACGCCTGACAACATGACGGACAACCTGCTGCTGCAAGAATGCGCCCCGTCCCAATAGCATTGCCGTTTTAGAGAAAATCATCTACCCGCTTCCTCCCCGATACACGCCATACAAACCAAAAGGTCGTCTGAAAACCTCAAATCGAGATTTTCAGACGACCTTTTCTTCTGCCTGCTTTAGAACGTGTGTTTCAACGTAGCGGTCAGGCTGCGCGGCGTGCCGTAAACGTGGATGTCGGGCATGGGGCGGTAGCGTTTGTTGAACACGTTTTCAAAATCCAAACCGATGCGGGTGGATTTGCCGATTTTGTAATGCGCGGTCAAGTCTAGCGTGGCGTATGGGCGTTGGGTCAAGGCTTCTTTACCGGCAGCGGTGAGGGGCTGGTATTCATCAGATACTGCGTTTGTACCGCTTTGCCAGTTGACGTTTGCACCCAAGTTTAGGCGATCGGTAACGTCATACGCAGTAAAGAGTTTGAAAAGGTGGGTAGGATAAGAAGGGTTGACCAAATTGCCCGAATCGTTTTTGAGTTTGGAGTACGCATAAGAAGCATTGATCAGCCATTTGTCGCTCAAGCGTCCGCCGACGGACAATTCCACGCCTTTGGTCGTTGTGTTGTTAACAGATTCATAGTAAATACGTTGATGTTCATCATCGCGAATTTCTTTCCCCAAATGGTCGCGTTTATTGATAAACGCCGCCGCAGAAGCGTTCAAACGGTCTTCAAACCACGAGGCTTTTAAGCCGAGTTCATATGTTTTGCCGCGTTGCGGTTCGAGCGGTTTGCCGTTTCGATCCAAATAGCGCGGTTGCGGGCGGAATATGGTGGTATAGGAGGTGTAGGCTGTCAGATTGTCGTTTAAATCATAACTTGCGCCCAAATAGGGGATAAATACCTTGTTTTTATGCCTGCTGTCGGCAAAATGGTTGCGATCGGAACTGTAGCGGTATTGCCAATCGACAAACCGTCCGCCGCCTATCAATGCCAGCCTGTCGGTCAGTTTGAAACGGGTCGAACCGTAAACAGAGAGGTTTTTCATATGGGCAAAGCCGTCGCGAATGTAGGGTATGGCCGGTTTTGTGAAATTTCCGTCAAAACGGCGCAAATCAGGGACAATCCCATCTTCATTTTCTTCGTAATATGAAGGAGTTTCCTTATTGTACTGATAGCTGATGCCGGCATTGAATTCATGTTTGCGTCCCCAAAGCGGGTAATCGCCGTCCAAATTCAGAGAAAAATCTTGGTCGGTGTACTTGGCTTGATCGCGCTCGGCAACAAATACAGCGGAATAGTCCGGATAAATGGTAAAAGGACCGGCCATGCCGGAAACTGCATCACTTTTCCCATAAGTATGGCTGTAGTTGCCGTTCAGAGCCCAACCGTTTTCAAACTCATGATTGACAGAAGTGAAGATTTCCGCACTGTTTTCTTTACCGTAAGCCCATTTTGCCGAGGAATTACTGCGCGGTGAGGCTGCAAACGGTTTGAAAGGTTGATTGTTTCTAGGGTTTCCCGCTACGGTCAGATAGCTGAAAGGAGAGCTGCCGGTATTGCGGAAACGGTGTATTTCCGTACCGAGGCGCCAGTGGGTTTGCGGCGTAAGGTCGTAGGACAGAATACCGTAGAAAGTATGATTGTGGCGCGAAGTGTTCGGCAGGTAATCGCCGCCGTGGTCGCTGACCAAAATGGCGCGGCCGCGCAAGGTATTATCGGCATTCAGAGGATGATTGGCATCAAGGACGAAACGGTAGTGTTTCCAAGAACCGACACCGGCTTCCACGCTGACAGCAGGTTTGGCAGTCGGTTTTTTGCGTTCCAAAGCAACCGTACCGCCCGGTTCGCCCATACCGCCGTTGGACAAACCGCTTGCGCCGCGTACGACGACGACTTGTTCGTACAATGCGCTGTCCAGATTGTTGGTGCCGCGGCGGATGGCTTTACTGTCGTAAAGGAACTTGGGCGCGCCGTCCACAGAAATGCTGTCAATCGCCTGACTGCGCGAAATAAACTCGCTGTGGCCGGACACGTTGTTGCCCATTTTGCTGTGGAACACGCCCGGTGTTTGTTTCAACACGTCCTGCAAGGTATCCAAACCTTGGTCGTCCATTTGTTTTTCGGTAACGACGGACAAAGACTGCGGCGTTTCGCGCTGGGTCAGGCGGATGCCTGTCGCAGCGGAGGAAGCCGGAATGGTGTAGTTGGAGGTTGTCTGTTTGCCAATGCCCCGTACTTGGACAGTAGGCAAATCAACCTGCTCAACCCCATCCCCTGCACCTAAGGAGTAAGCAGACAAAAGTGCCGCAGCAACAGCAACCGGCAAACGCGCAGGACGAAATTTAGATAATGGCATGGTGTCTCCTAATTATTTAGCCGTCCGAACGGCAGCGGAGTTCCAAACCTCCTTGTACCATTCGACAGCAAACGGCTTTTTTGCGTATTAAATAAGAATTTTTATCAAATTTCTGTAATGGGATGAAATAAAACGGTCGGAGTATAGGAAACTGACTGGCATGAATCAAATAATTTACACAGTCCCCGATACATCATTTTCATCTGCATGACCATCTTTCATTCTCAATCAAACAAATCCGACAGCCGCAAAAAAGGTCGTCTGAAAAGTTTCAGACGACCTTCGGCTGATTTATGCGAAAGATAAATCCGTTGTATAGTGGATTAAAATTGCAATGATACGGCGTTGCCAACACCCTTATGTACTACCCGTACACGGCGGGCGTTGCCGCCTTGTCTCATTTTTATTTTAATCCACTATATCAATTTTCCAAATTCAATTTAAGCGGCATCGGTGAGGCATTTTGCTGATAGGTTTCAAAATCCAAAGCCTTCTGTTCTTCGTTCCAGCGCAACTTACGGGAAGGACTGGAATGTTTTGCCAAAACGCTTTCTAAAGCAGCACGGCGTTTACCGGCGGGCAGTCGGTATAACTCTAAAGCGGCTTGGAATGCGCGTTGCTGCATGGCGGTATCTTGCAGGTCATGGACGTAATCAACGTAATCCGGAACCATAATTGCTGCCTGTAAGCAACCTACACTATTGTCGACACATGCCCATTTATGTTTAAAAGAATCCGGTCTCGGCAACAGCCCCGATTGCATTTTTCTGTCAGCATCTAGGGTAACTGTGGTTTCTGGTTTGCAGAAAGTAGCAAAATGCGGAGCGTAAAGCGCTTGTGTGTGTGTCGAATCGAGATTAGGTCGAATTAAGGGGATAATCGATCTGATATCCTCTGTCCCCATACCTGAATTTATCAACTCGCGAAATTGGCCTTGTATTAAATCAAACGGCCCATTTTCCCTTTTACGCATGTCATTGCCGATCACTCGGAACTCACTGCTTATAGCCGAACAGATACTTTGTTCTTTCGCCGTCAAGGGCTCAAACATTCCATCGCATTCGGCGGGCAGGCGGTTTGCCCATTCGGGTTTTTCGTACAGCATTTGCGCGGCAAGATCAGTATTCCTGCGGATGGCTTCGATACCCGTCTCAACGTAAATCATACCCGGAGCATGATGCAGCATGTTCCGACCGATTTTAATGTTACGACAGACGCGCTGCCATGCTTCGTTCTCCTTTCCCGTCGCCCAATCAACGGCTGCGGCTTTGCTGCCATATGCCGCCACCCATGGAAATTTTGCAAACGGGATCGTAAGTGAATCATCGTCACCCAACCATTCTCTAGGAACAAAGATATCGTAGTCGGCAAGTCCATCCATATTCGCCAATAATGCAGCATTTTTTTCCACTTCGGCTTTGTATTTCGGCAAATCTGCGCGGATAGCATTCAGACACTCCGCCATCCTTTCGCTACACTCCAATGATTCGTTATAGAGATTCAATTCAGCGATCCGCCTACCCTGCAATTCCTGATTCTGCTTGAGGACATCTTGATGATATCTAATGTCGTTACCGAAACGCTTCATCAAGTCGGCGCGGTCGGCATCATTTTTCGTGCGGAATTCCAGCAGCCACAAGGCATCTATGCCGTTTTTCAAAGACGGCGACGGGGTGGACTGAATGGAAAGCAGCGCCAAATCCGCTTGCGCGGCTTGGATTTCGCGCTGTTTCAGATAATAGGGAACGATGTAGAGGACGACCGCTACGACAAGCAACAGGATGATCAGTGCCCAAAGCAAGTATTTCCAGAAACGTTTCATGATGCTCTTCCCGTATCAATTTTCCAAATTCAATTTAAGTGGCAGCGGTGAGGCATTTTGCTGATAGGTTTCAAAATCCAAAGCCTTCTGTTCTTCATTCCAGCGCAATCTACGGGAAGGACTGGAATGTTTTGCCAAAACGCTTTCTAAAGCAGCACGGCGTTTACCGGCGGGCAGTCGGTATAACTCTAAAGCGGCTTGGAATGCGCGTTGCTGCATGGCGGTATCTTGCAGGCGATGAACGTTGGAGTCGTAGGCAGGAAGAGTAATAGCGTAAGTGATACAGCCAACACTATTGCCCATACACGCCCATTTTTTAGCGAATGTTTGGTTCATATCTTCCGGAGGCATCCATTTCGCCTTGGTGTCATTTTTCAAAATAGCCATTTTTTCCGGTTTGCAGTAGGCAGCAAAGTAAGGCGAGATGTGGGCTAATGTATGTTCTGCATCCACATTAGGA
Organism: uncultured Neisseria sp.; assembly: GCA_963533245.1. Lineage (GTDB taxonomy): Bacteria > Pseudomonadota > Gammaproteobacteria > Burkholderiales > Neisseriaceae > Neisseria. Next base: position 14,746 of record CAUSOO010000051.1, read on the forward strand.
CGCAATAGAAGAGAAAGCATTATGTCGGCATACTGTATTTCTCCGTTCATTAATGTCAGCAACTCATAAAACCCATTCACATTCATGTACCACTTCTGTAAGAACCATAATCTTTGCTGTTCAAATTCCCATTGCCGTAGTGAATTGGCACTTAACCGAAACTCTTCCTGAGCTATCAAACAAATATTTTGTTCCTCTGCCGGCAGAACATCAAACATCCCATCACATTCGGCAGGCAGACGGTTCGCCCACTCGGGTTTTTCGTACAGCATTTGCGCGGCAAGGTCGGTATTCCTTCGGATAACGGCATTCCCTATCATGGCGTAAATCAACTCAGGATCATTATTCAGCATACTGCGCCCTGTCTTGATGTTGCGGCAAACGCGCTTCCATGCCTCGGCTTCCCGCCCTTCCGCCCAATCAAGTGCGGCAGGTTTTCTACCGTATTTCACGAATTGCAGTTTTGGAAGCGGTTTATTAGCAATACCATAATCATCATTAGGCCAATCTCTTGAAACAAAAATATCGTAGTCGGCAAGCCTGTCTACATTGGCTAACAGTTCGGCGTATTTTTCCACCACAGCTTTCGATTTCGGCAAGTCGGCACGCACTTCAGCCAAGCACTCTTGCGCCGTTGTGCCACAGTCCAATGATTTATCATCGTACTCAGGAACAATAAGCCGCCTGCCTTGCAATTCCTGATTCTGCTTAAGGATATCTTGGTTGTTATTGCTTTGGAGGTCGCTTCCGAAACGCTTCATCAAGTCGGCACGATCGGCATCATTTTTTGTGCGGAACTCCAGCAGCCACAAGGCATCTATGCCGTTTTTCAAAGATGGCGACGGGGTGGACTGAATGGAGAGCAGCGCCAAATCCGCTTGCGCGGCTTGGATTTCGCGCTGTTTCAGATAATAGGGAACGATGTAGAGGACGACCGCTACGACAAGCAGCAGGATGACCAGCGTCCAAAGCAAGTATTTCCAGAAACGTTTCATGATGTTTTTATAGAGTCAGGCAAAATAAGGCGATTATACTGTGTATCGGCTTTATTTTTTGCATTTGCCATATAAAAAGGGCCGAATATCCATACCCGGCCCTTTTATCTTTTCAGACGACCTTTTAACTCCCCAACCTTACATCAATATGTCGTCTGAAACCTACTCTATCCCCGCCCATTTGTGCGTCTGCATGCTCAACTGCCAATGCACGGGCGCGTCGGGGCGGCTGTTTAAGAGACCGATTTGGCGGATGGTGTCGTAGATGTTCATCACGCCGTTTTGTTCGCAGGGGGAAAGGTAGTAATGGTGTGCGCGGATTTTGCGTTCCATGTTTTGGCAGAACGCAACGACATCGCCGTCCGCCACGATGCGTACTTCGTTGGCCTCGGCGATGCAGTTGGTTTCATATTTGGCGGCATAGCAGGCTTTGGGACTGGTGGCGACATAGTCGATTTGCGGCGGCGCGGGCTTGAGGCCGTTGGTTTCGATACAGAGGAAATAACCTTCCGCCTTGAGCGCGTCCAGCAGCGTATCGAGATGCGGCTGTATGGTCGGTTCGCCGCCGGTGATGATGATATTGCGGACGGTGTAGGTTTTCAGACGACCTAAGATGTCGGACAGGCTCATCATACTGAATTTCAAATAATCGGTATCACACCAGCCGCACGCCAGATTGCATTTGCCCAAGCGGACGAACACGGCAGGCATGCCCGTGTTCCAGCCCTCGCCTTGCAGGCTCTCGAAAATTTCGACGATGCGGTATTGCGGATTTTCGGGGGCGACGCTGATTTTTTTCATACCGCCAACACCGCTGCCGCAGCCAGCATCGCGGGCAGGCCTTGTTTGACGAGTATGCCTTTGTTGCCGGAAGAGAACGCGCCCCATGCGGCGGCAATCAAAACGAAGCCGAGAAACAGAATCGTCGCGCCGTAAACGGCATTGTCCGGCGCGGCAAACCGAGACCACACCAGCCCGATGCCGAGAAAGCCGTTATACAGCCCTTGGTTGCTGAACAGGGTCTGCACTTGTTTTTGTTCCATAAATTCATAAGGCAGCTTGAACATTTCCGCCGCTTTTTCGCTGGGAATCTGCATCATTTCAAGCCAAGCGATGTAGAAATGTTCGGCGGCGACGAGGAGGACTAAGAGGGTAGAAAGGAGTTTCATAGGTATTCCTTTGAATGGGTGTGTTTGATATGAAAGGTCGTCTGAAACATAGGCAATCGGGTTTTCAGACGACCTTTTTGCTTTTTAACGGATGATTTTGGCTCGCTGGTATAGTGGATTAAATTTAAATCAGGAAAAGGCGACGAAGCCGCAGACAGTACCGATAGTACGGAACCGATTCACTTGGTGCTTCAGCACCTTAGAGAATCGTTCTCT
>CAUSOO010000052.1:0-16990 GCA_963533245.1 uncultured Neisseria sp.
ACGCCGACGACAACGACATGCCCGCCGACTACATCGTCATCGAAATGGCGAAACATATCCTCGGCGAAAACTGGCTGGACGAGTTTGTGAAAAAAGCCAACAACGGCGGCGTGGAGAAAGTGTTGCTGTAAGGCGTACGGTTTTCAGACGACCTCAAAGGTCGTCTGAAAACCGTCATTCATTAAATCGGCGGAGAGACTTTGGAAGGTTGGAGAAGAGTTTGCCAGACCTTGATGCGATGCGCCGAACAGTCAACCCGATTTTCAGACGACCCTACGTTTTAAACAGATGAAAACAGTTTAAATGGCACCCTGATGGCTGTATCCTCCAGCCGTCAGGGTGCATTTTTATAGTGGATTAACTTTAAACCAGTATGGCGTTGCCTCGCCTTAGCTCAAAGAGAATGATTCTCTAAGATGCTGAAGCACTAAGTGAATCGGTTCCGTATTATCTGTACTGTCTGTGGTTTCGTCGCCTTGTCCTGATTTAAATTTAATCCACTATGCGTAGGCGGGGGCGGGAATGACGGTAGCCAGACAGAAATCTATGCCACGCCGCGCAACCTGCCCCCTCTCCCGTCCGGCGGGAAAGGGTTGGGGAGAGGGTGGCTTTACGGGCTGCACCAATTTGATTTTGCCTAAAGCCGCGAAGCCACCCCCATCCTAACCTTCCCCCGCAGGACGGGGGAAGGGACAAGGTTGCTGATACGGTAAAAGGTCGTCTGAAACTGAAAATTTGGTTTCAGACGACCTCTTCTCATAATCAGAACATGCTAAATACCCCGCCAGATAGGGAAGGGCAGGTTGCCGTTGAAGCAACGAGTAGCGTGATATCCCGATCAGCATGATACTGCTTAAAGGCGGATGAAGCAGGCAGATGGTTGTATGGATTGTTGCAAACGGGAGCGTTGCAATTTGAGATGAAAAAAGCCGGGTCCTGTTTATGCAGAACCCGGCTTATAGGGAGCGCCCAAATAGGCTTTTACGAGCGTCCGAGATTTGAGGCGCAGTTTAGATTCAAATTCAGACGACCTGTTGTGACATCGGATTGCTTAACGCAGTTCCGTATGCAGGCGGCTGAGGAGCGTAGAGGCATCGCTGCCTTTGTATGCGCTACCGTCTTTGTTTAAGAGGCTGATGCGCGAACCGCCGTTGACAGGCTCGACGAATACGATGATTTCGGGGTAGGCGGCCGGTTTCTCAACTTTTTTGCCTTTGCCCAGCATACGGCCGAAGAAGCCCGGTTTTTTCGTGGAAACGGCGTCGCTTTCGTTAGGCGCCTGTTGAACCAAGAAGGCGTGGCGTTCGATGTTTTGACCCAAGACATTCAAGCCGATGCGGTCGAGGGCAAGCGCGGTGCGTCGCCAGTTGCGGCCGTAGTCGCCGGAGACGAGCAGGGTGTTGCCGTCGATTCGTGCCAATTCGCTGCCGCTGCGTTTGGCAACGCTTTGGGTCAACGCGTTCTCAGCTTGTTGCTGATCGACGCCCAAGTATTGCATGAAGCGTGCGAGGAAGGCGGCTTCAAGGTTGGGGTCGTTGGCGGCAGGCTGCCACATGGTCGTGTCTTTTTTCTTGTCGGCGTAAACTTCTTTCATGCCTTTGTGGGCGAAGAAGACGTCGGTCGTGCCGTTTTTACCTTGTTCGATGCGGATGATGAATTTATCGCGCTCGCTGGTGGAATAGATGCCGCCCATGCCGACTTTGTCTAAGAGGCGGCGCAGGCCGTCTTGCGGGATTTTGGCGCGGTTTTCTGCCCATTCGGTTTCCATTTGGCCGATGCCGGGTTCTTCGGATTTGATGTCGAAGCCGTTTTCTTGCCAGAATGCTTTCAACAGAGGCCAAATTTCGGCAGGGGATTTACCTTGGACTTCAATCCAACGTTGGTTGCCGTCGCGCTCCAAACGGACGCCTTTGACGGATTTGAGGACTTCGGAGTTGGCGGCCTGTTGGGTTGCCGATGTGCGGCGGCTCAGGTCGCTGGCGCGGACGGCGCCGCTGCCTGCGGGTATTTGATAGAGGTTGCCTTGATCGGGGTTGTTCAAATCAGGCGGTACTTCTAATTTGACGATTTTGCGTGTCTGGGTTTGGTAGTCCAGCTTGGGCAGGTCTTTTTTGTTGCCCGAACAGGCAGTCATGCTGATCAGGGCGATTGCTACGACGACAGGTTTCATATAGGTCATATTGGTTTCCTGTGGGATGTGATGGGTTAACGGCAGGTCGTCTGAAAACTTGGAAACGGTTTTCAGACGACCTTTGCGGTTTATGCGGTGAGTTGTCCGGATTCTTGCAATGCGGCGCGGACTTTTGCCTGTCCGGCTTCGGTCAGGGAAACGAGCGGCAGGCGGACATAAGGTTCGCATTTGCCCAACGCGGATACGCCCCATTTGGGCGCGGCAGGGCTTGGTTCGCAGAACATAGTGTTATAAATCGGAATCAGGCGGTCATTTAATTGACGAGCGGTCGCAATATCTCCTGCAAGGGCGGCGCGGCACATGTCGGCGAAGAGTTTGGGGGCGACATTGGCGGCAACAGTGATGACGCCGTGTCCGCCGCAGAGCATGAAGGGCAGACCGGTTGGGTCGTCGCCGGAAAGGATGGTGAAGCCTTCTGGTGCGTGTTTGATCAGTTCGAGATTGTTGCCGATATTGCCGCTGGCTTCTTTGACGCCGACGATATTCGGGATTTTGGCAAGGCGCAGGATGGTGTCGTTGGTCATGCTGACGACGGTGCGGCCGGGTACGTTGTAGATAATCATCGGAATCGAAGTGGCTTCGGCGATGGTTTTGAAATGTTGGTAAATGCCTTCTTGGGAGGGCTTGTTGTAATAGGGGACGACGGAAAGGGTGTAGTCTGCGCCGGCTTTTTCGGCGGCGCGGGAGAGTGCGATGGCTTCAAGGGTGTTGTTGGCGCCGGTGCCGGCGATAACGGGAACGCGTTTGTTGACGTGTTTGACCGTTTCTTCGATTACGCTTAAATGTTCTTCGACGGAGAGGGTGGCGGATTCGCCTGTCGTGCCGACGGCGACGATGCCGTCGGTACCGCTTTCGATGTGCCAATCGATCAGATCGCGGAGTTGTTCGTAATGGATGCTGCCGTCTTGATTCATGGGTGTAATCAGGGCAACCAAGCTACCTTGTAACATACGGAAACCTTTTTATTCATTGTGTGAGGTCGATTATGCTTGGGATTGTAGCTTACTTTGTTGTTTGTGTGAAACATATCGGCCGGGCGGTTGGTTTGGAAGCTTAAGGGCTATCATATCTTAATAAATAATATTTTTTATAATCATAAAATTATTGGTTTTTGGCGGTGGAAGTGCTGTCAAGAATTAAAATGTGTTAAGCGTATGAAGGCTGCCTGAAAATGAGGGATTGCCTAGAGCGGAAATTCAAAGAAATTTGAGTTTGGGCAACTGAAGATGTTTTTGCGCTGGAGTATTTGAATTGATAAGGAATCTTTGATTCGCTACAATTTCGTTTCTTAAAAATTTTTAACGCTTCACGGCGGACAGGAAGACTGCAATGGCTGGAACAATGAAAAAACAGGCGGATTCACCCGATTTGGTGTACGGTTTGGAAGACAAACCGCCATTCGGAAATGCCTTATTAAGCGCGATAACGCATCTTCTGGCGATTTTTGTGCCGATGATTACGCCCGCGCTGATTGTGGGCGGCGCGCTGGAATTGCCGGTGGAGATGACGGCGTATCTCGTGTCGATGGCGATGGTTGCGTCGGGTGTCGGCACTTATTTGCAGGTCAACCGCTTCGGGCCGGTCGGTTCGGGGATGCTGTCTATCCAGTCGGTGAATTTCTCGTTCGTTACCGTCATGATTGCGCTGGGCGCGGGGATGAAAGAGGGCGGTTTGACCAAGGATGCGATGATTTCGACGCTGCTGGGCGTATCGTTTGTCGGCGCGTTTTTGGTGTGTTTCTCGGCGTGGCTTCTGCCGTATTTGAAAAAAGTGATTACGCCTACGGTCAGCGGCGTGGTTGTGATGCTGATTGGTCTGAGTTTGGTACACGTCGGCATTACCGATTTCGGCGGCGGCTTCGGCGCGAAGGCGAACGGCACGTTCGGCTCGATGGAAAACTTGGGGCTGGCGTCGCTGGTGTTGCTGATTGTGTTGATATTCAACTGCATGAAAAATCCGCTGCTGCGTATGAGCGGCATCGCAGTCGGGTTGATTGTCGGCTACATCGTCGCGCTGTTTTTGGGCAAGGTGGATTTTTCCGCGCTGCAAAACCTGCCGCTGGTTACGCTGCCCGTACCGTTTAAATATGGTTTTGCTTTTGACTGGCACGCATTTATTGTGGCGGGTGCGATTTTCCTGTTGAGCGTGTTTGAGGCGGTCGGCGATTTGACCGCGACGGCAATGGTATCCGACCAGCCGATTGAAGGCGAGGAATACACCAAACGCTTGCGCGGCGGCGTATTGGCGGACGGCTTGGTATCGGTAATTGCGACGGCTTTGGGTTCGCTGCCTCTGACCACCTTCGCGCAAAACAACGGCGTGATTCAGATGACCGGCGTGGCTTCGCGCCATGTGGGCAAATATATTGCCGTGATTTTGGTGTTGCTGGGTTTGTTCCCCGTGGTCGGACGCGCGTTTACGACGATTCCGAGTCCGGTTTTAGGCGGTGCGATGGTTTTGATGTTCGGCTTGATTGCGATTGCGGGCGTGCGGATTTTGGTCAGTCACGGTATCCGCAGACGCGAGGCGGTAATTGCGGCAACGTCGGTCGGTCTGGGCTTGGGCGTGGCGTTTGAGCCGGAAGTGTTTAAGAACCTGCCTGTCTTGTTTCAAAACTCCATTTCCGCCGGCGGCATCACGGCAGTTATCCTGAACCTGCTTTTGCCGGAGGATAAAACCGACAAAGTCGTCGAAATCAATATCGAGGGGCTGGAGCATTAAGTTTCAAACGTAAACGAAAGGTCGTCTGAAAATTTGATTTTCAGACGACCTTTTCTATCGGGTTTGGATTGAAACCGTATTCTGTCGAAGAAGTCGGTTTACGATTTATTTGCCGATGGTTACACGCTTGATGATGACCGGTTTGACGGGGACGTTTTGGTGGAAGCCGCGTGTTGCAGTCGGGGTTTTGCTGATTTGCTGCACGACATCCATGCCCGAAGTCACTTTGCCGAAGACGGCATAGCCGTAGCCTTGCGGGGTTTTGTTTTTGAAGTCGAGGAATGCGTTGTCGGCAGTGTTGATGAAGAACTGGCTGGTGGCGGAATTAGGATCGCCGGTACGCGCCATGGCGATGGTGCCGACGGTGTTTTTCAAGCCGTTGTCCGCTTCGTTGTTGATGGCTTTGTCGGTGGCTTTTTGGGCAAGATCAGGGGTAAAGCCGCCACCTTGAATCATGAAGCCGTCGATAACGCGGTGGAAGACGGTGTTGTCGTAAAAGCCTTTGCGGGCGTAGTTGACGAAGTTGGCGACGGTTTTCGGTGCTTTGGTTTCGTCAAGCGACAGGCTGATGTTGCCCATATTGGTTTCGATGACGGCGTGTGTCTCGGCTTGGGCGTTGAAGGCTGCGGCAAGGGCAAGAGCGGCGAAAGTGAGTTTAAGGGTTTTGTTCATTGGAGTGTTTCTCGTAGTGTGAAAATTAAACGTTATTATCGCGGATTTTATGTGAAATCTCTAAAAGGCGTTGTGAAATATTTTAAGGTCGTCTGAAAACGGATACAGCGAACTTCGTTTCAGACGACCTTTTGTGTTGCGCCGCGGCTTATTGTTTGGCGGCTTCAAGTTGGATGTCGATGCGGACGGTTTTGGTCATGCCTGCATCAACCAGATAGTTCACGCCCCATTTGGTGCGGTCGATGGTGGTGCTGAAGTCGCCGCCGCAAACTTCGGTTTTCGCCATCGGGCTTTGGTAGCAGTTGAATTTTTCGGCTTTGAGTTTGACGGGGGCGGTTTTGCCGTGCATGGTCAGATTGCCGTCAACGGAGAGCAGTTTTTTGCCGTTGAAGTTGAATTTGGTGGAAACAAAGCGGATGTTCGGATATTTGGCGGCATCAAAGATGTCGGCGGATTTCAGGTGGTCGGTAAAGTGTTGCGAACCGCTTTGCAGGTTGGCAACGGGGATGGTGATGTCGATTTTGCCTTGGCGCTTGGCTTGATCGAAATCGACGGAGCCGGTCAGGCCGTAGAAACCGCCGACGTTGGTACTGGTGTTGAAGTGGTCGATGGCGAAACGGGCGTTGGCGTGGTGTTCGTCCACTTTGTAGGTGGCGGCGGAGGCAGTACCGATGGCTGCTGCTGCGAGTGCGGCGAAGATGATTTTTTTCATGATTCTTGTCCTTTGTGTGAGGTTGTAAAGACGTTTATCTTAACATAGGAAAGAATGCATATCATTTCTTAAGGGTGAACGGTGGATTTACTTGGATTTGATGATGGGGTCGTCTGAAACCTGAGAAGGACAATATTAATCAAAAAAGCGCGGAGTTATCCGCGCTTTTGGTTTTCAGACGACCTTTTACAAGGCGGCGAGTACCGCGTCGCCCATTTCGGAGCAGGAAACGAGTTTTGTGCCTTCTTCGTAAATATCGCCGGTGCGCAAGCCCTGTTGCAGCACTTTTTGGACGGCGTTTTCGACTTGTTGCGCGCGGGCTTCGTCGTTCAGGCTGTAACGCAGCAGCATGGCAAGCGAGAGTATGGTGGCCAGCGGGTTGGCTTTGTTTTGTCCGGCGATGTCGGGAGCGGAGCCGTGTGACGGTTCGTACAGGCCTTTGCCGTTTTCGTCCAACGAGGCGGAGGGTAGCATGCCGATGGAGCCGGTCAGCATGGAGGCTTCGTCGGAGAGGATGTCGCCGAAGATGTTGCCGGTGGCGATGACGTCGAATTGTTTTGGCGCGCGCACGAGCTGCATGGCGGCGTTGTCTACATACATATGGGAGAGTTCGACGTCGGGGTATTCTTTGCCGATTTCTTCAAAGATTTCGCGCCAGAGTTCGGTGGTTTCCAAGACGTTGGCTTTGCCGACGGAGCAGACTTTTTTGCTGCGTTTTTGGGCGGATTGGAAGGCAACATGGGCGATGCGGCGGATTTCGCTTTCGCTGTATTTCATGGTGTTGTAGCCTTCGCGTTCGCCGTTTTCCAAAACACGGATGCCGCGCGGTTCGCCGAAGTAGATGTCGCCGGTGAGTTCGCGCACGATGAGGATGTCGAGGCCTGCGACGATTTCGGGTTTGAGCGTGGAGGCGTTGGCAAGCTCGGGGTAGAGGATGGCGGGGCGCAGGTTGGCAAACAGGTTCAAGTCTTTGCGGATGGCCAATAGTCCGCGTTCGGGGCGCAGCGGGCGGTCAAGGTTGTCGTATTGCGGGCTGCCGACTGCGCCAAGCAGGACGGCATCGGCTTTGCGGCAGAGATTTTGTGTGAATTTGGGATAGGGATGGCCGTATTCGTCGTAGGCTTCGCCGCCTAATGGGGCGTATTCGTAGCTGGCGTCCAAGCCTTGGGCGATGAGTTTGTCGAGCACGCGGACGGTTTCGGCGACGATTTCGGGACCGATGCCGTCGCCTCGGAGGATGGCGATATGTTTGGTCATGGCAAAATCCTTATGAGGGTTTGGAAAAGGGGAGGTCGTCTGAAAACGGCAAAGCGTTTTCCATTTGTAAGGATGGTGTTTTCAGACGACCTTTTGTGTCTGTTTGCAGGTCGGTTTGTTTGAACGAGGCTGATTGTACCATTGCGGCATCGAGAAAGCTGCGTGGAAATCATGCAGGCGGATTCGTTGGGAACGCGATGGGCGATGTAGCCGAGTTTTACAGTATTTGCGAAGGCGAAGGAAATCAGTAGCGTTCTGCTTCGATACGGATTTTAAAGACGGCTTTGCGTATGGACTTTTCTTCGCCCACCAGTGGGGCGTGCGCGTCGTTGGGGAAGAAGAGGGCGAACTCGCCCGGTTGGAGCGTGAGCCAGGTTTCCGGTTCGCAGTCGAAAAATTCGATGTCGCGCTTTTCGTCGTAGCCCAAACCGTTTTTCAGACGACCCCTGTCTATCCAGCCGTAGGTTTCTTCCCCGCTGATGGGGACTTGGATGTCGATGTGTTTCAAATGCGCTTCGGGCTTGGCTTCGGCTTTGCTCCTCATCGGTTCGCTGCCGACAAAGAGGCGGATATTGGGGTTTGCGCACGGCACTTGACCGTCGGGCAGGGCGGCGAAATCCAGCGTATGCAGCAGGTGGATAGCGTCGGCAAAGTCGGGGTGCAGCGCGGCGTAGCGGGCGGCGTTGGTGATGGTGTCGGTAATCATGTTTTGCAGAAAGAGATAAAAAGGCCGTCTGAAAATTAAACTTCAGGGTGTAGCGAAGCCAATACGTTCTTCAAGATGCCTTGCCGGAAGACAAATAAGACTTCGGTATAGGCGGCACCATCTCCGATGACGGTCGTTAAGAAAAGGGTGTCGTCTTTAGCCCGGTAGTAACAGTGGCTCAGTTGCGTATTATCGCCTGCCTTTTCAAAATATGGGTCGAACAGGTGGTCATATTGGGCTCGGGGGGCGATTTGTGTTTTACCGTTGCGGAAAAAGGCAATTTCACGATAGTGGCTGAATGGAATTGTACCGTCAGTGCCGAACATTTCTTTTCCGCGATAATGGGAAAGTCCGTATTGATCGTGTGTAAACAGATGTTTTTCTTTCTTATAGTTGAAACGTTCCGATTTAATGCGTACGCCCATGCCGTTTTTTTTGCAGGTAAAGCCGTCGGCAGTAGCCGTAACGGGGATGCTTTCATAACGCGACAACGGAATCAGTCGCGAAGTATGCACCCAGCCATCCAGGCTTTTTTTGCCGCGCAAATCGTAGGTCATCTGCCAACCGTGTTCTAAATGAAGCTTTCCCTCCATCTCGGGGGTATAAACATGGGTACCGTTTGGAATTTTGGTCAGGATTCGGCTTTGGGTGTTCGGTTTTTCGCGTAAGTTGCTGTATCCGTCAGGATCTTGAATTTCTGAGAATTCCGCATGTGTGGCGAGGCTGATAAAAAGTATAGGGAGCAGGATAATTTTTTTCATGGTGTTGTGTGTGTGAAATTGTTGGGTATGTTTTTCAAATATGATGGTAAAGAGTAACGATCTGATTGTGTGTTAATAAAAGAGGTCGTCTGAAAATTCGCTACGCTCGTTTTCAGACGACCTCATCGTTTATCAACCGTTAAACAGCCAAGGCTGGCTTTGGCGGCGTTTTTCTTCGAAATCGCGGATTTCGTCGGCATGTTGCAGGGTTAAGCCGATTTCGTCCAAACCGTTTAAGAGGCAGTGTTTGCGGTGTTCGGTAATGTCGAATTTAAATGTCTCGCCGCTTGGTGTGGTCAGGGTTTGTTCGGCAAGGTCGATGGAGAGCTGATAGCCTTCGTTGGCTTCGACTTCTTTGAAAAGTTGGTCGACTTGTTCTTCGGTCAACACGATGGGCAGGAGGCCGTTTTTGTAGCAGTTGTTGAAGAAGATATCGGCGAAGCTGGGGGCGATGACGGCGCGGAAACCGTAGTCGTCCAATGCCCAAGGAGCATGTTCGCGCGAGGAGCCGCAGCCGAAGTTTTTGCGCGTCAACAGGATTTGCGCGCCTTGGTAACGCGGCTGGTTCAGCGAGAAATCGGGGTTCAGCGGACGTTTGCTGTTGTCCATGCCCGGTTCGCCGTGGTCTAGGTAACGCCATTCGTCAAAGGCATTGGGACCGAAGCCGCTCCGTTTGATGGATTTTAAAAATTGTTTGGGGATGATGGCGTCGGTATCGACGTTGCTGCGGTCGAGCGGGGCGACGATGGCGGTGATTTTGGTAAAGGCTTTCATGTCAGGTTCTTATAGGAATAATGTGAAAAAATGATGGTTGTTTGGCGGGTTGAATTAACGTGTGCTGTGCAAACCGATTCGGTTGCCTTCGGTATCTTCGATAAAGGCGGTAAAGCCGTTGGCGATGGGGAATTTCCCCTGCAACAATTTTCCGCCTGCCGAAACGGCTTTTTCTGCGGTCTCGGTACAATCCGGACAATTGAAGAAAATGGTCGTGCCTCCGTGGCCGGGTTGGGCGTTGCTGTCGTGCCAAATCATGCCGGCAGTACCGTGTTGCGTGTAATCGGCTGGGAAAATGATGAAACGGAAGCCGTTACCGCCGATATCTTGCAAAGGTTTGCCGAAGACGGATTCGTAAAACACTTTGGCTCGATCCAAATCTTGGGCATGAATGCCAAACCAGCTTGACGGATTACTCATGGTTCTTTCTTTGCATGGAATGCTGAAAATTTCGGTTGTATTGTTAATGTAGGGTTAGAGGTCGTCTGAAAAAAGGTTTGGATTTTCAGACGACCTCGGCTGCCGGTTTATTCGGTAGCAGCTTCGATTTTGCTGCCTACATTGCTCATTCCGCGGCCTACGGCGTTGCCGCCTTTTTTAACGGCTTCCTCGGTCTTGTCGGCTACGTGCTCGGCAGTTTCTTTGGTTTTATCCCAGTTGCGGCTGGTGTCATCTTTCGCTCCGGACCAAGTGCTGGAACAGGCAGACAAGATGAAAGCTGCGGCAGCCAATGCAAAAAGTTTTTTCATAATGGATTCCTTTCAAGTGATAAATGATTGAAAAGGTTTCAGACGTTTTGCGCAACGATGGGGAGATTTGCTTGAGCAACGTATCGTTTTCAGACGACCTCTATTGATGAGATCGTCTGAAAGATTATGCCATGGTGCGGATGTCGGTAAATTTACCGTTGACCGCAGCGGCAGCAGCCATAGCAGGGCTGACAAGGTGCGTGCGCCCGCCGTTGCCTTGGCGGCCTTCGAAGTTGCGGTTGGAAGTGGAGGCGCAGCGTTGACCCGGAGTCAGGCGGTCGGCATTCATGGCGAGGCACATCGAGCAGCCCGGTTCGCGCCATTCGAAACCGGCGTCGATGAAGATTTTGTCCAAGCCTTCCTGTTCCGCCTGCCGTTTAACCAGACCGGAACCGGGAACGATTAACACGCGCTGTACGTTGTCGGCTTTTTTACGGCCTTTGGCGACGGCGGCGGCTTCGCGCAAATCTTCGATGCGGCTGTTGGTGCAGGAGCCGATGAATACGATGTCGACGGGGATTTCGTTCAGCGGCGTACCGGCTTCCAAGCCCATGTATTCGAGCGCGCGTTCCATGCCGCTGCGTTTGACGGGATCGGTTTCTTCGGCAGGATTCGGTACTTTGCCGCTGATGTCCAAAACCATTTCGGGCGATGTACCCCATGTTACTTGCGGTTCGATGTCTTCGGCTTTGAAACGGTATTCTTTGTCGAATACCGCGCCCTCGTCGGAAACCAGCGTGCGCCAGTATTCGACGGCTTTGTCCCACGCTTCGCCTTTGGGTGCGAAGGGTTTGTCTTTGACATAGTCGATGGTGGTTTGATCGACGGCAACCATGCCGGAGCGCGCTCCTGCTTCAATCGCCATGTTGCACAGGGTCATGCGGCCTTCCATCGAAAGGCTGCGGATGGCTTCGCCGCCGAACTCGATGGCGTAGCCCGTACCGCCTGCTGTGCCGATTTGTCCGATGATGTAGAGGGCGACGTCTTTGGCGGTAACGCCCGGTTTCAGACGACCTTCAACGGCAATCAGCATGGATTTGGATTTTTTCGCAGTAATGCACTGGGTCGCCATGGTGTGTTCGACTTCGGAAGTGCCGATACCGTGTGCCAGCGCGCCGAATGCGCCGTGGGTAGAGGTGTGCGAGTCGCCGCAGACGACGGTCATGCCGGGCAGGGTCGCGCCTTGTTCCGGACCCATGACATGAACGATGCCTTGACCTTTATCCATAAACGGGAAGTAGGCAAGTGCGCCGAACTCTTTGATATTTTTGTCCAAAGTATCGACTTGCAGCTTGGAAATCGGGTCTTGGATGCCTTTGTCCCAATCGCCGGTCGGGGTGTTGTGGTCGGCGGTGGAGACGACGCTGTCGATACGCCACAGCTTGCGTCCCGCCATTTTCAGACCTTCAAACGCCTGCGGGCTGGTGACTTCGTGCACTAAATGGCGGTCGATGTAGAGCAGGACAGTGCCGTCTTCTTCTTCGCGGACGACGTGGCTGTTCCAGAGTTTGTCGTAGAGGGTTTGTGCGCTCATGATGGGTTATCTTTGCTTATTAATAATAGGAGTAGATGGTTTGTTTTGATGGGCGGATTTTAGGCTTTTTGCAGGGGTAGCGCAATAGAAATTTGTCTAATTTCTACTTTTTCACATAAAAATCTAAAAATAACTTTCAAAAATTAGACAAATTGTAGAATTGTTGACAAAAAGAGGTATTTTATTTGAAACAATGCTTGTCGTACCGCCTAAAAAAGCACTATCATTTCCATCCGTATCCCACATCCGACAACAGAGGTATAGAGAATGAAATTACCGGTTATGGCTGCCGAACATCTGTCGCAACTTCAGGCGTTTGAAGCGAAAATCTTGTGCAACCACGCCAAAATCGAAGCATGGTTCCGTTCGCAATGGAACGCACACCGCCCGCCGTTTTACGGTTCGGTCGACATCCGCAATGCCGGTTACAAAATTTCGTCTATTGATATGAACCTGTTCCCCGGCGGTTTCAACAATCTGAATCCGAATTTCATCCCGCTGGCGGCAGTCGCGGCGCAAGATGCGGTTCAGCGTGCTTGCGAAACGGCAAAATCCGTATTGATTATTCCCGAAAACCATACCCGCAACACATTCTACCTGCAAAACGTTTACGCACTCAGCGAGATTTTGCGCTCGGCAGGGTATGAAGTCCGTTTGGGCAGCCTGAATCCGGAAGTTACCGAACCGACCGAATTTGAAACCGCGCTGGGCGATAAAATCCTGCTGGAACCTTTATTGCGTACCCGTGAGCGCGTCCATCTTGCAGACGGTTTCTCGCCTTGCGTCGTCTTGTTGAACAACGACTTGTCCGCGGGTGTTCCCGACATTCTCAAAGGCATCAGCCAAACCGTATTGCCTCCGCTGCACGGCGGTTGGACGACGCGCCGCAAAACAGAGCATTTCGGCGCATACAACCAAGTCGCTGCTGAATTTGCCAAGCTGATTGACATCGACGAATGGCAGATTAACCCGTATTTCGAAAAAATCGGCGGTTTGGACTTCCAAGAGCGCGAAGGCGAAGATGCGTTGGCGGAAGCGGTAGAACGCGTGCTGGCGAAAATTCAAGCCAAATACGACGAATTGGGCATTGCCGACCAGCCTTTCGTTATCGTCAAAGCCGACGCAGGTACTTACGGCATGGGCGTGATGAGCGTCAAATCCGCCGACGAAGTGCGCGGACTGAACCGCAAAAACCGCAACAAAATGGCGAAGGTCAAAGAAGGCTTGGAAGTCAGCGAAGTGATTGTCCAAGAAGGCATTTATACCTATGAAACCATGAACGGTGCCGTGTGCGAACCCGTCGTTTATATGATGGACCGTTTCGTTATCGGCGGCTTCTTCCGCGTACACGAAGGGCGCGGCGCGGACGAAAACCTCAACGCCGGCGGTATGGTGTTCGTCCCTCTGTCCAACAGTATCCCCACCGGCAGCGGCGACAACTCCCAAGAAGCCCCCGAAGCCTGCAAACGCGTATTCGAACAATGGGATTCGCTCGGTATGCCGCGCTCCGAAAAAGACTGCGACGTGGACAACGAACACAACCGCCTCTACGTTTACGGCGTAATGGCGCGCCTGTCGCTGCTTGCCGCCGCACTTGAGTTGGAGCAAACCGCTCCGTAAATGATTACTTAAAATAGTAAAAGGTCGTCTGAAAACCATAGTTTAGGTTTCAGACGACCTTTTTATGTGGGCAGGTAGGAATAGCAGACAACCATTAAAGAAACAAGCCGCGGACGGTACGGACAGTACGGTAGTTGCGGCAAAAAATCAGTTTATTCGCCATACGATTCGAAAGGGATGCAAAAAGCCCGAAAAGCACGGTTTTATGCTAAAATTCCCATCTATTTTTGCCATACGAAATAAAGAAAACCATGACCGACGCAACTATCCGCAACGACCATAAATTCGCACTCGAAACCCTGCCCGTCAGCCTTGAAGACGAAATGCGCAAAAGCTATCTCGATTACGCCATGAGCGTGATTGTCGGCCGCGCGCTGCCCGATGTGCGCGACGGTTTGAAGCCGGTGCACCGCCGCGTGCTTTACGCCATGCACGAGCTGAAAAACAACTGGAACGCCGCCTACAAAAAATCGGCGCGTATCGTCGGCGACGTCATCGGTAAATACCATCCGCACGGTGATGTCGCGGTTTACGACACTATCGTGCGCATGGCGCAGGATTTTTCGATGCGCTACGTCTTAATCGACGGTCAGGGCAACTTCGGTTCGGTTGACGGCGACGGCGCCGCGGCCATGCGTTATACCGAAATCCGCATGGAGAAAATTGCCCACGAAATGCTGGCGGACATCGAAGAAGAAACCGTCAATTTCGGCCCGAACTACGACGGCAGCGAACACGAACCGCTGGTGTTGCCGACCCGCTTCCCCGCGCTGTTGGTCAACGGCTCGTCCGGTATTGCCGTCGGTATGGCGACCAACATCCCGCCACATAACCTCACCGACACCATCAACGCCTGTCTGCGTCTTTTGGACGAACCCGAAACCGAAATCGACGAATTAATCAACATCCTGCAAGCCCCCGATTTCCCGACCGGCGCAACCATCTACGGCTTGAGCGGCGTGCGCGAAGGCTATAAAACCGGCCGCGGCCGCGTCGTCATGCGCGGTAAAACCCATATCGAACCCATAGGCAAAAACGGCGAACGCGAAGCCATCATCATCGATGAAATCCCGTATCAGGTGAACAAAGCCAAACTGGTGGAAAAAATCGGCGAGTTGGTGCGCGAAAAAACGTTGGAAGGCGTATCCGACCTGCGCGACGAATCCGACAAATCCGGTATGCGCGTCGTTATCGAATTGAAACGTAACGAAAACGCCGAAGTCGTTTTAAACCAACTCTACAAACTCACCCAGCTTCAAGACAGCTTCGGCATCAATATGGTTGCTTTGGTTGACGGTCAGCCGCGCCTGTTGAACCTGAAACAGATTTTGGCGGAATTTCTGCGTCACCGTCGCGAAGTCGTTACCCGCCGCACCCTGTTCCGCCTCAAAAAAGCGCGTCATGAAGGCCATATCGCCGAAGGTAAAGCCGTCGCCCTGTCCAATATCGACGAGATGATTCGATTGATTAAAGAATCCGCCGACGCGCCTGAAGCCAAAGAAAAACTGCTGTCCCGTGCATGGCGCAGCGGTTTGGTGGAAGACATGCTGAGCCGTACCGACCTCGACCTGCGCATGGCGCGTCCTGAAGGTCTGCCCGCCAACCTCGGCTTGCAGGAACAAGGCTATTATCTGAGCGAAATCCAGGCCGACGCCATCCTGCGCATGAGCCTGCGCAACCTGACCGGCCTCGACCAAGAAGAAATCGTCGGTGACTACAAAAACATCATGGCAAAAATCATCGACTTTTTGGACATTTTGGCGAAACCGGAACGCATCACCCAAATCATCCGTGAAGAATTGGAAGAAACCAAAACCAATTTCGGCGACGAGCGCCGCAGCGAAATCAACCCGTTCGGCGGCGACATTGCCGATGAAGACCTGATTCCGCAACGAGAAATGGTTGTTACCCTGACCCACGGCGGCTATATCAAAACCCAGCCGACCACCGACTATCAGGCGCAGCGTCGCGGCGGACGCGGCAAACAGGCGGCGGCAACCAAAGACGAAGACTTCATCGAAACCCTGTTTGTTGCGAATACGCATGACTATTTGATGTGTTTCACCAACCTCGGCAAGTGCCATTGGATTAAGGTTTACAAACTGCCCGAAGGTGGACGCAACAGCCGCGGGCGTCCGATTAACAACGTCATCCAGTTGGAAGAAGGCGAAAAAGTCAGCGCCATCCTCGCTGTGCGCGAATTCCCCGAAGACCAATACGTCTTCTTCGCCACCGCGCAAGGCATGGTGAAAAAAGTCCAGCTTTCCGCCTTCAAAAACGTCCGCAGCCAAGGCATCAAAGCCATCGCGCTCAAAGAGGGCGACTACCTCGTCGGCGCCGCGCAAACCAGCGGCTCGGACGACATCATGCTGTTCTCCAACTTGGGCAAAGCCATCCGTTTCAACGAATACTGGGAAAAATCCGGTAACGACGAAGCGGAAGATGCCGACATCGAAACCGAAATTTCAGATGACCTTGAAGACGAAACCGCCGACAACGAAAACGCCCTGCCAAGCGGCAAACACGGTGTGCGTCCGTCCGGTCGCGGCAGCGGCGGCTTACGCGGTATGCGCCTGCCTGCCGACGGCAAAATCGTCAGCCTGATTACCTTTGCCCCTGAAGCCGCTCAAAGCGATTTGCAAGTGCTGACCGCCACCGCCAACGGCTACGGCAAGCGTACCCCGATTGCCGATTACAGCCGTAAAAACAAAGGCGGACAAGGCAATATCGCCATCAACACCGGCGAGCGCAACGGCGATTTGGTCGCCGCAACCTTGGTCGGCGAAACCGACGACCTGATGCTGATTACCAGCGGCGGCGTCCTCATCCGTACCAAAGTCGAACAAATCCGCGAAACCGGCCGCGCCGCAGCAGGCGTTCGTCTGATTAATCTGGACGAAGGCGAAACCTTGGTATCGCTGGAACGTGTCGCCGAAGAAGCGGAAGATGAAAATCCCGAGGCGGAAAATCCGGAAGGCAATGAAGCCGAGAACACTGTATCGGATACTGAAGGCGGCGAAGCGTAAATCAAGCTTCCGATTGACCGGAGCCGATTGGCAGGGTCGTCTGAAACGATAGGTTTCACTATATTAAGAATATCGGCTGAACGATTGCCTGTTCATCGTTTCTATTTCAATAGAAAGAGTGGGTGAGCAGGCAATAAACCAAATGGTTTTAAAATCGATTTTTAATATACCAGCCCTGTCTCAGCCTTCTTTCAGATTTTCGATAATTTATTGATATAGTGGATTAACTTTAAATCAGGACAAGGCGACGAAGCCGCAGACAGTACA
>CAUSOO010000053.1:0-16189 GCA_963533245.1 uncultured Neisseria sp.
AGGCTTTTATGAGTGTCCAAGATTTGGGGGCCAGTTCAGTTTTCAGACGGCCTTTACCCCATCGGTGTACATTGTAGCGTAGGCTTTGCCCACGATAATGACAGCTAAAAGAGGTCGTCTGAAATTTTGGGTTTGATTCGTGTGCAAAGCCCACGCTATGGGTTTCTATTCTCTCCTGCTACGGTTTTTGCCGTAGCCGTAGGTCGGATTCTCGAATCCGACATTTCCAACAGCGGCACTTCGGAAACGACAGACGCGTCAAACGTTTTTTGTCGGATACGAGTATCCGACCTACATTTCTACGGATTTCAGACGACCTCTGCCATCCCCCTTTTACATCTCTTCCAATTTCGCAAACTTGGTGTCCAGCTCTTTCACGCCCTGTTTGCCGAAGTTGATGGTCAGTCGGGCGGATTCGCCTTTGTCCACGGCATCGATGATGACGCCGGTGCCGAATTTGGCGTGGCGGACGTTTTGTCCGATGCGGAAGCCTGCGTAGGTTTGCGGCTGTTTGTAGTCGTCGATGATTTTGTCTTTGGGCGCGGCGGTTGGGCGCGGGCTGCCGTAGCTGTCGTAAGTTGGTTTTTTGACGGACAGGTAGTGCAATACTTCGGGTGGGATTTCTTCGACGAAGCGGGAGACGATGCCGAATTGGGTTTGTCCGTGCAGCATTCTTTGCTGCGCCATGGTGATGTAGAGGCGTTTACGGGCGCGGGTGATGGCGACGTACATGAGGCGGCGTTCTTCTTCGAGGCCGCCGCGTTCGGCGAGGCTCATTTCGCTGGGGAAGCGGCCTTCTTCCATGCCGGTGAGGAAGACGGTGTTGAACTCCAAGCCTTT
The DNA here is from genome assembly GCA_963533245.1 of uncultured Neisseria sp. Lineage (GTDB taxonomy): Bacteria > Pseudomonadota > Gammaproteobacteria > Burkholderiales > Neisseriaceae > Neisseria. The sequence goes on from CAUSOO010000053.1 coordinate 841, forward strand.
GGCGGCGTGGACGGTCATGAGTTGGACGGCTTTTTCGCCCGCGCCTGCTTGGTTTTCGCCGGATTCGAGGGCGGCGTTGCTTAGGAAGGCGAGGATGGGGAAGGCGGGGTCGTCTGAAATGTTGTCGGGCAGGATTTCGAAGTTGCTGTCTTCGGGTTTGAACTCGATGGCGGCGTTGACGAGTTCGTCGAGGTTGTCGAGGCGGTCTTGGTTGTCGCCTTTTTGGGTTTTGTAGTGTTCGGTCAGTCCGCTGTCTTTGAGGATGCCGACGATGATTTCGGGCAGGGGCAGTTGTCCGACTTGGTTGCGCAGGGCTTCGATGAGGCGGACGAAGGCGGCGACTTTGGCGGTTTTTGCGCCGGCGTTGCAAGCTGCCTGCCAAAGGGTGATGCCTTGTTCGTTTGAGGCCGTCTGAAGGTTTTCGACGGTGCGCGCGCCGATGCCGCGCGGCGGGAAGTTAATGACGCGCAAGAGGGCGTTGTCGTCGTCGGGATTGACGGCGAGGCGCAGGTAGGCGAGCGCGTGTTTGATTTCTTGGCGTTCGTAAAAGCGCAGGCCGCCGTAGATTTTGTAGGGGATGCCGCTGCGGAACAGGCTTTGTTCGATAACGCGGGATTGGGCGTTGCTGCGGTAGAGGACGGCGATTTCGTCCAAATCCCAGCCTTCGCGTTCGAGGGCTTTGGTTTCGTCAACGATGAATTGGGCTTCTTCGAGGTCGGTAAAGGCGGAGTAGTAGCGGATTTTGTCGCCTGCTTCGGCGTCGGTGCGCAGGTTTTTGCCGAGGCGTTCGTCGTTGTTTTCGATAACGGCGTTGGCGGCGGCGAGGATGTTGCCGACGGAGCGGTAGTTTTGTTCGAGTTTGACGGGCGCGTCGATGTGAAACTCTTCCATCAGCGCGGTCATGTTGCCGACGTTTGCGCCGCGGAACCGGTAAATGCTTTGGTCGTCGTCACCGACGGCAAATACTGCTGCGTTGTTGCCGGCAATGAGTTTCAGCCAGGCGTATTGCAGCTTGTTGGTGTCTTGGAACTCGTCGACCAGAATGTGGTTGAAGCGGTTTTGGTAGTGTTGGCGCAGGATTTCGTTGCTTTGCAGCATTTCGTAGCTGCGGAGCATGAGTTCGGCGAAATCGACCACGCCTTCGCGTTGGCAGATTTTGTCGTATTCGGCGTAGCACTCAATCATGCGGCGCGTGTGCGGATCGGGCGCGCTCAACACGGAAGCGCGCAAACCGGATTCTTTTTGCGCGTTGATAAAGCCTTGCAGCGAACGCGGTGCGATGATTTCTTCGGCGATGTTGAGGCTTTTGAGCAGGCGTTTGATGAGGGAAAGCTGGTCGCCGCTGTCGAGGATTTGGAAGGAAGAGGGCAGGCCGGCATCGCGGTGGTGCAGGCGCAAAAAGCGGTGGCACAAGCCGTGAAACGTACCGAGCCACATGGCGCGGACGTTGATGGGAATCATCGCGCCGAGTCGGGTTTGCATTTCTTTGGCGGCTTTGTTGGTAAACGTTACCGCCATAATGCTGTGTACGCTTGCCTGACCGGTTTGCAAAAGCCATGCGATGCGCGTGGTCAGCACGCGCGTTTTGCCGCTGCCCGCGCCCGCCAAAACGAGGGCGGATTGCGGCGGCCAGGTTACGGCGGAAAGTTGTTCGGGGTTTAAGCCTTGCAGCAGATTGGGAGCGGATTGGTCGGGAAACATGGGGAGAGGCCGTCTGAAAAATGGGAATACGGTATTTTAATGGAAACGGCAAAGGTCGTCTGAAAAGATGTTTCAGACGACCTTTCGATATCGAATGCTGTCTATCAGGCAAAAGTTTGACAAGCCGAGACAGCCTGCTGACGACATTGATTTAGAAATTGAAACTTTAGGACGGAAAGAGGGAAATGCGATTTTGACAGAGCAAGGTCGTCTGAAATTTATAGTGGATTAAATTTAAATCAGGACAAGGCGACGAAGCCGCAGACAGTACAGATAGTACGGAACCGATTCACTTGGTGCTTCAGCACCTTAGAGAATCGTTCTCTTTGAGCTAAGGCGAGGCAACACCGTACTGGTTTAAAGTTAATCCACTATATAAAACAGCGGTTTCAGACGACCCTTCTCTTCATTGCCAGCCATCCGTTTACCATCATCAGACTCAACCCCAACCAGATAAATCCATAGCTGATTAATGCCCCGCTCTCCAAAGGTTCGCCCAGCCACGCAATCGAAATGATAAACAGCAAGACCGGTTCCAAATAGCTCAACATACCGAATACGGCAATGGGTAATAATTGGCTTGCTTTTAAATTCAAATGCATGGCGACCGCGCTATTGATACCCAGCAGAACAATAAAACCGATAAGCTTGGGGGTGGACGCAATCAAATTAATGGTGTCGGTTTGCGTCAGAATATAAAATAAGGCACAAGGCGCAATCACGAGCAAATCAAACGTCAGCCCTATCAATGCTGGCACGCCCAGTTTGCGGCGCACCAAATAATAGATGGGGTACGTCCCGAATACCCATACCGTCGCCCATGAAAATGCGCCGGATCGTACCAACTCCCATACCACGCCCGAACATGCCGATACGACCGCTACTATTTGCAGATGGCTAAGCGTTTCCTTAAACCAAATCCTGCCGCACGCCAGCATCGCCAATGGGAACAGAAAATAGCCCATTGCCACATTCACACCTTCGCCATTGACCGGCGACCATACAAACAGCCAAAGCTGACTTGCGAAAACAGGCGTGGGCAACATAATCAAAAACCAACGTTTCCAATCCCTGCCCGTTTCACGAACAAACTGCCCTGCCACCTTCCAGCCATCGCTCATGCCCATCAATACGCATATGGCCACCAACATTGCAACCATGCGCCAAGCGAAAACTTCCGTCCCGGTCATCGGACGCATCCAAGTTCCGTACAGAAACAGCATGGAAAACAATAAATTGGAAGCCAACGCCGCCACAAGCCCCTTTGAGAAATCCGTCATGTTCAGACGACCCTGCAAAAACCTCATTGTATCAATGGGGAATGTGAAAAGAAATTTCATATTTTCGACATTTGAAGAAATAGAAAAACTTAACGCGAATCCTGCCGTCTCAACTTACTATCTCTCAGCCGTCCGCCCTCTCTCAACCAGTCTCAAAAATGCATAGGCAATCCGATAGCTGCAACAAATAAAAAAAGCCCTGCATTGCAGGGCTTTTTGAGATTCCAAAAACGAATTAACGTTTGGAGAATTGTTTTGCACGGCGTGCTTTGCGCAGACCCGGTTTTTTACGTTCAACTTCACGGGCATCGCGAGTCACGAAACCGGCTTGAGACAAGGCAGGTTTCAGCGCAGCGTCGAAGTCGATCAGGGCGCGGGTAATGCCGTGACGGATAGCGCCGGATTGACCGGTTTCACCGCCGCCGATAACGTTGACTTTGATGTCAAACGCTTCAGCGTTTTCAGTCAGGACCAAAGGTTGGCGAACAACCATGCGGCTGGTTTCGCGGGCGAAGAATTCGTCAACGGGGCGACCGTTTACGATGATTTGGCCGGTACCTTTAGTCAGGAATACACGAGCCACTGAACTTTTGCGGCGGCCTGTGCCGTAGTAGTATTTACCGTTCATGTCGTGTCCTTATTTCAATTCCAAAACTTTGGGTTGTTGTGCGGCATGGGCGTGTTCTGCACCAGCGTACACTTTCAGTTTTTTGATCATGGCGTAACCCAATGGGCCTTTAGGCAACATGCCTTTTACGGCTTGTTCCAAAGCGCGACCCGGGAATTGCTCTTGCATTTCACGGAAAGTACGCTCGTAGATACCGCCGGGGAAGCCGGAGTGACGGAAGTATTTTTTGTCTTCGAATTTGGCACCGGTTACACGCAGTTTGTCCGCGTTGATGACGATGATGTAGTCGCCGGTGTCAACGTGGGGGGTGTATTCAGGTTTGTGCTTGCCACGCAGACGGTGTGCGACTTCGGCTGCAACGCGACCCAGAACTTTGTCTTGGGCGTCGATAACGAACCATTCGCGCTTCACCTCGTGGGGTTTCGCTGAAAAGGTTTTCATAGTGGAAATCCAGATAGATATAGAAAGTTGTGAATTTTAAAGATGGGATTGGCTTTTGTCAATCGGATTGGGGTCGTCTGAAAGTGTTTTTTCTATGATGGCGTTTTTATGCATTGGGAAATGTTGTTTTTAGGTTGGAAAACATTGCTGATGTTCAAAAATATCGGGATGTGTTTTTTGATTTTACATTTGGTTTTTCAGACGACGTCGAAGCCGATGATAAATGAAAGCCATGCCGCAATCGGGCATGGCTTGATATGGGAATCCCCGCGAGAGCCGTTTTGGCTGAATCCGCTTGAACCTTGTTGACAAGGCGGTCACCTCGGGCAGTTTCGGGTGCATCTAAGGATAGACGCTCGCGCCCACTGCAACTCCCGGCAACCTTAAGCGAACTTATTGGTTCAAAGGAATATATGCCTTCGCGGACACCGCAGGGAAAAAGAAAAATCAGTTTTGTTCCAACCGCGCCAAAGCTTTTTGGCAGGCGTTGTTCATGTCGGTTATTTTACGCTCAAATTCACCTATTGCCAAATCGTCTTTGAGTGTGATTTTAAGGAGGTCGTGGACAACGTTGAGCGCGGTCATAATGGCGATTTTATCGCTGCCGACAATGCGTCCGCTCTCTTTGATGGCGGCACTTTTCTTGTTGAGCATATCAACGGCTTGGAGCAGGATATCTTTTTCTTCGCTCGGGGTGTTGATGGTGAAATTGACATTCATGATGTCGAGGCTGACTTGTTCGATACTCATGGCGTGTCCTTATGATTGTGTTTCTTGCGGCAGGCGGGCAATGAGCCGGCGGATTTTTTCTGCAGTCTGCTCCAACGCGCTGCGGTATTGTTCTTTTTCGGCGGTAAGGTTGTCGATTTTGCCTTGTAGGTCTTCTTTGAGTTTGCCGACTTGTACGAGCAGCGCTTCGCTCAATTCGTCAACGGCGGCTTCGTGTTCGCGCTTTTGTTGTTCATGCTCGAGCTTGAGGCGGTCGATTTCTTCGTTAAGGCGACGGTTCTCACCAACAAGGGTTTCAAATTTTTGGGCCAGCTGGTAAACGCTGACTTCCAAGGTGTCGAGTGATTGATTCATGTATAGGCTTCCGTATTGCCGCATGGTGGCAGGCGGTCAGGATATTAGGATGATGATGCAGGGATGTCAATCGCTGCCGAATGTTGAGGTCGTCTGAAACTTTTTGGCTTGATGTTTTCAGACGACCTTTGTCGTTCGGTCTTATTCAAAGCGCGCGCTGCGCTCCATGAGTCTTTCTGCAACTTGCTGCGGGGTCATTTCCTTGCGGATGAGTTGCAGCAGGGTTTGAGTGATGGGCATGTCGATTTGGTATTTCACAGCGGTGTTAAACACTTCTTCGATGGTGCTGACGCCCTCGGAAACATGGCCGATTTCCACCAACACTTGATGCAGTTCTTTGCCTTCTGCCAAACCCAAACCGACACGGCGGTTGCGCGAAAGCGCGCCGGTACAGGTCAGGATAAGGTCGCCGATGCCGGCAAGCCCCATCATGGTTTTGGGCTGCGCACCCATAGCCATGGCAAGACGGGTGATTTCGGCGAGACCGCGCGTCACCAGCGCCGCACGCGCATTGAGTCCGTATTCGAGACCGTCGGAAAGACCGGTGGCGATTGCCATAACGTTTTTGACGGCACCGCCGACAGCCACGCCGATAACGTCCGTGCTGCCGTAAAGACGCATTACGTTGGTGTTGAGTTGCGGCACCAATTCCTCAATCCATTCCTGATTTTCTGAGGCGACAACCACGGCGCAAGGCAGTTGTTTGGCGAGTTCTTGGGCAAAGCTCGGACCTGACAGCACGCCGATTTTTTTGTTCTCAGGCAATACTTCTTTCAATACTTGGAAGGTCAACAGCCCTGTATCTTGTTCAAAGCCTTTGCAGGCAGCAAGGACGGGGATATGGTCGGCATTGTGTTGTTTGAGGAGTTCCGCACTGCTTCTCAAACCCGCGACAGAAGTTACGACAAGGACGAGCCCGCTGTCTTTGAGCGCATCACCCAAATCGGCGTAAACGGTTAAGGATTCAGGGAAAGGGAAACCGGGCAGGCCGCGTTTGTTTTCACGTTCTGCCTGCAATGTACGGACTTGTTCGGGATTGCGTGTCCAAAGGGCGACTTCGTTGCCGTGGCTGGCAAAGTGCAGGGCAAGGGCTGTACCCCAAGAACCTGCGCCGATGACGGTAATTTTCATTGTGTGTCTTCCAACGGTAAATTGTCGTTTAATTTAAACCAATCGGCTTGGCAGTGCAAGCGATAGAGGCCCATTCAACATGAAAACCGCATGAAAATGCAGAAGCTATCACATATATTGCTTATCTCTATTGAAAATCCAATATTGATTTACCGCAAAGGGCAAACTCCGCCCGCTGTTTATACTTCGCGGACAAAAAAGCCGGACATATCAAACGGACGCAAACAAAGCGGAATGCCATTTCCTATTTTCGCCCGCCATTCATCACGGCAATCAACGGAAACGGTGCTTACTCATAATAATATCCACTACAAAAAGGAACACGCCATGAACCACCGCAACACCCGACTGCTCCTGTCGCTTGCTGTTTTATCCGCATTGCCGCCTGTGGCGGACAGGAAAGCAAGGAACAAAAACCTGCTTCCGCACCGACCGAAGCCTCTGCCGTTCAGACGACCCCTGAAGCTGCTTCAACTGCCTCAGCAGCGTCCCAAGCCGCCGTTGACAGCAACGCTTCTCCTGAAGATCAAGAGCTGCTCAAACGCACGCAAGGCATCTTCAAACCGCTGCCGAGCGCCGAGGAAATGCAGAAACTGCGCCCGTTTACCGAAGAACAGGTCAAACTCGGCCATCAATTATGGTATGAGCCGCGCCTTTCCAAAGGCAACACCGTAAGCTGCAAATCCTGCCACAACCTTGCCACCGCAGGCGTGGACAACCTGCCGACCAGCCAAGGCCATAAAGGACAGTTCGGCGGACGCAACTCCCCGACCGCTTTAAACGCCGCCCTGCTCGGCATGCAGTTCTGGGACGGACGCGCGGCCGATGTTGAAGAACAAGCCGGCGGACCGTTGGTGAACCCTGTGGAAATGGCAAACGACTCGCAAGAAGCAGCCGCAGCCAAAATCGCCAAAATCCCCGAATATCAAGAACTGTTTAAAACCGCCTTCCCCGAAGACGGCGCAGTTTCCTTCAAAAATATCACCACCGCGCTGGGCGCATTCGAACGCACCCTGCTGACGCCGACCAAATGGGATGACTACCTCAAAGGCAACGTCAACGCCCTGAACGAACAAGAGCGCAAAGGCGTGCGTGCCTTTATGGACAACGGCTGTATCGCCTGCCACAGCGGTGTCAACCTCGGCGGCGCAACCTTCCAAAAATTCGGCTTGGTTGAAGGCCCGTACTGGAAATTCATCGAAGATCCGAAACACGACAAAGGCCGTGCCGACGTAACCAAAAAAGCCGAAGACGAATTCTTCTTCCGCGTCCCGGGCTTGCGTAACGTCGCCAAAACTTATCCATATTTCCACAACGGCAGCGTTTGGGAATTGGACAAAGCCGTTACCATCATGGGTAAAGCGCAACTGGGCAAAGACTTATCTAAAGAAGACACCGACAACATCGTTGCCTTCCTGAAAACCCTGTCCGGCAATGTTTCCGACTCCGCCCGCACCATGCCTGAGCTGCCTTTGTCTGCACCGACGGAATCCCATCCGAACAACAAGTAAGCAGTAAATGAATGAAGGTCGTCTGAAAATTCAGGTTCAACAAAGCCCAAAGCTTTAGAGAACAGGATTTCAGACGACCTTTATGCCGTTTCATGATCCCAAATCATTCGATGTCCGCATCCCTTTTCCCACAAATGACACGTCGGACAAAAACCAGCCTCATATACAATGAAACGCACGCCGTTCAAACAATTACATCCCGAATACAATCAACCATATGATTTATTTAAATTTTTATAAAAACCATCAACAAATGAATCTCCAACCCACATCATCAATATCCGGATACCCATCTTCAAACATACCTCGTCAGTTGACGGCGGCAAGGCAAAATGTTGAAATACACATCTAGGATAAAAAATAAAAAGCGTTGACCAAACGCCTATAAACACACCGCAAAATCCGTTCAGACGACCCTTCTTCGCCTCCTTACCAAACCAAACGTCGTCTGAAATCACATAGTGGATGAACAAGAAGCAGCTGACAGCGTAATGCAAGCCAAGCCGCACCGCTTCAAGTCCAATCCACCATAAAACCAATCAACATACATTGCACCATGACCTTACTCGGCCTCAAACTCAGGCAGACCCAACAACTCAACCAACGTCTGCAACAATCCCTGCGCATCCTGCAAATGTCCGGCATCGAACTCGAACGCGAGGTCGAAGACTGGTTGCAGGACAATCCCCTGCTCGAACGTCCCGAAGCCGACGAATTTGCCGACGCAGAGTTCAATCACGGCACCACCATGCCGCGCAGCAACCACCTCGGCGGCGACGATGCCGAAGACGCGTGGCTCAACATCGCCAAAGAAGAAGATTTCAACCAATACCTGCACGCCCAAGTGTGCGAACACCCCCTTTCCGACAAAGAAGCCGCCTACGTCCACATCCTTATCGACTTCCTGGACGACCAAGGCTATTTCACCGACAGCATCCAAGACGTTATCGACAACACGCCCTTGGAATGGATGCTGGACGAAGACGAGCTGCAAAACGCCCTCGACCTTTTGCAGACCTTCGACCCGCCCGGCGTTGCCGCCGCCGACCTGACCGAATCCCTGATGCTCCAACTCATGCGCCTGCCCGCCAGCCCTGCGCGTCAGGCGGCCGCCCACCTCATCCAAAGTTCGCTGCACGATTTGGGCAAAAACCGCAAACAAAACATCATCCGCTTCCGCAAACTCTTTCCCGAAATCGACAGCGAAACCATAGAAGCCGCACTCGACATCATCGCCACGCTCAACCCCTACCCCGCCTACGGTTTCGCCTCCTCCGAACCGACCGCTTACATCCAGCCCGACGTTTGGGTCAAAGAAGGCAAAGACGGCTGGAAAGTCATCGGCAACGAAGCCGCCTGGCCCAAACTGCAACTCAACCGCGAATACTGCGAACTCATGAAATCCGCAGAAGACGGCGCACCCGAGTGGAAAGAAAAAATCAACGAAGCCAAGCAGCGCATCGACTCCCTCGAACTGCGCAAAAGCACCGTCATCCGCCTTGCCGAATACATCGTCAAAAATCAGGAAGACTTCTTCATCTTCGGCGAAATCGGACTCGCGCCCATGCTCATGAAAGACGCCGCCGCCGAATTGGGGCTTGCCGAAAGCACCATTTCGCGCGCCGCCAACCAAAAATATTTGTCTTGCCCGCGCGGACTATTTGCGTTACGCTATTTCTTCACACAGGCAGTCAATTCCGAAGGCGACAAAGAAGGCCTGAGCCAAGGCGCGATTAAAGCCGTTTTGGGGCAGATTATCGAAAACGAAGACAGCAGCAAACCCCATTCCGACGAAACCCTTGTCCGCCTCCTCAAACAACAGGGCATAGACATCGCCCGCCGCACCGTCGCCAAATACAGGGAATCGCTCGACATCCCGCCGGCACACAAACGCAAACTTACCGAATGACAGTTTTAAACCGCAGTTTTCCCGTTCCGTTTCTGACGGACTGAACCCCACCGAAGGAGCTGTATTATGAATCTGAAAATCACCGGTCTGAATTTCGACGTTACCGAGGCCATCAAAAACTACGTTTCCGAAAAATTGGAACGCATCAACCGCCACGCAGCCAACGCCATTTCCGTTACCATCACCCTTTCCGTGGAAAAACTCAATCAACAGGCTGAAGCAGATATCCATCTGGCGGGCAAAGACCTCCACGTCGAGGCCGTTGAACAAGATATGTACGCCGCCATTGATGTTCTGATGGACAAGCTCGACCGTGCGGTGCTGAAACATAAAGAAAAAAGCGGCGATGTCCGCAACACGGTAAAACCTGCCGCAGAATAGTTCACAATCCTAAAGGTCGTCTGAAAACCTATTTTCAGACGACCTTTACATTAAATTTCCTTTTGCGGTACCAACCCGCACATCACCCCATTTCATCAACCCGCTTCTGAGTTTCTTACCCATAGTGGATTGAATTTAATAGAACACGGCAAAGCCGCCCCATTCCATTAAAACCCATCCACATATGACCCAAAATCCAACACATCCCACCTCAATGCCTTATCCCGCCACCCGCCCACTTGCATGAAAACGGAATGAAAGATAACATTCCCCTCCTTGCAGCTGGGATAAAATATATGTTGCAATCGCCGGGCAGTCGGGTAAAGGTGCAAAATGATTCTACACAGCGTCACCGCTTTAACATTCAGCACATTTTAAAACATTAGAAATTAAAACCGCCCGCTGCCGACCTATTCATTTACTTTCATTCAGGTAGTTTATTCATGGATCAAAATAACACTCCACACCCTAATGTACCCAACGACACTGCTGTCATGACCGTCAAGGATTGGATCATCACATTCCTGATACTCGCCATTCCTATCGTAGGCCTTGTCATGATATTTGTCTGGGCATTTGGGGACGGTAACAAAAACCGCAAACACTTCATGCAAGCTTATTTGTGGCTTATGCTGGTTTGTTTCATTATCATGATTCCACTAGTATTTTTTGTAATGACACGCTTTCCTGCCGCAGTAATGCAGCAACAAAATTTTGGGCAGCCTGCATATGAAGCACCAATGAACAACATGCCTTCTGAAAAATTTGATGCCAACAGCCTCCCCAAGCAAGAAACATCTGCCGACGACATGTCGGAACAAGAAAACGAAGCTGCCTCAGAAGTTTCTGAAGAAGTTCCCGAAAACGCCGAAGCTGCCCAATAATCAGAATTTGCCCCGGCAAGTCAAAAGGTCGTCTGAAACAGATTTCAGACGACCTTTTAGCATGAATCAATGCTGGCTAATATAGTGGATTAAATTTAAATCAGGACAAGGCGACGAAGCCGCAGACAGTACAGATAGTACGGCAAGGCGAGGCAACGCCGTACTGGTTTAAAGTTAATCCACTATAATACCGCCGCCCGCCCTTCCCATACGGAACAACGCTATAAACTGTAAAGATGGCACAGCGGGACAAAACAAGCCTGTATACTGCATTTTCACACATATATTCCCCACAACACACAAGGAGACAAGAGATATGGGTTGGATCAGCACCATCATTATTGGATTTGTAATCGGCGTATTGGCAAAATTCCTGCACCCGGGCAAAGAAAACTTGGGCTTCATCATGACCACCCTGCTAGGCATAGGCGGTTCCGCGTTGGCCGGTTTTGTCGGACAACAAGTGGGCTGGTATAACGTCGGCGAACCGGCAGGATGGATTGCCTCCACCGTATTTGCCGTCATTATTTTAGCCATTTATACGCGCCAGATTAAAAGCCGTTAAACCTCATAATAAGTGATAAACTTTGATATCGTAGCTCAACGATTCAAATACAGACAGGCTGTTTATTAAGGAATGTCATCTACCGATGCAAGGCGGCAAGCCGCAGACGACGCCCGCAAGCCAACCTTGTAGCCGTACATGCGGATTCCTTTCTATTCAGCCTGTTTTATGCAGACACCACATGAAACGAATCTTACCTTATCTAAAATCCCTTATCCAAGCCCTCCTCCTCTTTATTCTGATTTCCGTAGCCGTTGACTGGTGGCGCAAACCCAATCAGCCGATGCAAGCCTCATCAGAACCCCTCCGTGTTATCAATGGAAGCAGCACTTCGCTCGAAACATTCAGCAAGGAACGTGTTGCCGTCGTCTATTTTTGGGGAACATGGTGCCATATCTGCTCATACACATCCCCGACAATCGACCGCTTACATCAAAACGGTATTCCTACGCTCGGTGTCGCCGTACATTCCGGCTCCGATACAGAGATTCAATCCTATATGAAGGAACATCAACTGCAATTCCCGACAGTTAACGATTCAGACGACCAGTTGGCAGCCAACTGGAAAATTGCCGTCACACCAACCATCATTTTGATTAAAAACGGAAAAATGATACATCACACCTCAGGGTTGAGCAGCTATTGGGGATTGCGCAGCAGAATCTGGCTGATGAACCTCTTCTACTGACCAAACCCCTATTAAAATCCTTAAAATATAAAGAACCCAAACACCATACGGCATATCCATCGTTTCAAAATATATTCGTTTTTTAAAGAAATGAATTACCCAAAAAATCCGTACTTGATGATTTTGTTGAGATTGCGCAGAAAATAGACTAAGATAGGATTATAAGAAAACTTGGGAACATTATTATCAAAACAAACTGTTCAGCGTATTCCCAACATACCCAAACAATGATGCTTTTGTTCCCATATATCCTTGCCGCTTCAATAGCGGCTTATAATAAAAAACGCTTTTTGCATACCCGCCTCGCGCTTCAACGGTTTGATTTTTGATAACAATGGAGACTTATAATGCCCAACCAATCTAAACATGCATCTATCAATATTGGACTGATTCAAGCCCGAGAAGCGTTGATGACACAATTCCGCCCTATTTTGAACCAAGCCAATATTACCGACCAGCAATGGCGTATCATCCGCCTTCTGGCAGAAAACGGCACATTAGACTTCCAAGATCTCGCCAACCAAGCCTGCATCTTACGTCCCAGCCTGACCGGCATCCTGACCCGACTGGAAAAAGCAGGCTTGGCGGTACGCCTGAAACCCTCTAACGACCAGCGCCGCGTTTACCTGAAGCTGACCCAAGAAGGCGAAAAACTGTACGAAACCATAGGCGCACAAGTGGATGAACGCTATGACGCCATCGAAAAAATCTTATCCAAAGAAAAAATGCTCGAATTGAAAGAGCTTTTGCGCCAGCTCGCGCAAATTGAGCAGGCACTAAAATAAAAGAAACTGAATGACAGATTCCGCACACACACTCAAGAGTCCATTCCGCGATGCTATGGCATCCTGTGCCGCAGGCGTCCATGTTATTACCACAGACGGACAGTCTGGACGTTACGGCATTACCATGACAGCCGTAGCACCGATTACCGACGAGCCTCCTACCGTTATGTTATGTATCAACCGGCAGGCAGGCATCATTCCCATATTGCAGGCAAACCGAAACCTCTGTATCAACACCCTGTCAGAAAATCAGCAAGACGTCGCCGAACACTTCGCAGGACTCACCAACCTTTCCCCCGAAGAACGCTTCGAATACCACATTTGGCATAGAGGGCAAACCGGCCAACTCGAAGTTGAAGGCGCACTGACCCATTTACACGGTCACATTATTGATCAACACGAAATCGGCACACATTTCATCTTTTATGTCCGCATCGATGAAATCACCACTACCCACACCGACAACCCGGCGCTACTGTATTTCCGCCGACAATTCAAATCATTGGCCTAAACACAAGGTCGTCTGAAAACCCATCTTCGTTTTCAGACGACCTATTGATTCCGTATCCCCTCATCAACGACCAATCAATACACCGATAACCAAAGTATCATTCCCTTTGAATCCTGACGGCACAACACTGTATACTTTCACATCAAATGACTATAGTGGATTAACTTTAAATCAGGACAAGGCGACGAAGCCGCAGACAGTACAGATAGTACGGAACCGATTCACTTGGTGCTTCAGCACCTTAGAGAATCGTTCTCTTTGAGCTAAGGCGAGGCAACGCCGTACTGGTTTAAAGTTAATCCACTATATAATCCCATCCCAAACAAGGACAGCCATGAAAGCAATGATACTGGCAGCAGGACGCGGAGAAAGGATGCGCCCCCTGACCGACCACACACCCAAACCACTTCTAAAAGTTGGCAGCGAACCACTCATCGGCTGGCATATACGTCGTCTGAAAAATGCAGGTTTCACCGAAATCGTCATCAATCACGCATGGCTAGGCGAACAAATCGAAGCCACACTTGGTAACGGCGCACAATACGGAGTCAGCATAGCCTACTCTCCCGAATCGACAGGCGGACTGGAGACCGCCGGCGGAATCGCCACCGCCCTACCCTTACTGGGCGACGCCCCTTTCCTTGTCATCAACGGAGATGTTTTGACCGATATCGACTTCAACGCCGCCCGACAGGCTGCCACATCCCTACAAACATCCAACCTACTGGCACATATTTGGTTGGTTCCCAATCCCCAGCACAATCCGGAGGGCGATTTTTCCATTTCCCCCGATGGACAGGTACACTCCAATAAAACCGAAGGAATCGCACTAACCTTCAGCGGCATAGGCATATACCACCCCGACCTTTTCCAAAATACACCGCCCAACCAAATCGCCAAACTCGCGCCTCTATTGCGGGAAGCCATGAACCAACACCGCGTTACCGGCGAGCAACACAATGGATTATGGCTGGATGTCGGCACTACAGAACGACTCAAAATAGCAAATGAACTTGCCGCAAATTGGGATTAACATTCACTACCCAGCTCATTCATATTCATTAAAACATAATATAAAGTTCAGAAATATAATTACATAAAATATCATGACCAACCTGATAATTCATTGTATAAAAACTCTATATTTTTAATAATATTTAAATCAATTTTAATGACTTTAGATACAGTTTTTATTGTAAGAAAATTTATTACAGCACTCACGCATTTTTCCTGAAATATGGATCCGTATCTTTCATTCCATACCTACTGTATTTCCTGTATTTAACACACCAAACGGATCATCCTTCATTCAATTATCGTTCCCTATCAACCAGAGATACGCCATGAATATCGCAGCCATTCAAACTGTACTGGAAGCAGTAAAAATCCCCGGCACCGAGCGCACGCTCGGCAGTGAAAAAACCGTCCAACTGTTGGAAGAACGCTCCGACGGCCTCCATATCGGACTGAAATTCGGATTCCCCGTCGGCCATATCGCCGCCGACATCGCCAACAGCCTGCAAGAAGCCGTCATCGGCATCACGGGCGACGCGCATATCCACCTCAGCATCGACACGGAAATCACAACGCACAAAGTACAGCCCGGCGTTGCCACCATCAAAGGCGTCAAAAACATTATCGCCGTTGCATCTGGCAAAGGCGGTGTCGGCAAATCCACCACTACCGCCAATCTTGCCACCGCCATGGCACGCATGGGCGCGCGAGTGGGCGTACTGGATGCCGACCTCTACGGTCCCAGCCAACCGACCATGTTGGGCGTACAAGACCGCAAACCTGACCAACAAAACAAAAAACTGATTCCCGTCGAAGCCGACAGCGGCATCCAAGTGA
>CAUSOO010000054.1:0-15739 GCA_963533245.1 uncultured Neisseria sp.
GCCAACGTTTACGTGCGGTTTGCTACGTTCAAATTTTTCCTTAGCCATGAGCTAATTCCTTTACATTAAAGATCGATTAAAGAACAGAGGTCGTCTGAAAAATCATTTCAGCCTTTCAGACGACCTATTTGCCTGATTAGCCTTTACGGGCTTCAGTTACAGCAGCAGCTATGTGGGCAGGAGCTTCAGAATATTTCTTGAACTCCATAGAGTAAGTAGCGCGGCCTTGGGTTGCAGAACGCAGGTCGGTCGAATAACCGAACATTTCTGCCAGAGGTACTTCGGCACGGACTTTTTTACCGCCGATACCGTCATCATCCATACCCAATACGACGCCGCGACGACGGTTCAAGTCGCCCATTACGTCACCCATGTATTCTTCAGGGGTTTCCACTTCAACGGCCATGATTGGCTCAAGCAGAGCAGGATTGGCTTTACGCATACCTTCTTTGAAGGCTTGTGAAGCAGCCAATTCGAAGGCCAGTTGAGAGGAGTCGACATCGTGTGAAGAACCGAAGATCAAACGTACGCGTACGTCAACTACTGGGTAGCCTGCAACGATACCGTTAGGCAGGGTATCGCGGATACCTTTATCGACAGACGGGATGAATTCGCGAGGAATCACACCACCTTTAATTTCATCGATAAATTCGTAGCCTGCACCACCCGGTTCCATAGGTTCCATTTTGATCACAACGTGACCGTATTGACCTTTACCACCGGATTGTTTGGCGTGTTTGTATTCGGCTTCAACTTCTTTGCGGATGGTTTCGCGGTAAGCCACTTGAGGCGCACCGATATTTGCTTCCACGCCGAATTCGCGTTTCATACGGTCAACAATAATTTCCAAGTGCAGCTCACCCATACCGGAAATAATGGTTTGACCGGACTCTTCATCTGTACGGACACGGAAAGAAGGGTCTTCTTTAGCCAGACGGTTCAGAGCGATACCCATTTTCTCTTGGTCGGCTTTGGTTTTCGGCTCAACGGCAATATGGATTACCGGCTCAGGGAATTCCATGCGCTCCAAGATAATCGGCGCGCTTTCTGCACACAAGGTTTCACCAGTGGTAACGTCTTTCAGACCGATAGCGGCTGCGATGTCGCCAGCACGTACTTCTTCAATTTCAGTACGGTCTGCAGCAGTCATTTGTACCAAACGACCGATACGTTCACGAGTACCTTTTACAGAATTCAATACGGTATCACCGGATTTCACGACACCTGAGTAAACGCGGATGAAAGTCAGTTGACCAACGTATTTGTCGTTCAACATTTTGAACGCCAATGCAGAGAATTTCTCTTCATCGCTGGCTTGACGGCTGTCGGCTTCTTCAGTGTTAGGGTTAACACCTTGAACCGGAGGAATATCGGTAGGAGCAGGCAGCAATTCTACAACTGCGTCCAACATACGTTGAACACCTTTGTTTTTAAATGCAGAACCGCACAACATCGGCTGAATTTCGCCTGCCAAAGTACGTTGACGCAATGCACCTACAATTTCTTCCTCGGTCAGCTCGTCGCCGCCCAAGTATTTGTCCATCAATTCTTCGCTGGCTTCTGCTGCGGCTTCAATCATGTTTTGACGCCATTCTTCAGCAGTGTCAACCAATTCAGCGGGAATATCGCCATAGGTAAAGGTTGTACCTTTATCGGCTTCATTCCAGATGATGGATTTCATTTTCAGCAGGTCAACAACACCAGTGAAACTGTCTTCTGCGCCTACCGGAATAACGATAGGTACTGGGTTTGCGCGCAAACGGGTTTTCATTTGCTCGACAACGCGGAAGAAGTTGGCACCTTGACGGTCCATTTTATTTACAAACGCCAAGCGTGGAACTTGGTATTTGTTGGCTTGACGCCATACGGTTTCAGATTGCGGTTGGACACCACCCACCGCGCAGTAAACCATTACCGCACCATCCAATACACGCATAGAACGCTCTACCTCTACGGTAAAGTCAACGTGTCCCGGGGTATCGATGATGTTGAAGCGGTGTTCTGGGAATTGTTTCGCCATACCGGACCAGTAGGAAGTTACGGCAGCAGAGGTAATGGTAATACCACGCTCTTGCTCTTGTTCCATGTAGTCGGTAGTAGCCGCGCCATCATGTACCTCGCCCAATTTGTGGGTCAAACCAGTATAGAACAAAATACGTTCTGTAGTAGTGGTTTTACCCGCGTCAATATGGGCGGAAATACCGATGTTGCGGTACAGGCTGATCGGGGTCTTACGAGCCATTTTATTAGCCTTTCAAAATTAGAAACGGAAGTGAGAGAATGCTTTGTTGGCTTCAGCCATGCGGTGTACTTCTTCACGTTTTTTCAACGCACCGCCGCGACCTTCGGACGCATCAATCAACTCGCCTGCCAAACGCAGGTCCATGGATTTCTCACCACGTTTGCGGGCCGCATCGCGAACCCAGCGCATTGCAAGAGCCAGACGGCGTGAAGGACGAACCTCAACAGGAACTTGGTAGTTTGCACCACCTACACGGCGGCTTTTCACTTCCACGATAGGTTTAGCGTTTGCAATGGCTTCGTTAAATACTTCGATTGCTACTTTGCCGGTTTTTTTCTCGATTTGTTCCAGCGCACCGTAAACGATACGTTCTGCAACAGATTTTTTACCGTCAATCATCAATACGTTCATGAATTTAGTCAGCTCGACGCTGCCGAATTTTGGATCTGGCAGTACGTCGCGCTTAGGGACTTCTCTACGTCTTGGCATTTTAATTTCCTTTAATCTATTCAGTCGGGTCAATTCCCATGAATACCCAATAGAGTATTCACTTACTCGGCCGTTGTTCAGCTTAGGCGGCCGACGTGCCTATTTAAGTCCCTGTAATTATTTAGGACGCTTAGCACCGTATTTAGAACGGGCTTGTTTACGGTCTTTAACACCTGCAGTATCCAAAGAACCGCGTACAGTGTGGTAACGTACACCCGGCAAGTCTTTTACACGACCGCCGCGAATCAGTACGACGCTGTGCTCTTGCAGGTTGTGGCCTTCACCGCCGATGTATGAAATGACTTCAAAACCGTTGGTCAGGCGAACTTTACATACTTTACGCAATGCAGAGTTAGGTTTTTTAGGGGTAGTCGTGTATACACGGGTGCATACGCCGCGTTTTTGCGGGCAGGCTTCCAGTGCAGGCACTTTGTTTACGTACACGGGCTTTTGACGGCCTTTGCGTACCAATTGGTTAATAGTTGGCATATTTTCTCGTCCTGTTGAGTTAAATACTTGCCGACACCATGTCGGCAAGAGTGGAATTATATTTTTATTGCAAGAGTTTAGTCAAGCAAACGGTAGAGAAAAGTTGGTATTTTGTATTTACTAAGAACTATTTAGCAACTGAGGTCGTCTGAAATGG
Source organism: uncultured Neisseria sp. (assembly GCA_963533245.1). GTDB lineage: Bacteria > Pseudomonadota > Gammaproteobacteria > Burkholderiales > Neisseriaceae > Neisseria. The sequence continues at coordinate 3,378 of CAUSOO010000054.1, forward strand.
ATAAAGAGTTCTCAAACTCTGCACTCCCTATTTCAGACGACCTTTATCAAAAATAAGTCAATTCGCAACTCCATTAGAGCCACCCTTCCTACCGTACTTTTCACAACGGCATTGATAATCCACTCAGGTCGTCTGAAAAAGAAAACCGCAAGTGATATTGCCTTGCGGTTTTCTTTCAAACAAACATCCTACGGATTATTCATCTGTTGCTTCGATTTCGGAAGCTTCTTGCTCCGCTTCCTGCCATTGCTGGCGACGGCTGCGGTGGTAGGTCAAACCGGTACCGGCAGGAATCAGACGACCTACGATTACGTTCTCTTTCAGACCGCGCAACTCGTCTTGCTTGCCCATAATGGCGGCTTCGGTCAGAACGCGGGTCGTTTCTTGGAACGATGCGGCAGAAATGAAGCTGTCGGTTGACAAGGAGGCTTTGGTAATACCCAACAATACGTTTTCGTAACGTGCCGGTTCTTTGCCTTCTTCCAAAGCTTTTTCATTGGCTGTCATAACATCACCGCGTTCGACTTGCTCACCGGTAATGAATTCGGTTTCACCTGAATCGACAATATTCACACGGCGCAGCATCTGACGGATGATGACTTCGATGTGTTTATCGGAAATCTTCACGCCTTGAAGACGATAAACCTCTTGCACCTCTTGAACGATATAACGCGCCAGTGCTTCGATACCTTGCAGACGCAGAATATCATGCGGATCAACCGCTCCGTCCACGATGGTTTCACCGCGGTTTACCACTTGACCGTCATGCACCAGAATTTGTTTCTCTTTAGAAATCAAAGTCTCGTATGCTACGCCGTCTACATCAGTGATAATCAGACGCTGTTTGCCTTTGGTCTCTTTACCGAATGAAACGGTACCGGTGATTTCTGCCAACATACCTGCATCTTTCGGCACGCGTGCTTCAAACAACTCGGCAACGCGCGGCAGACCACCGGTAATGTCGCGGGTTTTGGAAGAGGCTTGTGGGATACGCGCCAATACGTCGCCTTTACCGACTTCCTGACCTTCGCGCACGGTAATCACTGCACCCACAGGGAATGCCATAGATACCGGGGTGGAGGTACCTGGAATGCAGATTTCCAGACCGTTTTCATCCAACAGTTTTACAGTAGGACGCAGCAGTTTGGATGCGCTGCCGGAGCGGCGTTTACCGTCAATAACCACCAAGGTAGACAAACCGGTTACATCGTCAGTTTGTTTGGCAACGGTTACACCCTCTTCCACGTTTTCGAATTTCACCCAACCTGCGTGTTCGGTAATCATCGGACGGGTATGCGGATCCCAAGTTGCCAACGTTTGACCGGCTTTAATGGCTTCACCGTCTTGAACCATCAAAATCGCACCGTAAGGTACTTTGTGGCGTTCGCGTTCACGACCGATGTCATCATGAATAACAACTTCGCAAGAGCGGCCGATAACAACCAATTCGCCTTTGTTGTTGGCAACATAACGCATTTGGCTGCTGAATCGTGCGGTACCGTTGGATTTGGCTTCAACTTGGCTGGCTGCTGCCGCACGGGATGCCGCACCACCGATGTGGAACGTACGCATGGTCAACTGGGTACCCGGTTCACCAATAGACTGAGCGGCAATCACGCCGACTGCTTCTCCGGCATTAACCAATTTGCCGCGTGCCAAGTCGCGACCGTAACAGTGCGCACATAAGCCATGGCGGGTTTTACAAGTAATTGGGGTACGGACTTTGACTTCATCGACACCAGATTGGTCAATCATATCCACCAGTTTTTCAGTCAACAACGTACCGGCTTCAACCAAGGTCTCGCCACTTGACGGATCGACAACGTCAGACGCGGTAACACGACCCAAAATACGATCGCGCAATGCTTCAATCACATCACCGCCTTGTACGACTGCCTTCATGACAAAGCCGTCTGAAGTACCACAATCGTCTTCAACAACGACCAAGTCTTGGGTTACGTCTACCAGACGACGGGTCAGGTAACCGGAGTTCGCGGTTTTCAATGCGGTATCCGCCAAACCCTTACGCGCACCGTGGGTCGCAATAAAGTATTGCAATACGGTCAGACCTTCGCGGAAGTTTGAGGTAATCGGCGTTTCAATAATCGAGCCGTCAGGTTTAGCCATCAAACCACGCATACCGGACAACTGTTTAATCTGAGCCGCAGAACCACGGGCACCGGAGTCTGCCATCATATAGATGGAGTTGAATGACTCTTGATCGACTTCGTTGCCGTCACGGTCGATAACTTTTTGTTTGGACAAGTTGTCCATCATCGCTTTAGCGATTTTATCGCCGGCACGACCCCAAATATCCACCACTTTATTGTAGCGTTCGCCGTTGGTTACCAAACCTTGACGGTATTGGTCTTCGATTTCTTTAACCTCGGCATTGGCTTCAGCCAACAAGGCTGCTTTTTCTTTCGGAATTTCCATGTCGTCAACAGCAATGGAAATACCGCCTTTGGCTGCAAATCCGAAACCGGTGTACATCAAGTGGTCGGCGAAGATAACCGTATCGCGCAAGCCGCACAGGCGGAACGACGCGTTAATCAGTTTGGAAATTTCTTTTTTCTTCAGCGCCTTGTTGATGTACTCGAACGGCAGGCCTTTAGGCAGGATTTCGCTCAACAATGCACGACCGACTGTCGTTTCGTAACGGGTAACGACTGGCTCGAATTCGCCAGCTTCGTTTTTCACCCATTCACGCAGACGTACGGTGATTTTCGTACCCAGTTCAACTTGTTTGGTATGGTATGCACGATGCACTTCTTTCACATCAGCAAACAGGCTACCTTCACCTTTAGCATTGATGCGGTCGCGGGTCATGTAGTACAGACCCAATACGATGTCTTGGGAAGGTACGATAATCGGTTCGCCGTTTGCAGGAGACAATACGTTGTTTGAAGCCAGCATCAGGGTGCGCGCTTCCATTTGCGCTTCCAAGCTCAATGGAACGTGTACCGCCATTTGGTCACCGTCAAAGTCGGCGTTAAACGCGGCACATACCAACGGATGCAGCTGAATGGCTTTACCTTCAATCAGGATGGGTTCAAACGCTTGAATACCCAAACGGTGCAGGGTCGGCGCACGGTTCAGCATAATCGGATGTTCGCGGATGACTTCTTCCAAGATGTCCCATACTTCTGGTACTTCTTGTTCTACCAATTTTTTCGCTGCTTTAACGGTAGATGCCAGACCTTGTTTTTCCAGTTTATGGAAAATGAACGGTTTGAACAGTTCCAAAGCCATTTTTTTCGGCAGACCGCATTGGTGCAGACGCAGGTATGGACCTACGGTAATCACGGAACGACCGGAGTAGTCCACACGTTTACCCAGCAGGTTTTGACGGAAACGACCGCCCTTACCTTTAATCATGTCTGCCAATGATTTCAGCGGACGTTTGTTGGCACCGGTCATGGCTTTACCGCGACGGCCGTTATCCAACAGCGAGTCAACCGCTTCTTGCAACATACGTTTTTCGTTGCGGACAATGATGTCAGGAGCGTGCAGTTCCAGCAGGCGTTTCAGACGGTTGTTACGGTTGATGACGCGACGGTATAAATCGTTCAAATCGGAAGTGGCAAAACGACCGCCATCCAACGGAACCAGAGGACGCAAATCAGGCGGCAATACCGGCAGCACGTCCATAATCATCCACTCCAGTTTCATACCGGAACGATGGAAGGCTTCCAATACTTTCAAACGTTTGGCGATTTTTTTAATTTTGGTATCAGAACCGGTCGACTCAAGCTCTTGGCGCAGGATTTCGATTTCGCCTGCCACATCCAAGGTGCGCAACAATTCGCGGATACCTTCTGCACCCATTTTGGCATCGAAATCGTCGCCGTATTCGTCCAGTTTGTTGTAGTAGTCATCTTCAGTCAGCAATTGACGGCGTTGCAGCGGAGTCATGCCGGGGTCGGTCACAACAAATGCTTCAAAGTACAATACGCGTTCAATGTCGCGCAAAGTCATGTCCAACACCATGCCCAAACGAGAAGGCAGGGATTTCAAGAACCAAATGTGTGCAACAGGTGCGGCCAATTCGATATGACCCATGCGTTCGCGGCGCACTTTGGACAAAGTCACTTCCACGCCACATTTTTCACAGGTTACACCTTTAAATTTCAAGCGTTTATATTTTCCGCACAAGCATTCGTAGTCTTTGACCGGACCAAAGATTTTGGCGCAGAACAGACCGTCACGCTCAGGCTTGAACGTACGATAGTTGATGGTTTCAGGCTTTTTAACTTCGCCGTAAGACCATGAACGGATGGTTTCGGGAGAAGCAATGCCGATTTTGATGGCATCAAACTCTTCTTCCATGCCGGCAGTTTGCAACGGATTAAATAAGTTCAACAAATTCATTTTTGCTCCTTGAAGGAAGTATTTTTACCGCATGGCGGATTTTCGATATTGGAAACGGTACGTTACGGTTTCAGACGACCTGATATTTTCAGATTTCGATTCATTCATTCTTATTCTGCAACCGCTTTTTCAGACGACCTAGAGAGGTCGTCTGAAAACTTCTGTTTAGTAACGTTCCAAATCGATATCCAAGCCCAGTGAGCGAATCTCTTTAACCAATACGTTGAAGGACTCAGGCATACCGGCATCGATTTTGTGTTCGCCTTTGACGATGTTCTCGTACATTTTGGTACGGCCTGTTACGTCGTCGGACTTCACGGTCAACATCTCTTGCAGCGTGTAGGCTGCGCCGTATGCTTCCAGCGCCCAAACCTCCATCTCACCGAAACGTTGGCCACCGAACTGAGCTTTACCGCCCAGAGGCTGCTGAGTAACCAGACTGTACGGACCGGTAGAACGCGCGTGCATTTTTTCGTCAACCAAGTGGTGCAGCTTCAGATAGTGCATCACACCTACTGTTACCTTGCGGTCAAACGGTTCGCCAGAGCGTCCGTCATACAGTGTGATTTGGGTTTTGCTGTCGTTAAAGCCCAGTTTTTCGACTTCAGGATCATCGCTCGGATAAGCCAAATTCAGCATTTCGCGGATTTCGGATTCTTTCGCTCCATCAAACACCGGCGATGCGAAAGATGCGCCTTTACGCAGGTTGGAAGCCAGTTCGATGATTTCTTCATCAGTCAAGGCATCCAAATCTTCTTTCTTACCGCTGCCGTTGTAGAGTTTGTTCAAGAACTCGCGCAGCTCGCTGGCTTTGCGTTGCTCTTTCAGCATACGGTCGATACGCTCGCCGATACCTTTTGCTGCCCAACCCAAGTGAACTTCCAAAATCTGACCGATGTTCATACGGGAAGGTACGCCCAACGGGTTCAGTACGATGTCCACAGGACGACCGTCCGCCATGTACGGCATGTCTTCCACAGGCAGAATGCGCGATACCACACCTTTATTACCGTGGCGGCCCGCCATTTTGTCACCGGCTTGCAGACGGCGTTTGATGGCGATAAAGACTTTCACCATTTTTTGTACGCCAGGCTGCAATTCGTCGCCTTGGGTCAGTTTTTTCTTCTTGATTTCGTACAACTCGTCCGCTTCTTCGCGTTTTTGTTGCAGACTCAATTTAATCAGTTCTAATTGTTTGGCCAAATCTTCATCAGACAAACGGATATCAAACCAATCGTGTTTGCTGGGCAGACCCGCCAGATATTCGGTAGTGATTTCACTGCCTTTAGCCAGCTTCATCGGACCGCCGTTGGCTTTTTGACCGACGATCATGCGCTCAATACGGTCGAATGCATCGTTATCAAAAATACGCAACTGGTCGCCCAAGTCTTGACGGTAACGTTTCAGCTCGGAATCAATAATGGATTGAGCACGTTTGTCGCGTTGGATACCTTCGCGAGTAAAGACTTGAACGTCGATAACCGTACCGCTCATGCCGGTAGGCATACGCAACGAGGTGTCTTTTACGTCGGATGCTTTTTCGCCAAAGATGGCGCGCAGCAGTTTTTCTTCCGGAGTCAGTTGGGTTTCGCCTTTAGGCGTTACTTTACCTACCAACACATCACCTGCTTCCACTTCCGCACCGATATAAACGATACCGGATTCGTCCAAACGGTTTTGCATACGCTCGGACAAGTTCGGAATATCGCGGGTGATATCTTCCGCACCCAGCTTGGTATCGCGGGCAACGACATTCAATTCCTCAATGTGAATCGAAGTATAGCGGTCGTCTGCAGCTACTTTTTCGGAAATCAGAATCGAGTCTTCATAGTTATAGCCATTCCACGGCATAAAGGCGATGGTCATGTTTTGACCCAAAGCCAATTCGCCCAAATCGGTAGATGCACCGTCAGCAATCAAATCGCCGCGTTGCAAAACGTCACCGGCTTTGACAGCAGGACGCTGGTTGATATTGGTAGATTGGTTAGAACGGGTGAACTTAACCAAGTTGTAAATATCGACACCCACTTCACCGGCAGTCGCTTCGTCGTCATGAACACGAATCACAACACGGTTGGCATCGACATACTCAACCACACCGCCGCGACGGGCAACGATTGCAGTAGCAGAGTCAACAGCAACAGAACGTTCGATACCGGTACCAACCATCGGTTTTTCAGGACGCAGGCACGGTACGGCCTGACGTTGCATGTTGGCACCCATCAATGCACGGTTCGCATCATCGTGCTCCAAGAACGGAATCAGAGATGCCGCTACAGATACCACTTGACCGGTTGCCACGTCCATATATTGCACACGGTCAGGCGTTGCCATAATGGTTTCGCCTTTTTCACGACAAGTTACCAAGTCACCAATCAAATTACCGTCTTTGTCCAAATCAGCATTCGCCTGTGCAATCACATAGCGGCCTTCTTCGATAGCAGACAAGTAATCGATTTCCTCGGTTACTTTGCCGTCGATAACGCGGCGGTAAGGAGTTTCCAAGAAACCATAATCATTGGTACGCGCATAAACGGACAATGAGTTAATCAAACCGATGTTCGGACCTTCAGGCGTTTCAATCGGACATACGCGGCCATAGTGGGTCGGATGCACGTCTCGCACCTCGAAACCAGCACGTTCACGGGTCAAACCACCCGGGCCTAACGCAGATACACGGCGTTTATGGGTTACTTCAGACAAGGGATTGGTCTGGTCCATAAACTGACTCAACTGGCTTGAGCCGAAGAATTCTTTGATGGCAGCAGAAACAGGTTTCGCATTAATTAAATCATGCGGCATTAAGTTTTCTGATTCTGCCTGATTTAAGCGTTCTTTTACGGCACGTTCCACACGAGCCAAACCACTGCGGAATTGGTTTTCAGTCAACTCACCTACCGAACGCACACGACGGTTGCCCAAGTGGTCAATATCGTCCACTTCACCATGACCGTTACGCAATTCAACCAAAGTAGCAATAGAGGCAACAATATCTTCGACGCTCAGAACATAACCGCCTTTTTCGGCAGCACCTGCGAAAGTTTCGTTCAACAAACGGCCATACCAAGACTGCTGTTGTACTTCAGACAATTTTTGTTCATAAGTACGCGTATTGAATTTCATACGGCCTACGCGAGACAAATCGTAACTGTCTTCACTGAAGAACAAGCGGTTAAACAATTGCTCGACTGCCTCTTCGGTAGGTGGTTCTCCCGGGCGCATCATGCGGTAAATCGCAACACGTGCTGCTTGCTGATCAGCAGTCTCATCCGTACGCAGGGTATTGGAAATGTAGCCCCCCTGATCCAATTCATTAATGTAAAGCGTAGTAAGCTGTTTTACACCGTGGATATCAAATTTTGCCAACAATTCTTCAGTGATTTCATCATTGGCCACAGCCAATACTTCACCCGTTTCAGGGTCAATCAAATCCACGGCCAAAGCTTTGCCAATCAGGCTTTCCGGCTCCACATCCAAACGGGTTAATCCCGCATTGCTGATATCACGGATATTTTTTGCGGTAATACGTTTACCCTTAGCAACCAATACGTTGCCTTCTTTATCTAAGATATCAACTTTGGCAGTTTCACCTTTCAGACGACCTACGACCAAATCGGTTTGGACACCATTTTCAGACAGATAGAACGTTTCTTTATCGTAGAAAATATCCAAGATCTGCTCATTGTTGTAGCCCAAAGCCTTCAACAAAATCGTAACCGGCATTTTACGGCGACGGTCGATACGGAAATATAGCAAATCTTTCGGGTCAAATTCGAAATCTAGCCACGAGCCACGGTAAGGAATGATTCGAGCAGAGAACAACAATTTACCGGAGGAATGAGTTTTACCACGGTCATGCTCAAAGAACACACCGGGAGAACGATGCAACTGAGAAACAATTACACGCTCGGTACCGTTAATGACAAACGAACCACTTGGAGTCATCAATGGGATTTCGCCCATGTATACTTCATTTTCACGAACTTCTTTGACTGTCGGTTTAGACGCTTCCTTGTCTAAAATAACCAGTCGGATACGCGCGCGCAAAGGGGCTGCATAAGTGATTCCGCGCAATTGACATTCAGGAATATCGAACAAAGGCTCACCCAACGTGTAATGCACAAACTCCAGACGCGCATAACCATTGTGGCTTACGATAGGGAAAATAGAATTAAATGCAGCCTGCAGACCATCGTCAGTGCGCTGATCGAGAGCATTTTCTAATTGCAGAAATTTCGCATAAGAATCAATTTGTGTTGCCAACAAAAAGGGAACGTCCAATACGTTTTCTCGTTTTGCAAAACTCTTACGGATACGTTTTTTCTCGGTAAACGAATAGTTCATATACACTCCGAAAAGCAATTTTAAAGAAAGAGGTCGTCTGAAATAACGCCTATTGTTTGTATTATTTACATTTATTTAAACTTAACTTGCGAATAAATTGCAAATAAATGTAAATAACAAATTAACCTAATAATGATAAGCAAAATAAGGCTGGCAGAAAACTGCCAGCCTTCACAGGAAGCATCAAATTATTTGATTTCGACTTTAGCGCCGGCTTCTTCCAATTGTTTTTGAATGTCTTCAGCTTCAGCTTTAGAAACACCTTCTTTAAGAGTTTTAGGTGCACCATCAACGATGTCTTTAGCTTCTTTCAGACCCAGACCGGTAATTGCGCGAACTACTTTAATCACGCCAACTTTTTGGTCACCGGCAGAAGCTAATATTACGTCAAATTCAGTTTTTTCTTCAGCGGCAGCAGCACCAGCACCAGCAGGACCTGCAACTGCAACAGCAGCAGCAGAAACGCCGAATTTTTCTTCAAAAGCTTTAACCAAGTCGTTCAATTCCATTACGGTCAAAGAACCAACTGCTTCCAAAATGTCTTCTTTAGTAATAGCCATGCTATTTATACTCCAAATATTGTATTAAAAAATAATTGATTAACAGAAACAAAATTGATTAAGCGGCTTCTTCGCCTGCTTTTTTCTCTGCCAAAGCAGCCAAACCGCGCGCAAAGCCTGATACGGGAGCTTGCATAACGAACAACAGTTTGGACAACAGCTCTTCGCGGCTCGGAATAGAAGCCAACTCAGCAACCTGAGTAGCATTCATCACTTCACCATTGTAAGAACCGGCTTTAACTACAATCTTGTCATCTTTTTTCGCGAATTGGTGCAACACTTTAGCAGCAGCAACAGCATCTTCAGAAGCAGCATAAACCAATGGACCAACCATTTGATCAGCCAAAGCTGCGAATGAAGTACCCTCTACTGCACGACGAGCCAATGTGTTTTTCAGAACGCGTAAGTAAACGCCTTCTTTACGCGCATTAGCGCGAAGCTCAGTCATACTGGAAACACTGATACCGCGATATTCAGCAACCACGAGAGTCTGAGCGTTAGCAATTGCTGCGCTGATTTCCTCTACGGCTACTTTCTTGGTTTCAATATTGAGACTCAAGGTCTACCTCCCACTGTTTATAAACAGGATATCGGAATGATATCCCACCAGCGCGGTAACCTAAAAAGACATCTTACAAGCAATCTTGCAATGTGTTTCAGGACTACCGTCTGCGTAGGGCAGTTACGATTAAATCTTGCGATCCCTACGGTCTTGGACATCTACTTAATTCTAAGTAGCCCAAATTCAAGCAACTCAAAAATAGAGTTGCTTGAAAATTTCTTAGATTAGTTATTCACGCTTGATGTATCAACGCGAACACCTAAACCCATAGTACTGGATACAGCAACTTTTTTCAGGTACTGACCTTTAGCAGCAGCGGGTTTGGCTTTAACGATAGCGTCCAGCAACGCATCAAAGTTCTCTTTCAAATCAGCTTCAGCGAACGAAGCACGACCGATAGTTGCATGAACGATACCAGCTTTGTCTGTACGATATTGCACTTGACCTGCTTTTGCATTTTTAACTGCTTCAGCCACATTAGGAGTAACAGTACCCACTTTAGGGTTCGGCATCAAACCACGCGGACCTAAGATAGTACCCAACTGACCAACGATGCGCATTGCATCAGGAGAAGCAATAACAACGTCAAAGTTCAGATTACCTGCTTTGATTTCAGCAGCCAAATCTTCAAAGCCGACAACATCAGCACCAGCTTCTTTAGCTGCTTCAGCATTTGCACCTTGAGCAAATACTGCCACGCGGGTTGTTTTACCGGTACCTTTAGGCAGAACAACTGAACCACGGATAACTTGGTCAGATTTACGCGGATCAACACCCAAGTTGAAAGATACGTCAACAGACTCGTCAAATTTAGCAGTCGCTGCTTTTTTTACCAAAGCAATTGCTTCATCAATTGCATATAATTTATTGGCTTCAACAGAAGAGCGCAAAGCTTTCAAGCGTTTAGATACTTTAGCCATTATACAACACCCTCCACATCCAAACCCATTGAACGAGCAGAACCAGCAATAGTGCGAACAGCGGCATCCAAATCAGCAGCAGTCAAATCAGGTTCTTTAGTTTTAGCAATTTCTTCCAACTGAGCACGGGTCAATTTACCCACTTTGTTTGTCAGAGGATTAGAACTACCTTTTTGCAAACCGGCGGCTTTTTTCAACAGAATAGAGGCCGGAGGAGTTTTCATCACAAAAGTGAATGACTTATCCGCAAATGCAGTAATTACAACTGGAATCGGCAAACCAGGCTCCATGCCTTGAGTTGCGGCATTAAATGCTTTACAGAATTCCATAATATTCAGACCACGTTGACCCAAAGCAGGACCAACTGGGGGAGATGGATTGGCTTTACCTGCAGGAATTTGCAGTTTGACATAGCCGATAATTTTCTTTGCCACTTATAGGACTCCTAAAAACGGGTATAGCGCGGAACCATTTCCGCTTCCCAAAAAAGAATTCAGCATTATATTTACTTAGAGATTTTTTTTCAAGGGATTTAAAAACTTAAATCTTTTCTACTTGACCAAACTCCAACTCAACCGGAGTTTCACGACCAAAAATCTGAACAGAAACCCTCAATTTATTACGCTCATAATTCACTTCATCTACAATACCGTTGAAGTCAGCAAAAGGTCCTTCGTTTACACGAACTTGCTGTCCCACTTCAAATTCAACTTTAGGTTTAGGCTTCTCAACCCCAGAACGAACCTGTTGCAAGATTGCATCAGCCTCTCTTTGAGAAATCGGAGTAGGCTTATTTGCCGTACCACCAATAAAACCTGAAACTCGAGGGGTACTTTTCACCAAATGCCATGAGTCATCAGTCATTTCCATTTCGACCAAAACATAGCCCGGATAGAACTTACGCTCGCTAATGGTTTTGCGACCATTTTTAATATCGACCACTTCTTCAACCGGAACAAGAATCTGACCGAAATAACCTTCCATACCTTCGCGAGCGATACGCTCTTTTAGGGTCTTCTGGACATTTTTCTCAAAGCCGGAATAAGCCTGCACAACATACCAACGTTTTGACATTTTTACCCCCTCTTCAACAACACATCAAAAAACAGCCAAGAAATAGCACTGTCTGCCGCGTAAATAAATACTGCCAAGATTGCTACAAATATAACGACGAAGATGGTCATCTTAACTGCATCATCTCGCGTAGGCCAAACAACTTTTTTAAACTCAGACCATGAGTTTTTAAAATAGGAAAGCAGCCCTTCTCGCTTAGGCGGCGTAGAATGATTGCCGGATGTTACAAGCTGACCCGACTTTTCTGCTTTATGTTCAGATGTATGTTCAGTCATCTTTACTCACTCACCACAGCATCAAAGTCGCACTATCTCACTCATGCAATGGTTTAAATTAATTACTAAAAAAGAAATGCAAAAAAATTAACCGGCACAGGGCCGGTTAATTTTTTATTTGGCAGGCCAAGAGGGTCTCGAACCCCCAACCCTCGGTTTTGGAGACCGATACTCTACCAATTGAGCTATTGGCCTCTAAACTTAAGCGATGATAGAAGAAACCACACCTGCACCTACGGTACGGCCACCTTCGCGA
>CAUSOO010000055.1:0-15423 GCA_963533245.1 uncultured Neisseria sp.
TATCTGTACTGTCTGCGGCTTCGTCGCCTTGTCCTGATTTAGTTAATCCACTATAAGAAACAAAGTTGGAAATCAAAAGGTCGTCTGAAAACCTGCAATGCTTGTTTTCAGACGACCTTTTGATTGTTTAAACCGACTTGTTAAATTATTTCGCAGCCTTAAATGCGTCGGTAACCTGTTTGGATGCGTTCAGCAATTCTTGCGCGCCGCCCGCTGCCAAGTAGGTTTCGGGAACGAGGTAAACCACCTGTCCTTTTTTCCATGCGGTCGTTTCGGCGACCAACGGATTGTTCAACACATCTTTCGCTGCCTGCCCTTCTTCACCGATGGCCGCGCCCCTGTCAAGGACAAACAGCCAGTCGGGATTTTTCTCTTTCAGGTATTCGAAGCTGACGGGCTGACCGTGGCTGCCTTCTTTGATGGCTTCGTCAACGGCCGGAACGCCGATGTCTTTGTGCAGCCAGCCGCCCAGTCGTGAAGACGGACCGAAGGCGGACAGTTTCCCGCCGTTGACCAGAATCACCAAACCTTTGCCTTTACCTTGCGCTGCAGTTTTCGCGGCTTCAAAAGATGCGTCGATTTCCGCCTTCAGCTTGTCGGCTTCCGCCTGTTTGCCGAAGATTTGCGCCAGCGCGTCGATGCGCTCTTTGGCACTGTCTTTGAGGTTGGCGGTATCGGCGGTCATTTCGATGGTCGGCGCAATGGCGTTCAACTTGTCAAACGCTTTGGCTGCGCGGCTGCCGATGATGATGAGCTGCGGTTTGTAGGCGTTGAGTGCTTCGTAATCCGGCTCGAACAGCGTACCGGCAGGTTTTGTCGTTTTGAAATATTCGTCCAAATAAGGCAGCAGGTTTTTGTCGATGGACAGACCGGTTTTCACGCCCAATTTGTTTAAAGTGTCGAGCATACCCAAATCGTAAACGGCGATACGTTCGGGATTTTGCGGCACTTTCGCGTCACCACGCGTCGTTTTGACGGTCAAGCCCGCGCCTTCGGTTTGGGCGCCGGAAGCGGTTTGGGCGTTTTGATTTGAGGCGGAATCTTTCGGCGAACACGCACCCAAAGCAAGGGCGCAGCATACGGCTAAAGCAGTCAGACGTAACATGGATTCTCCAAGCAGATATAAAACGAAAATATGGAAAAGGCCGTTTGAACAAGAAAATTTAAAGGCTTCCAATCAGAAAGCCGAACGTTCAGACGACCTTTACGGTTTGATGTTACCAAATTAACCAATAACAATTATCGTTTATTTTATTAGATATAAAAGAGGCTGTCCATCGGTCTTTAAATGCGGTTGTCGGTCATCTCCCTGCCATCATTCATCAAACCACCAATCCCAACCTTTTCCCCAATGCCAAAATCGCCCTTTTGTTCGACGGGGAGAACACTTTTTCCGCCGCTTCTTCTATGCCGAACCATCCGTAAGCGACGTGTTCGTCGGGCTGCAAAACAATCACCGCATCGCGCGGAATTTCGGTGGAAAAGATGTGTTCGCGGTTTTCGAACACGCCTTTGGGATAGCGGTGCCGCCAGTGGTGGTAGATTTCGTAAACCGTACTGTCGTGCCAGTTGCAGAGCTGCCCGTCCGCAAGGAGGATGCCGGTTTCCTCCCAAACTTCGCGTTTGGCGGTTTCCTCTATGGTTTCGTCCTGCTCGATGCTGCCGGTTACCGACTGCCAAAAACCTGGCGGCGAAGTGCGTTCGATTAAAAGGATATTGCCGTCGGCATCATGCAGGACAACCAGCGCGGACACGGGATATTTCAAGGGCTTTGCCATCAATCGTCTCCGCCGGAATCCATCGCGGGATCGGATTTGGTATCGCTGCGCGCCTGCATTCCCGCCTTAATCATGGCGATGCTGCTCGGTGCCTGGCTTTCGTTCAAGATGCGGACTTCGCGCTGCGGATAAGGGAACTCGATGCCGTGTTCGTTAAACTGCCGCCAAATATCCAGAAAAATCGCCGATTGCAGCGCGGCAAAACCGTTTTCCGGGTCTTTCACCCAATACGTCGCGCGCAAATCGATACCGTTGTCGCCGAAATTGGTCACCACCGCCAAAGGAGCGGGATTATTGGAAACACGCGGCTGCGCGGCGGCTGCGCTTTTGATGATGTCGAGCGCCTTAATCAAATCGGAATGATAGGCAACCTGTATATTGAACGCCTGCTGCAATTCACGGCTGGTATAAGATTCGTTGACCACCATCGAGGTAACGAACGTCTCGTTCGGAATCAGCGCCTCCGTACCGTTGGCATTGCGCAGCACGACGAAACGCGAGGTGATTTTGGTGACATAGCCGGTAAAGTTGTTGACCGTCAAACGGTCGTTCATGCGGATGGAGCGGTCGCCTAAAATAATAAAGCCCGAAATATAGTTGCTCGCCACTTTTTGCAGACCGAAACCGATACCGACACCCAACGCACCGCCGAACACCGACAATACCGTCAAATCAATCCCCACCAGCGGCAGCGCAATCAATACCGCCAAAACCATCATCACCGTTTTGACGACTTTAGACAAAATCATGCTCAGATTGGTATCCAAGCTGCTCTTCTCCAAATGTCCGCCGATAACTCGAGCCAGCCATGACGCTCCTATCATCAGGAGGCCGACCCACAAAATCCCGTTCAGAATCGTCAGCAGACTGAGCCTGCCCGAACCGACCGAGAAACTGATGCCGTCCAGTACCTCCAAAATCTTATCGTCCAAACCCGACAACCAAAGCACGAACCCTATCCACAAAACCATAGACACCGCCCGCTCCAGCCAGTCGGTCAGTTTGTTTTGCGGCAAAGCGGCATGAACCACCGCCACGCTGACCCGAATCAGAATCATCCAGCGCGCCGCCAAAATCAGCAGATGCAGCCATACCGCGCGAAATTCCGTCAGATTGCAGACAAACAAAGCCGCCGCGCCGAAAATCATCATCAGCACCGGCCACAAAATCCTTCTGCCGATATGCCGCAAAAGCGCGAAGCTGCCGTGTTCTGAGAAGAAATAACGGTCGTTGAGGCGGTTTGACAGCCAAAACGCCGCCACCATCAGCATCAAGACACCGACCAGCTCTATCCAGCCCGAAACCTGTCCGAAGTTGCGCTCCACCAAGCTCGATGTAAACGCCTGACGCGCAAACAAATCATGCAAAATACTGTCCATCCGCCCTGTTTTTTATTAAAAATCAAAGCTGAGATTATATAGCAGCCATTAAATTCCGCCACATCCGTTTACCCCCGAGGTCGTCTGAAAAACATCGCGGCTTCCAATCAAGTATGCACCATTCCGCAGCCCTACCCTCCCTGACGCCAAACAAATTCAAAGCCGCTTCAAGCAGATAGCCGAAACCGTCCGGCTTTACCCTTGCCAAAGCCGGACAAGAAAACTATAATCCCAAACTTATCGAGTCGGAGTGTGGCGCAGTCTGGTAGCGCACTTGCATGGGGTGCAAGGGGTCGAAGGTTCGAATCCTTTCACTCCGACCAAAAATTCAACAGCCCGGTCATTTTTGACCGGGCTGTTTTTTTGTCTTTACCTATCTCAAATTTTATATTTCAAGTGTTTCAATCAATCAAAAGGTCGTCTGAAAACCCCGAATCCGAGTTTTCAGACGACCTTTTTATTATCCGCAAAGCTTACAGATAGAATTTTTCAACCACTTTCAAATTATCATCCAATTTGTACACCAGCGGCTGACCGGTCGGGATTTCCAAGCCCATGATGTCTTCGTCGGAAATACCTTCGATGTGTTTGGCCAATGCGCGCAGGGAGTTGCCGTGTGCGGCGACCAGGACGCGTTTGCCGCTCAGAAGCGCGGGGGCGATTTGGTCTTCCCAAAACGGCAGTACGCGCTCCAAAGTGACTTTCAGGTTTTCGCCGTCGGGGATAACATCGGCGGGCAGGTTGGCATAGCGGCGGTCGTTGTGCGCGGAGAACGGGTCTTTCGGATCGAGCAGCGGCGGCAGGGTGTCGTAGCTGCGGCGCCAGATGTGGACTTGCTCGTCACCGTATTTTTCGGCGGTTTGTTTTTTATCCAAACCTTGCAGTTGGCCGTAGTGGCGTTCGTTCAGCCTCCAGCTTTTGATTTGCGGCACGAACAGTTGGTCGGATTCTTCCAAAACGATGTTGCAGGTTTTAATCGCGCGGGTCAGGACAGAAGTGAAGGCGATGTCGAACTCGTAGCCTTTTTCCTTCAGTTTTTTACCGGCGGCGGCGGCTTCGGCAAGCCCCTGCTCGCTCAGTTTCACATCGCGCCAGCCTGTAAACAGGTTTTTCGCGTTCCATTCGCTTTGTCCGTGGCGGATAAATACCAATTCCATGTCGTATGCTCCAATTTGAGGTCGGTAGAAGGGGCTATTTATAACATATTTCGGCTGCTTCTGCAGTCGGGGCAGGACTATGCTTGTTCTTTATCAAGACTTGCGGCGTATTGTTTTGCTGCCCACTCCCCTACCTTTGCAATCGTAATGTTTCCAAACAAATTAAAGGTCGTCTGAAAACCCTGTTTTAAGTTTTCAGACGACCTTTTTCAACCTGGCATCAAGGCATTAGGACTCGACGGGGATGATGCCGATTTTTGCCTGCCATTTGCGCGGGGCGGTGGCGTGGATGGACTCGCCTTTGCTGTCCACGGCAACGGTTACGGGCATGTCTTTGACTTCAAACTCGTAAACTGCCTCCATGCCCAATTCGGGGAACGCCAAGACTTTGGAGGATTTGATGGCTTTTGCCACGAGGTATGCCGCACCGCCGACTGCCATGAGGTACACGGCTTTGTTGTCGGCGATGGCTTCGCAGGTGGCTGCGCCGCGCTCGGATTTGCCGATCATGCCCAAGAGGCCGGTTTGTTCGAGCATTTGACGGGTGAATTTGTCCATGCGGGTAGCGGTGGTCGGACCTGCCGGGCCGACTACTTCGTCGCCGACCGGATCGACGGGGCCGACGTAGTAAATCAGGCGGTTGGTGAAATCGACGGGCAACTCTTCGCCTTTGTCGAGCATATCGACGAGGCGTTTGTGCGCGGCATCACGACCGGTGAGGATTTTGCCGTTCAGCAGCAATACGTCGCCGGTTTTCCAGCTGGCAACTTCTTCTTTGGTCAGTTTATCGACATCGATGCGTTTGCCGTTGTCGGGGCTGTAAGTCAAATCTGGCCAGTCTTCAACGCGCGGCGGGGTCAGTTCGACCGGACCGGAGCCGTCCAATTCGAATTCGACGTGGCGGGTGGCGGCGCAGTTCGGAATCATGGCAATCGGTTTGGATGCGGCATGAGTCGGGTAATCGAGGATTTTGACGTCCAACACGGTGGTCAGTCCGCCCAAACCTTGTGCGCCGATGCCCAGCGCGTTGACTTTTTCAAAGAGTTCGAGGCGCAGGGCTTCGGTGGTGGACAATTCTGCGCCGGACGCGGCTTTTTCCTGCAACTCTTGAATGTCGATGTGGCTCATCAGGGATTCTTTCGCCATCAGTACGGCTTTTTCGGGTGTACCGCCGATACCGATGCCCAAAATGCCGGGAGGACACCAGCCCGCGCCCATGGTCGGGATGGTTTTCAATACCCAATCGACGATGTTGTCGGAAGGATTGAGCATAGCGAGTTTGGATTTGTTTTCAGAGCCGCCGCCTTTTGCCGCGCAGGTTACTTCGACTTTGTCGCCCGGTACGATGCTCATGTGGATGACGGCGGGAGTGTTGTCTTTGGTGTTTTGGCGTTTGCCGGCCGGGTCGGCGAGGACGGACGCGCGCAGGGTGTTGCCTTCCCAAGTGTAGGCGCGGCGCACGCCTTCGTTAACCATCTCTTCCACGCTCATGTCCGCATCCCATTGGACGTTCATGCCGACTTTGAGGAAGACGGTTGCGATACCGGTATCTTGACAGATGGGGCGGTTGTTTTCGGCACACATGCGGCTGTTGACCAAAATCTGCGTCATCGCGTCTTTGGCAGCGGGATTTTCTTCCTTCTGCCACGCTTTATAGAGTGCGTCGATGTAGTCTTTCGGATGGTAATAGCTGATGAATTGGAAGGCATCGCAGATACTTTGGATAAAGTCTTCTTGCTTGATGACGGTCATGATTGTGTTCCTTTTCATATGGTAGGGAGGGTTTGTTAGCTTTTTTATAGAGGCCGTTTTTCAGACGACCTTAATCGGTGTAATAGTGCTGTCAATCGATATGAGGCGACAATATGATTTTTATAATCCATTGATTTTCATAAAACTTAATAACCTATCATTTCACTCGGATGATGATAACGGGTATTGTCGGCAATATTTACCGGTAGAAATAAAACTACAATTAATCTGTCCACTCAAATTCCAAGGGGTCGTCTGAAAAGGCTGGATTCACCGCCGCAATGAACCTTACTAATAACATGAATTTAAAAAGAAACAATTATTTTTCAGACGACTTGTCTTTCTTTTTTCAACCATACACAAATGTAAAAGCCGTGTCATTCTACCCACGATGATTTTTGACGGAAGTCAAACTTAGCCGTTTTTCTGAAATTTTATAACAAAATTTGCACTTGCTTACACTTTGTAAATTTACCCAATAAATACATAGATATATGCTTTTATATCAAACACTTAATAATGATATTTACTCGTATTTCAAAACGGTTTTTAGCAGTTATTCCTTTATCTTAAGTTTATTTTATCTTACAAAATAACAAGATGGCACAAAGGTCGTCTGAAAACCACTGTTTTTTGTTCACAATCCACCCCCACCCTGCCTTTACGACTCTGCCATCATCAAAAAACCCAAATTCTGATACACTAATAAAAGACAGTCAGACGTTGATTTATAAGACGTTTCCTGAAAAATATCTGCATTTTAAAAATTTGTAATAAAAATACACACATCCGATTTCTCCTATCCCATTCCACAGGACACTACCATGAGTGAAAACTTGTTAACCCTGACCATAGACGGCCACGAGGTCAAAGCCTCTGCCGACTCGTCAATCATTCAGGCCTATGCCCGTTCCGGCAGCGCAATTACCGCCAACGTCGGCTGTATGGGGCAAGGCGTGTGCGGTTCCTGCCGCTGCATGATCCGCAAGGAAGGCGAGCGCGAGGTAACGACTGCGTTGGCGTGTGAAACCAAAGTCGAAGAAGGGATGCAGGTCAGCTTCTTGGACTACTTTATCCCCGAGCATATCCAATATTACGACGTGAGCGAGGTCGGCGACGGCTGGAACTGGCTGGACGATACCGCTAAAGCCTTCCCCGAAGCGCAAAACTGTCGTCATTGCGGCGGCTGCAATCGCGCCTGCCCCAAAGGTTTGGAAGTGGAAAACGGCGTGGCGCAGGTGGTATCCGGCGATTTCGGCGCGGCTGCGCTGACCTTTGACCAATGCGTGATGTGCAACCTCTGCACCCTTTCCTGCCCCGAACACATCCGTCCGAACCACTTGGGCCTGTTCGCCCGCCGCATGAAAGCGGCGCGCACGCTGCGTCCGGTGGATTTGATGCGCCGCCTGCGTGAAATCGACAGCGGCAAAATGAAAGTCGAATTTGAAGAGGAGGCAATGTGATGGCGAACGAAATCCAAGGCATAGACTACGAAACCGCCCTTGCCAACCTGCGCGCTTCCTCATTGGAACTGCGCGGCGACCTGCCGGAAAAAAACGAATTATTGAGTCAGTTTCATCCCGACTATCAGGCCAATGCGCGCGTCAAACTGCCCATCGGACCGAACACGGGCGATTACTGCCATCCTGATTTGGCGAAACTGCTGATCAGTCATCCCCTGATTGACGACTATGATTTGTCGGGCGCGGAACATTTGAACACCGACGTGCTGGTTATCGGCGGCGGCGGTGCGGGCGCGGCAGCGGCGTTATCCGCGACCGAAGCAGGCGCGCGCGTGATTATGGCGAACAAGCTGCGTATCGGCGACAGCAATACCGTGATGGCCGAAGGCGGCATTCAGGCGGCAGTCGGCGCGGAAGACAGCTTGCAGCAACACTTTGACGACACCATCAAAGGCGGCCACAACGCAGGCAAAAAAGAATTGGTGGCGCAAATGGTTACCGACGCGCCGTCCGCCATCCGCTGGCTGATCGGCTTGGGCATGACTTTCGACCTTGCCAAAGGCGCGGACAGCAACGGCATGTTGAGCCGCAAACGTGCAGGCGGTACGACCGTGCCGCGCATCCTGAGCTACCGCGACTTTACCGGCCTCGAAATGATGCGCGTACTGCGCGAGGCGGTCGAACTCGACGAAAACATTACCCAGCTCAACCGCCACCCCGCCATCGAATTATTGTCGGACGAACACGGCCGCTGCGTCGGCGCGATTTTGTATGATTTGGAAAAACGCTCTTTGGTATTGGTTCACGCCAAAGCCGTGGTATTGGCAACCGGTGGCAGCGGACGGCTGCATTTGCAGGGTTTCGCCACTTCCAACCACTACGGCGCAACCGCCGACGGTTTGGTGATGGCATACCGCATCGGCGCAAAACTGCGCGACATCGATTCCTTCCAATACCATCCGACCGGCGTCGCCCATCCGCCGCACTTGGCAGGCGCGCTGATTTCCGAAGCCGTGCGTTCCGCAGGCACCAAACTGGTCAACGGTTTGGGCGAGCGTTTCGTTGACGAATTGCAGCCGCGCGACGTCGTTGCCGCCGCCATCTTGCGCGAGTGCCGCGAAGGCCGCGGCGTGGTACGCGACGGACAAGTCGGCGTGTTCCTCGACACACCGCGCCTGATTGAAAACGATCCTGATGTGTTGAACCGTTTGGTTACGCTCGGCCACGTCGCCCATAAATGCGGCATCGACCCCGCTGTCGAGCCTGTAATGATTCATCCGACCCTGCACTACCAAAACGGCGGCGTCGAAATCAACGGCGACGGCGCGACCTGTGTCGAAGGCCTCTATTGCGCTGGCGAAGTAACCGGCGGCATCCACGGCCGCAACCGCCTGATGGGCAACGCGCTTTTGGACATCATCAGCTTCGGCCGCCGCGCGGGTAAAGCCGCCGCCGGTTGCGGCCTACCGCTGAAAAAAGTGCGCGGCGGTGTCGGACACGTCCACGATCTGCAACGCGAAATGACCCGCGCCGGACTGACCAGCGACATCAAAGCCCCCGTTTTATATCCCGACTACGGCAAATTCGATTTGCGCGAACACGCCGGTTTGCAGGAGCAACAATCATGAACCAAGCCAATCAAAACTTACTGCACCCGTCCCGCCAAGTCGGCGCGGATTTGGCCGCGTGGCGCAAAGTCGGCGGCGGCGAAGGCCTGCTGGCGGCGCTTGCCGATCCTCAAAGCATCGTTTCCAAGCTGCAAGATGCCAACCTCTGCGGCATGGGCGGCGCAGGTTTCCCGACCTGGCGCAAATGGGAGGCGGCCGTTGCCGCCCAAAGCAAACACGGCGACAAATACGTCGTCTGTAACGCCAACGAAGACGAACCGGGTACGTTCAAAGATCGCGTACTGCTGGCGAAAACGCCGCACCAAGTCATCGAAGGCGTACTGATTGCCGCCGTCGCCTGCCGCGCCAACAAAGCGATTATGTATGTTAACCCGCACCAGACCGAATCCATTGCCTCCATCGTACCCGCCATCGAGCAATGGAAAAAAAGCGATTTGTTCATCCGCATCGAAAACTATCTAGGCAAACCTTTAGACCTGAAATTGGTCGAAACTTCAGGCCGCTACATCGGCGGCGAAGAAACCGCCGTGATTTCATGGTTGGAAGGCGGTTTTCCGTTCCCGCGCCGCAAGCCGCCGTTCCCCGCCGAAAGCGGCGTAGAGGGCGAGCCGACCTTAATCAACAACACCGAAACCTTCGCCAACATCCCGCAAATCCTTGCCAAAGGCGCGGAATGGTACAAATCGCTGGGTTTGGGCGATGCCGCAGGCACGAAACTCTACTCGCTTTCCGGCGACGTATTGAATCCGGGCCTGTACGAACTGCCGATGGGCACGACCCTGCAATCGCTGATTTTCGACCACGGCGGCGGTATGCTCGAAGGGCGCACGTTTAAAGCCGTCTTCACCGGCGGCCCGTCAAACACGCTTCTGACCGCGAAAGATTTGGACGTGCCTTTGGACTTCGTGTCCGTGCGCGAACGCAAATCCAGCCTCGGCACAGGCGCGATGATTGTGATTTCCGAAGGAACCAGCGTGGTGCGTAAAGTGTCCGAGTATGTGGAATTTTTTGCCTCCAACTCATGCGGACAATGCCCGCCGTGCAAAGGCGGCACGTTCCAACTTTCACGCCTGCTCAACCGCGTGGATACCGGCATCGGCACTTCAGACGACCTCCGCGCCCTGCAAAGCCTGTGCCAACTGCTGCCCCGAAGCGGCCGCTGCGGCCTGATTGACGGCGCGGTTACCGTGTTGCAAAGCTCGCTGCGTACCTTCCCCGAAGAGTACGGACTGCCGGCGGAGCAGGATTAATCCGATACGAGGTTTCAGACGGCCTTTTCTATTATGGGAGGTCGTCTGAAAAATACCTTTAGGTTGGGTTATGACCCAACATAATGATTAGGGTTTAAGTATTTGTTGGGTTTCACAACTGAACTGCTAAATCTGAGGTTTTACCCTCTCCCTAGCCCTCTCCCACGGGGAGAGGGAATGATGGTGCTGAAGCCGACCATTATCGGATTTTCTGCAATCTGTCCCCTCTCCCCGTGGGAGAGGGCAAAACCCAATAACCTTAAGAAAACGTCGTCTGAAAAGATGGCAACAAAAAATACGCATTACCCAAACCACCAAAAGAAAAACATAAACAACAACTGCTGCCAAATACGTTTCAGACGACCCCTCCCCACTAAAACGGACACACATCGTCTGACTAAAACTTACAGTAGATTTGCCATCAGAGAAAACGATACGGACATCCTAGGGTTTCGCTCTCTCCCTAACCCTCTCCCACAGGGAGAGGGAATAATGGTGCTGAAACCGACCATTATCGGACTTTCTGTAATCTATCCCCTCTCCCCGTGGGAGAGGGCTAGGGAGAGGGCAAAACCCAATAACCTTACGAAAACGTCGTCTGAAAAAGATGGCAACACAAAAATACGCATTACCCAAACCACCAAAAGAAAAACATAAAAAACAACTGCTGCCAAATACGTTTCAGACGACCTTTCCTCGCGCAAACGGACACACGTCGTCTGAAATCCGATTTCCCCGATACCTCAAACTAGGAGACTCAACATGGGCTTCAAGCCAATTCCTGCTGCGGTTGCGCTCGCGCTGACGCTGATTATCTGGTTCGTCATACCCGTGCCGCAGGGCGTATCGCCCGACGCATGGCACCTTTTGGCGCTGTTCGTCGGCATCATCGCCGGCATCATCGGCAAAGCCATGCCCATCGGCGCAATGGCGATTTTGGGCATTACCTTGGTCGCGCTGACCGGTGTTACCAACGAAAAAGCCGCCGACGCGACCAAAGACGCTCTGAGCAGCCTCAACAACTCGTTAATCTGGATGATCGGTATCGCCATCATCATCTCGCGCGGTTTGTTGAAAACCGGCTTGGGGATGCGTATCGGCTACCTGCTGATTTCCCTCTTCGGCAAACGCACGCTGGGCGTAGGTTACAGCCTAGCTTTGGCGGACTTGGTCATCGGTCCGGTAACGCCGAGCAACACTGCGCGCGGTGGCGCCATCGTGCATCCGATTATGCGTTCCATCGCCCTGAGTTTCGATTCCGACCCCGAAAAAGGCACGGAAGGCAAAATCGGTAAATACCTCGCGCTGGTCAACTACCACGCCAACATCATCACCTGCTGTATCTTCATTACCGCAACCGCACCCAACCCGTTGGTTGTCGAATTAGTCGCAAAAGCTACCGATTCGAAAATCCACCTCTCTTGGGGCACATGGTTCGCCGCCATGGTCGTACCCGGCCTGATCGCCATGTTCCTGATGCCGCTGGTGCTGTATTTCCTGTATCCGCCCGAAATCAAACAAACGCCTAACGCGACCGCCCTTGCCAAAGAAAAACTGAAAGAAATGGGCGCGATGAAGCGCGACGAAAAAATCATGCTCGGCATTTTCGTGATTCTGCTGCTTCTGTGGGCGGGCGTTCCCGAAATGCTGTTCGGCGTGAAAGTCGATGCCACCGCCACCACCTTCCTCGGCCTCTCCCTGTGCCTGCTCACCGGCGTACTGACATGGGACGACGCGCTGAAAGAAAAAGGCGCGTGGGACACCATCGTCTGGTTTGCCGCCTTGGTCATGATGGCGAACTTCCTCAACAAATTGGGACTGATTGCATGGCTGTCCGAATCCATGCAGGGCGGCATCTCCCATCTCGGCTTGGGTTGGGAAGCCGGTTGCGCCCTTCTGGTACTCGCCTACCTCTACGCCCACTACGTTTTCGCCAGCGGCACGGCACACGTTACCGCCATGTTCGGCGCGTTCTACGGCGCAGGTCTCGCCTTGGGCGCACCGCCGATGCTGTTTGCCCTGATTATGGCGTCCGCCACCGGCATCATGATGTCGCTGACCCACTACGCTTCAGGTTCGTCCCCCGTCATCTACGGCTCGAACTATGTCAGCATGACCGAATGGTGGAAAGCCGGCTTCATCATGAGCGTGGTCGAAATCCTGATTTTCGGCACCATCGGCATTATCTGGTGGAAAGTGCTGGGCTACTGGTAAACCCTGCCTGAAATCAACAAAAGGTCGTCTGAAAATAGGTTTTCAGACGACCTTTTTGCTTTTTGGAGAGAAGCAGTTGCAAGGTGAGGCTGGATATCAATCCGCTATTGACTGCCCAACCATTCGTCGCGCGTTTGCTTGGCTTCTTCAAAATAACGGTATAGCGCGTCGCGGTTTTCTTGTTCGAGGATACGTTCCAACTTGGAAAGTTGATCGTGCAGTCCGGCAATCAGCTTGATCAGGCTGTTTTTATTGTCCAGGCAGATGTCCGTCCAAATGGCGGGATGGCTGGAGGCGATGCGGGTAAAGTCTCGGAAACCGCTGGCGGCAAATTTCAAATATTCCTGTCCGTCCGGATGGTCGGCAATTTGGTGGACATAGGCAAAAGCGGTCAAATGCGGCATATGGGAAACGGCGGCGAACACAGCATCGTGTTCTTCCGCGCTCATTTCAAACGTCTGTGCGCCGACCGCCTGCCACAGGCTTTTTATCAAAGCGATCCCTTCGGGGCGCTCTTGTCCGTGTGTGGTGATAATCAGTTTTTTATCTTGATACAACCCGAATTGCGCCGCCAATGCGCCGCTGCGGTCGGAGCCTGCAATGGGGTGCGCGGCGATACAGTGTGAAATCCGCTCGGGCAGATATTGGCGGAAAGCGGCGATGGCAGTCCGCTTGGTGCTGCCCACATCAGACACATAAGCCTCCGGCGCAAGCAGCGGGGCAATGGCTTGACAGATGGTCGGCAGCGTGGAAACCGGCGTGGCAATCAACACCAAATCGGCATGACCGATGCTTTCGGCGTTGATTTCCGTAAACGCTTTATCAATCACCCGACGCTCAAGCGCACGGTCGAGATTGTCGCGGTCAAGATCAATGCCGGTCACGGTTTGCACCCGTCCCAATCGTTTGAGGTCCAGAACGAAAGAGCCGCCTATCAGTCCGACGCCGATAAGGGTAATGTGTTGGAGCGGGGCATTTGGTGTCATGGCGGATGTGTAAGGCGGTGGATAAAGGAAAGGTCGTCTGAAAACGTACCGAGGACTAGGATTTGCTTCGAAACCTGCAAAACTTTTTGGAACACAAATCCTGCCTGCGGCTTGGGCTATTATAGTGAATCGGTCCCATTCCAGCCACAACCCTGTCGGAAAGCCGGTCAGCCCGTAGGCGTTTTCAGAATGGAACAATCTTCCGCAGTGTCAAAAGATTTTGACTACACCGGCCATCCTAAATCAATATTTTTTAAGAAAATCAAAGAAAACCGGCAGCGTTCATTTGCTCTAAAAACCGTTTATACAGAAACAGTTTTCCAAACCTTGCGTTCCGTTTTACAATTGAGAGCCATTCTTGAACCAGGTCGTCTGAAAGTACCGTATGTCACTTGCACAACCCAACCGTATCCTCGTCATCAAACTACGCCATCATGGTGACGTATTGCTCAGTACGCCGGTCGTCGATGCGATCAAACAACATTTTCCCGAGTGCGAAGTCGATATGCTGGTTTATCAGGAAACTGCCGACATCATCCGCGACAATCCGCAAATCGCCCGAATTTTCACCATTGACCGGCAATGGAAGAAACAAGGCGTGCGGATGCAGTTCAAACACGAAAAAGACCTGTTCCGTCAGTTAAAAGCCCGTCAATACGATTGGGCATTCAACCTTTCCGACCAGTGGCGTGCCGCCATCATTGCCAAACTCTGTTCAAAATGCAGCGTCGGCTTCAACTGCATCAAACGCGACAATGCCGCCTGGCGCTGGTGTCACGACTTTCTCAATCCCGATATGGGCACGACCAAACATATCGTTGAAACCCATCTGGGCATACTGCCTCCGCTTATCCGTCCGGAAGAGCTGTCCCACGCAAAAGTCCGCATGAGCATCTCCCCTGATGTCCGCAACAGTATGGAACAAAAATTGCGCGAACAAGGCTGGCAAGGCGAAAACTACGTCTTACTGCATCCGGGCGCGCGCTGGTTGTTCAAATGTTGGGAAGACGGCAAAAACGCCGCACTCGTCCAGCTTCTGCTGAACCACGGACACAACGTCGTCCTGACCGCCTCCCCCAGTCCCGTTGAACACGACATGATTGAAGCCATCTTAGGTCGTCTGAAAATACCGGAAGGCGGTAAAGTATGGGTATTGTCCGGCTGCCTAACTTTGCGCGAACTTGCGGCGGCGATAGACCGCGCCAAACTGTTTATCGGCGTCGATTCCGTTCCCATGCACATCGCCGCCGCGCTCGACAAACCGCAAATCGCCCTATTCGGCGCGACTTGGCTGGGCATATGGCATCCTTATTCACTCAATGCCGAAGTGATATGGGCGGGCGATTATACCGACCTCCCCCACCCCGACAGCATCAATACAGACAATCCCGAACGTCTCCTGAAAGCCATTCCTCTGGAAGAAGTATGGAATCGCGTTTCCGCCAAACTCGAAAAAATTGACCAAGCGAAAACACACGCAGCAATAGAATAATCCCTGCTTCGGTATCAATAAGCGGTTGCCTATAAATAAAGTAGAGGTCTTTGCAAAATTAACTCCAACAGAATTTCACCCTATTCCGACATCTCAAGAGAACACCTAAGCTTTATCCAAATATCCTGAAACCTTAACGGATATCAACGCGTTATTTGGCGGGGACGTAGTCGGCATAGTGCGCCGGCAAGGCAGTCGTTTCCAATAACGAGTCTTCTTACTGCGCACACTAAGGCAGTATTGCAGCCCGCCACCTTTTCAGACGACCCTTCCACATAGGTCTCCCCATGCATCCTGATCTGACGGCCGAATGAAGCGGGACAG
>CAUSOO010000056.1:0-14790 GCA_963533245.1 uncultured Neisseria sp.
CACCAAGTGAATCGGTTCCGTACTATCTGTACTGTCTGCGGCTTCGTCGCCTTGCCCTGATTTAAAGTTAATCCACTATATTCCAATCCACCGAGAAAAATAGCAATCGAAAAGACGCATCGCCGCCATTTTTCGCATAACGGTCTTAACTTGGATATTGGCAGATTCAGAATCAGATTGAACCTGACAACAATAATAGACCAGATGAACTAATACTTTATAAGTATAATCAATTTTTCGGATATTAACAATTTTTGAAAATAAAGCCGTAGTGAAAGACAATACCTCAGAAAGAGACCATCGAGAAGAAAAATAGTTTGAAATAAGGACAAGCTTATAACGGACTTTCACACAGCAAAAATCATCTCCAAGCCTCAAGTCCGCTCAAAAACACGCCAAATTTCCATCTATATCCAATAAATACCGCCAAGCCCGTTTTATGACAAAGGTCGTCTGAATAAACTATACTTTCAGACGACCCCTATTCAATCACGGAGCTTATCCATGTCCATCCGTCTGACCACGCTGTCTTTAATACTTGCCGCCACAGCCTGCACGCCCACCGTTTCCCCATCGGCAGAAATCTCGCCGTCCGTCACCAAATCCGCCATCGATACCGCCTACTGGACCGAGCAACCCTATTGCAGCGGCCGCTATCAATTGCGCCTGCCGTCCCAACGCCATCACGGCAGTACATCCATTGATTACAACGGCTGGAGCGTGATGGTCATGTTTAATGACTGGAATAGGAATTTTAAGAATATTGATAGGTTTAAGCGTAGTGGACAATTTGGAACTGATATTGTCGTCGACACCCGTACCCTAATTCCGGGACAGGCGATGATGCAGGTAGTACGTGGGGGATTTCATTGGGAAAACATTATCGGGAATGATGGTATGCCCTACGAAGCTTATTTATATTTTAAGCTGGATAATAACGACGCCTATATCGTACGCAGTTTTTTCTATATCCCTGCCGACAATAAGAAAGCCCCTGCCAACTGGAAAGCCAAAGAGAAAGAATTGATAAACGGCATGGAGAAAAAATTCCGTCAAGATTTCATCAACGGTTTGAAGACAAGACAGGAGTTTGAAGTACCGAACCGACACGGAATTTGCCTGATAGGCGGTTTTATCGAGGACAACGGCAAAAAACCGTTTGAAGTCCATAGCACCGTCGAATTTGCCAAACAACACGATATGAGTCTGGAAATCATGCACGGCGACGTGTTGAAAGCGGGCGAGCCGACGCTGCTGCAACGTAAGGTAAATCTGGGGAAAGGTGCAATGGTTAAAGCCTTAACCCGCACCATCCGCCAAGGCAAACGCACCATCAACGGCATGTCGGGTGAGGAAAAATTGGTGAAATGGGGCGGCAACAAATATATGTTCTTTTGGGAACGCGACGGCGGCGACCCGCGCATCATGATGCAGTTTGGTGCTGAGAAAAAAGACGGAACGAAGCTCAGTGAAGCCGAAGCCCTTGCGATTTGGGATACGGTTTTGCCGACTTTGAAGCCTGTGAAGCAATAGCGATGAAAAAGGTCGTCTGAAAATGCAGCTTCCATGGCATTAAACCTCGAACCTAGCTTTCAGACGACCTTTCCTCACACTTTTCTCTCGATAGCCTTTCATCCTTCCAAACAACACAAGACCGCAAGACAAAATTTTCAGACGACCTCCAACCATAATCATTGCCATTCGGACTGGAAAATATCCAACCCGCCCTTCCCTCGCAAACGGTATCAAAACTATTCCACAAACCGCATGATGCCAAGCAGCCGGCAAACGAAAGGTCGTCTGAAAACCTGAAACAAGATTTTTCAGACAATCTTTTGATTTGGATTTGTTATAGTGGATTAACTTTAAACCAGTACGGCGTTGCCTCGCCTTAGCTCAAAGAGAACGATTCTCTAAGGTGCTGAAGCACCAAGTGAATCGGTTCCGTACTATCTGTACTGTCTGCGGCTTCGTCGCCTTGTCCTGATTTAAATTTAATCCACTATAGAATGTTCTCCCCTATTTGAACTTATCCCAGCAAATTTTTCATATTTTCCAGTCAATCCAAAAAATAAAAAGCACGGTAATCAACCGTGCTTTTTATAAAGCAAATCTGCTTATTTGTTTTTGTGCGAACGAAGATAATCCAAGGTTTTGAGCTGGGCAATCGCTGCGGCCAAGGCTTTGTGTGCTTCAGCCAACGATTTATCGTCTTTGGCTTGAGAAATGCCGGTTTCCGCCGCCTTCTTGGCAGCTTCCGCGCGCTCCCGATCCATCTCGGAACTGCGTACGGCAACATCCGCCAACACAGTAAGTTGGTTGGGCTGCACTTCCAGCACTCCGCCGGAAACGGCAACAAGCACTTCTTCGGCTTCGCCCGGCACGGTCAAACGCAATGCACCGGGACGTACCAAACTCATAATCGGCTCGTGTCGCGGATAAATACCGAGCTCACCTTGAACAGTCGGAACCACTACAAAACTGGCTTCGCCTGAATAGATGTTCTGCTCGCTACTTACCACTTCAACTCGCATGATGCTCATGCCGACCTCCTTAGTTTAAGGTTTTCGCTTTCTCGACCGCTTCTTCGATACCGCCTACCATGTAGAAAGCTTGCTCAGGCAGATGGTCGTATTCACCGCTCAAGATAGCTTTAAAGCCGGCAATGGTGTCACGCAGCGATACATATTTGCCGGGAGAGCCGGTAAATACTTCGGCAACGTGGAACGGTTGCGACAGGAAGCGTTGAATCTTACGCGCACGCATCACGGTCAGTTTATCTTCGTCTGACAATTCGTCCATACCCAGAATGGCAATAATATCGCGCAATTCTTTGTATTTTTGCAGGGTAGATTGTACGCCGCGGGCTACATCATAGTGTTCTTGACCCAATACCATCGGATCCAGTTGGCGCGAAGTGGAATCGAGCGGGTCAACTGCGGGGTAAATACCCAAAGAGGCGATATCACGGCTCAATACGACAGTGGCGTCCAAGTGGGCAAATGTCGTTGCAGGAGACGGGTCAGTCAAGTCATCCGCAGGTACATATACGGCTTGAATGGAAGTAATGGAGCCTGTTTGGGTAGAGGTAATACGCTCTTGCAAACGACCCATTTCTTCAGCCAATGTCGGTTGGTAACCTACTGCTGAAGGCATACGACCCAACAATGCGGATACTTCGGTACCGGCCAGGGTGTAACGGTAAATATTGTCCACGAAGAACAATACGTCACGGCCTTTGCCGCTTTCGTCTTTTTCATCACGGAAGTATTCGGCCATCGTCAAACCGGTCAAGGCTACACGCAGACGGTTACCCGGGGGTTCGTTCATCTGACCGTAAACCATCGCTACTTTGTCCAATACGTTGGAATCTTTCATCTCGTGGTAGAAGTCATTACCTTCACGGGTACGCTCACCCACACCTGCGAACACGGACAAACCGCTATGCGCTTTGGCGATGTTGTTAATTAATTCCATCATGTTGACGGTTTTGCCTACACCGGCACCACCGAACAGACCTACTTTACCGCCTTTGGCAAACGGACACAGCAAGTCAATCACTTTAATGCCGGTTTCCAGCAGCTCAGTAGTCGCAGACAGTTCATCAAATTTCGGAGCTGTCTGATGGATGGCACGGTGTTTGTCGGTATCAATCGGACCTGCTTCATCAACAGGCGTACCCAATACATCGACAATACGTCCCAAAGTACCTTTACCTACCGGTACTGTAATCGGCGCACCTGTATTGCTTACAGTCATGCCGCGTTTCAAACCATCCGAACTACCCATTGCAATAGTACGGACTACGCCGTCACCCAGAAGCTGTTGCACTTCCAAAGTCAGGCCGTTTGCATCCAATTTCAGGGCGTCGTAAACACGCGGAATGGCATCACGCGGGAACTCCACGTCAACTACCGCACCAATAATTTGTACGATTTTGCCTTGGCTCATTATCGTATCCTAATTTCCTGTTCAGGTTTCAGACGACATCAAACTGCCGCCGCACCTGCTACAATTTCTGACAATTCCGTGGTAATCGCAGCTTGACGCGATTTGTTATATACCAAACGCAACTCTTTAATGGCATTGCCTGCATTGTCGGTGGCTGCTTTCATTGCCACCATACGTGCAGCTTGCTCAGATGCCATATTGTCACTCAATGCTTGGTAAACCACAGACTCTAAATAGCGGCGAACCAGATATTCCAACACAGCGACAGGACTTGGCTCATAACGGTATTCCCAACTGAATGAAGAATAACTCTCCTCGTCTTCTATCACATTTTCGCCGATAGGCAGCAGAACCTCCAACCGTGGTTCTTGACGCATGGTATTTACAAAACATGAATACACCAAATGTATTTTATCTAACTCATGCTTCTCGTAACGTTGGAAGATTTCAGTCAATGGACCAAGCAGCAATTCCATTCTTGGGGTATCACCCAAATTAATCGCACTGGCAATAACGTTCAAACCGATGTTTTGACAAGCTGCCAAACCTTTACTACCTAAACAGACGACATCAACTTCAATGCCTTGTTCTTGGTATTCTTGGACTTGCGCTAAGAATTTCTTCAAAACATTCGCGTTCAAACCACCGCAAAGACCTTTATCAGAGGTGATTAAAATGAAACCTACCCGACGTGTTTCACGATGAGGTGCCAATAATTTAATACCGTGATCTTCATGGGTTCGCGCCAAATGACTCATAACTGTCCGTACTTTTTCGGCATACGGACGCGCCAAGCGCATCCGTTCCTGAGTCTTCCGCATTTTAGAGGTTGACACCATCTGCATCGCTTTAGTGATCTTTTGAGTATTTTGAACACTACGGATTTTGGTGAGAATCTCTTTTCCGACTGCCATTTCAGACTCCTTTCATTTCAGCTCTTAGGCTTGGTAAGCATAAGAAGATTTGAAAGAATTCATGGCTTCGGTCAATGCTTTTTCACTTTCATCGGACATCGCACCTGATGCATTGATTGCTTCTAAAACACCAGGATGCTGAGTGCGTACAAAGCTCAAAAATTCCGCTTCGAAAGCCAATGCCTTGGATACCGGTACATCTTCGTAAGAACCATTATTAATGGCCCACAAGGTCAAAGCCATTTCGGCTGTATCCAAAGTGCTGAATTGTTTTTGCTTCATCAATTCAGTAACCACTTCACCGTGTTGCAGCTGTTTGCGTGTAGCCTCATCCAAATCGGAAGCAAATTGCGAGAAGGCTGCCAACTCACGATATTGGGCAAGTGCCAAACGGATACCGCCACCCAGTTTTTTAATTACTTTGGTTTGCGCAGCACCACCTACGCGCGATACCGAAATACCGGCATTAATCGCAGGACGGATACCGGCGTTAAACAAATCGGTTTCCAAGAAAATCTGACCGTCGGTAATCGAAATCACGTTTGTCGGTACGAATGCAGAGACGTCGCCGGCTTGCGTTTCAATAATCGGCAATGCAGTCAGAGAGCCTGTTTTGCCCTTCACTTCACCATTAGTCAGTTTTTCAACTTCGTGCTCATTTACACGGGCAGCACGCTCCAACAAACGGGAGTGCAGATAGAAAACGTCGCCAGGATATGCTTCACGACCGGGAGGACGGCGCAGCAACAGGGAAATTTGACGGTAAGCAACAGCTTGTTTAGACAAGTCATCATATACAATCAATGCGTCTTCACCGCGGTCGCGGAAAAACTCGCCCATCGTACAACCTGCATAAGGTGCAATATATTGCAGAGCCGCAGCTTCAGATGCAGTCGCCGCAACCACAATGGTGTGTTCCATTGCGCCATGCTCTTCCAATTTGCGTACTACGTTGGCAATAGAAGATGCTTTTTGACCAATTGCAACATAAATACAGATAACGCCCGTACCTTTTTGGTTGACAATAGCATCCAATGCTACGGCTGTTTTACCTGTTTGACGGTCACCAATGATCAGCTCACGTTGACCGCGACCAATCGGAACCATTGAGTCAATGGCCTTCAGACCGGTTTGCATAGGCTGGTCAACTGATTTACGGGCAATTACACCCGGTGCAATTTTTTCGATTGGCGCTGTGGAAGATGTGTTGATCGGACCTTTGCCATCAATCGGGCGACCCAATGCATCTACAACGCGACCAACCAATTCACGACCGACAGGTACTTCCAAAATACGACCGGTACAAGTAACTGTGTCGCCTTCTTTAATATGTTCGTATTCACCCAACACTACGGCGCCGACGGAGTCGCGCTCCAAGTTCATCGCCAAACCGAAAGTGTTACCCGGGAATTCGAGCATCTCACCTTGCATTGCGTCTGACAAGCCATGAATACGAACAATACCGTCTGTTACAGAAATAACCGTACCACGGGTACGTACTTCTGTATTTCCAGACAGATTTTCAATTTTAGCTTTAATCAAATCGCTAATTTCAGCAGGATTAAGCTGCATGAAAACTCTCCTAATTTGTCATAGTCGCATACAGGGCATTCAATTTACCCTGCACCGACAAATCCAAGACCTGGTCACCCACTTCAACTTTGACACCGCCAATTAATTCAGGCGCGACTTCAGTTGTAATCTGCAACTTACTGTCAAAGCGTTTTTTCAATATTTCAGCCAACTCAGCCAATTGATCTTCAGTCAATGGATAAGCACTGTAAATTACAGCGGACTTAGTATGATTGAATGACAAGGTTAAAGCTTGATATTGAGCATAGACTTCAGGCAATACAGGCAAACGTTTTTGCTCTGCCAGAACAGTAATGAAATTCTTCAATTCATCACTTTTTAATTCAACGAGTTCGGCAAGTACATTTACC
Source organism: uncultured Neisseria sp. (assembly GCA_963533245.1). Taxonomy (GTDB): domain Bacteria; phylum Pseudomonadota; class Gammaproteobacteria; order Burkholderiales; family Neisseriaceae; genus Neisseria. The sequence goes on from CAUSOO010000056.1 coordinate 6,809, forward strand.
TTTTCAGAAGTATTGATTTCAGGTTGCTCAAGAAAAGAAATTACTTTCTGATTTTGAACAACCGCGGCTAATTCTTCCAGTCCGCCCAACCAAGACTCAATTTGGTTTTTTTCCTGCGCCAGATTAAACAATGCTTTCGCATAAGGTCTGGCAATCGTTGCGAACTCAGCCATAAGATTACAGCTCCTGTTTTAAAGCGCTGAGCAGCTGCGCATGTTTTGAAGTATCTACTTCACTGCGCAAAATAGACTCTGCACCTTTAACCGCCAACGCAGCAACTTGTTCACGCAAAACTTCGCGTGCACGATTCATTTCTTGCTGGGCATCAGCTTTAGCTTGTGCTGTAATCCGCACTGCCTCGACAGTAGCTTGCTCTTTCGCTTCTTCTACGATTTTGGCGGCACGTTTTTCGGCGTTTGCTACCATTTCGGAAACTTGGTTACGCCCTTCAGCCAAGAGTTCTGCAACTTTCTTCTCTGCCTGTTCAAAATCGCTCTTACCGCGCTCGGCAGCAGCCAAGCCTTCGGCAATTTTTGCGGCACGCTCATCCAATGCTTTTGCGATTGGCGGCCACACGAATTTCATGGTAAACCAAACCAAACCGAAAAAGACGATGATTTGAGCGAATAAGGTTGCATTAATATTCACGTTAGTTAACCTTCGTACTAGTGTTAATCAAACAGACCGAAGTCTGTACCTAGACGGATCACGCCGTTTGATTATGCACCAAATGGTTTAACGAAGGCGAACAACAGTGCAATAGCCACACCAATCAGGAATGCGGCATCAATCAGACCAGCAATCAGGAACAATTTAGTTTGCAGCGGACCAATCAATTCAGGTTGACGAGCAGAAGACTCCAGATATTTGGAACCGACCATTGCGATACCGATAGAGGCACCCAATGCACCCAATGCTACGATCAAACCACATGCAATTGCTACCAAACCCATTTTTTACTCCTTGAGAAAACAAAGAAAGTTAATGAAAAACTACCTAATAAATTAATGTGCATCATGAGCTTGTCCGATATAGACAAACGCCAAGGCCATAAAGATAAATGCCTGCAGGGTAATCACCAAAATATGGAAAATCGCCCATGCCAATCCGGCAAGGATGTGGAAACCAAACAGAATCGGATCCAACACTTCAACGCTTCCAGATGTCGCCCAAGCGCCACCCAGCAAAGCAATCAGAAGGAACACCAGCTCGCCGGCATACATGTTACCGAACAACCGCATACCGTGAGAAACTGTTTTAGAAAGGAATTCGACCAGATTCAAAAGGAAGTTGGCGGGAGCAAGTTTGGCGCCGAACGGAGCGCTGAACAACTCATGAATCCAACCACGGATACCTTTGATTTTGATATTGTAATAAATACAAATCACCAAGACACCGATAGCCAACGCTAATGTGGTATTCAAATCTGCGGTCGGTACAATACGCAACAATGCATGATGGTTACCGGTAATAATGTTTTGCCATAGCCACGGGAACAAATCGACCGGCAGCATATCCATGGCATTCATCAGGAAAATCCATACAAACAGCGTCAAGCCTAACGGGGCAATGGCTTTTCGAGATTGCTCGTTGTGAATAATGCTTTTACACATATCATCCACAAACTCAAACAGAATCTCGACGGCAGCCTGAAAACGTCCGGGCACACCCGCCGTCGCCTTCCTGGCCCCACGCAAAAGTAGGAAACTTCCGATTACACCCAACAATACAGAGAAAAATATTGCATCAATATTAATAAAAGAAAAATCAGCAATATTATCCAAGCCTTGTCCTTTAGCGACATCGGAAAGACTGGTCAAACTTTGCAAGTGGTGCGTGATGTAATCAGTAGCAGTAATTTTGTCACCTGCCATAATGCTTCACTCTCAACAATACTAAAAAAACCAAATGGCTGACACCGAGCAATCCGAACAAGAACGGAAAGAATATCAAAGACTGATGCCAAACTGCGAATACGGCAAGCATCATTACCAGCGACAGCACTACTTTTAAAACTTCCCCAATAATGAACGCTTTACCATGATACAAAGGGTTACACTTGGAAAGTTTTAAAAGTAAAACTGCGAAAGCGGAGGGAATAAGATAGGAAAACCCGCCTGCGACAGCAGACCAAAATCCTGCCAAACCTGAAAATGCGGCGCTAATCAGCGCAACCGCTGTCAAAACCAGAATTTGTAAGATGAGAATCTGCTTCATAAAAACGGGAAATCCCGACAGTAATGCGAGGCTAAATATAATCAAGAAGCCCATGAACGTCAAGCAATATGTTAATCTTTGTGAGTTCATATCCGACTTTGCCTTAACGCAAGGCAAAGAGTTCGCATTATATCACGCATTACATACAATTACAGACATTAGATTGCAGAATTTTCAATATTTTCATCTTAATTTTAAAAGCAGGTCGCCTGAACGTTTCAGACGACCTTCACCATCAGGCTTTATGAGGGTTTCTGTTTTATTTCGTTTAAAATAAAACGATAAAAATCAGGCAAGTCTTTGGCAGATTTTCTTTTCGCAGAATATTCTGTGATTCAGGACATAATCCACGTTAATACCATCATCATTCAACAACCGCCCTTCCCTCTTTTTTCAGACGCCCCCCACCCTCAAACGTCGTCTGAAACCCGTTTCCACTCCAACGCCAAATCATACAAGGCTTTTTTGCCTTCGCCGGTAATTTTGGCGGCAAGTTCGGCTGCCTGCTTGGTGGGCAGCTCGGCAGCGAGGATTTTCATAACGTTTTGGGCGGCATCGGGCAAGGTACCGTGTTTTTCACGGGGCGCAGGATGGAGGATGAGCACCATTTCGCCGCGCGCCTGATTGCCGTCGTTTTTCAGGGTCGTCTGAATTTCAGCAACCGTGCCGCTAAGGAAGGTTTCGAAGGTTTTGGTGATTTCTCGGGCCAAGGTCAGGCTGTGTTCGGGGAAGAGGGCCGCCATGTCGGCAAGGGTGGCTTCGATTCGGTGCGGGGTTTCAAACATCACAACGGGGAAATCAGCCTGCGCCCATTTGGCAAGCAGCTTCTGCCGTTCGCCGGATTTTGGCGGCAGAAAGCCGTTGAAGTAGAAATTGGGTTCGGTAACGCCTGCGACGCTCAATGCACCCATGACCGCACTCGCGCCGACAACGGGGACGACCTTGAACCCTGCCTCGCGCACGCGGCGGGCAAGTTTTGCACCGGGATCGCAGACGGCAGGCGTCCCTGCGTCGGAAACTTGTGCGACAGTGAGGTCGTCTGAAAGATGGTTGATGATTTTGTCCGCCATTTGCTGTTCGTTATGCTCGCGCACGCTGACGAGTTTGCCCTGTATGCCGTATGCGCTCAGAAGCTGTGCGGTAACGCGCGTATCTTCGGCACAGATAATGTCGGCTTTTTGCAGGACGGCGAGCGCGCGCAGGGTGATGTCCGCCAAATTGCCGATGGGCGTGGCGACAACGTATAATGTCCGTTTTTCGATACTGTCGGCGGCTTTTTGAAGGTGTTTTTGAAACATGGCTTTATCAGGTCGTCTGAAAACAATATAACGATATTATACGGGGTAAACTTCCATGCGTCTGAACCACAAACAAGGGGTGGCGGGCGAAGATGCCGCGCTGGCGTTTCTTCTTTTGCAAGGCTGCAAACTCGTGGCGCGCAACTGGCACTGCGCTTACGGCGAAATCGATTTGATTGTCAAAAACGGTAACATGATTCTGTTTGTTGAAGTAAAATACCGCAAAAATCAGGGTTTCGGCGGTGCCGCATACAGTATTTCGCCGTCTAAGTTATTGAAACTGCAACGGTCTGCGGAGTATTATCTGCAACAAAACGGCATGACGGATAGCGCGTGCCGCATCGATGCGGTGCTGATAGAAGGAAACCGCCCGCCCGAATGGATAAAGAATATTACAGGTTGACGATATGACGACATTACAAGAGCGCGTTGCCGCCCATTTCGCCGAAAGCATCCATGCCAAGCAGGAAGCCGAAAAAGTATTGGTCGGGCCGACTGCTCAAGCAGCGGAATTAATGCTGCAATGCCTGATGAATGACGGCAAAATTTTAGCCTGCGGCAACGGCGGTTCGGCTGCCGACGCGCAGCACTTCGCCGCCGAAATGACCGGACGCTTTGAAAAAGAGCGCATGGAACTTGCCGCCGTCGCGCTGACGACGGACACGTCCGCGCTGACCGCCATCGGCAACGACTACGGCTTCGACCATGTGTTCAGCAAACAAGTGCGCGCGCTCGGACGCGCCGGCGACGTTTTGGTCGGCATTTCCACCTCCGGCAACTCCGCCAACGTTATCGAAGCCATTAAAGCGGCACACGAACGCGATATGCACGTCATCGCCATGACCGGCCGCGACGGCGGCAAAATCGCCGCCATGCTCAAAGACACCGACGTACTGCTCAACGTCCCCTACCCGCGCACCGCCCGCATTCAGGAAAACCATATCCTGCTGATACACGCCATGTGCGACTGCATCGACTCCATGTTGCTTGAAGGAATGTAAGCCTTTTTTTCAGACGACCTCTTTTAAAGGTCGTCTGAAACATATCCGCCGAACCCATCATCAAGGAAAAAATATGAACATCAAACGTCATACCGCACCCGTTCTGACCGCCCTCCTCCTCAGCCTGACACTTAGCGGCTGTGTCGGCGTACTCCTCGGCGGCGCAGCAGTCGGCACCAAATCCGCCGTCGACCGCCGCACCACAGGCGCGCAAACCGACGACAACGTAATGGCGGTACGCGTCGAAACTACCGCCCGCTCCTACCTGCGCCAAAACAACCAAGCGCAGGGTTACACCCCCAAACTCAACGTCGTCGGCTACAACCGCCACCTGCTGCTGCTCGGACAAGTCGCCACTGAAGGCGAAAAACAATTCGTCGAACAAATCGCCCGTGCCGAACAAGCCGCCGAAGGCGTGTACAACTACATCACCGTCGCCCCCCAAGGACGCACCTTCGGCGACGTAACCAACGACACATGGGGCACATCCAAAGTCCGCACCGCCCTTTTGGGCCTCAAGCCCACCACGCAGGCGCGCGTCAAAATCGTGACCTACGGCAACGTGACTTATGTGATGGGCATCCTGACGCCTGAAGAACAAGAAAAAGTTACCCAACGCGTCAGCACCACCGTGGGCGTACAAAAAGTCGTTACCCTGTATCAAAACTACACCCAACAGCCATAGGATTGCCCCTTGACTGACAGGTCGTCTGAAACCTGATTTTGTTTCAGACGACCTATTACGATACAATCCGCCCGATTGATTTCATTTTTACCGATTTATCATGTCCAAAACCCCTAAATCCTCATTCCAACTCAAACCCAAACATTTAATCGGAGCCTTTTTCGGCGTCTGCATCATTGCCGTTGCCGCCTTGGTCATCGGCGTCATCAGCACCATCAAAAGCCACGACTCCCAAGAACGCGAAGCCATTAAAAACAAACCCGTTCCCAAAGACACCCCTGTCGAAGTCTGGCGCCCCATCGGCGCTCCCGAAGAGGACAGAACCAAGCCTGCCGCCAAAGCCGAGCTTGACGACGACGAAAAAACCGATTCCAGAAATCCCGTCATCCCGCCTAAAAACAAATCAAACGGCAAAAACAGCAACACCGCCCCGACTGAGGACGAAGCCTCAGAAGACAAACCCGCCAATAACAAAGCAAACGCCAAACCTGCTGTAACCGAAACGCCCGATATCGAAGAAAAAACGCCGCGCAGCACACCCGCCGCAGCAGGCAACAGACGTACGCCGTCGGAACAGCCGACCGAATCCAAACCCGCGGCGAAACCCGAACAGCGTCAACCCGAAGCAGCCAAGCCGGCACCTAAGCCGACGCCGAAACCTAAGGCTCCTTCCAAATCCAAAGAAGTCATCGACAATCTATTCTAGTGCGGACTGGCATTCGACTTTAATTTGAACTTCAGGCATCAGCCCCGAATCCAAAAAAGCTGAAACGTCCGCACGCCTCGTTGCAGTGTTCCAAAAGCAAGCTGCCGACTCATCCCCTTCCCTTTCAGACGACCTTTGTGCCGCAACAAGGTCGTCTGAAACCATCAAGGAAACAACATGAACGAAATCATCATTAAAACCCCCGAAGAAATCGAGAAAATGCGCGAACTGGGCAAACTCGTTGCCGAAGCCCTCGACTACATCGGACAATTCGTCAAACCCGGCGTAACCACCAACGAAATCGACAAACTCGTTTACGACTACCACGTCAACGTCCAAGGCGGCTATCCCGCCCCCCTGCACTACGGCAACCCGCCCTACCCCAAATCCTGCTGCACCTCCGTCAACCACGTCATCTGCCACGGCATTCCTGACGACAAGCCGCTCAAAGAAGGCGACATCATCAACATCGACCTGACCATCAAAAAAGACGGCTTCCACGGCGACTCCAGCCGCATGTTTACCGTCGGCAAAGTCTCCCCCATCGCCCAACGCCTGATTGACGTTACCCACGAATCCATGATGGCGGGCATCGCCGCCGTCAAACCCGGCGCGACCTTGGGCGACATCGGCTACGCCTGCCAACAAGTTGCCGAAAACGCAGGCTACTCCGTCGTACAAGAATTTTGCGGCCACGGCATCGGACGCGGTTTCCACGAAGCCCCGCAAGTCCTGCACTACGGCAGAAAAGGTCAAGGCGTCGTCCTGAAGCCCGGCATGATTTTCACCATCGAGCCGATGATCAACCAAGGCAAACGCCACCTGCGCATCCTAAACGACGGCTGGACGGTCGTGACCAAAGACCGCTCCCTCTCCGCCCAATGGGAACATGAAGTTTTAGTGACAGAAACCGGCTACGAAATCCTGACCATCAGCCCTGCCACCGGCAAACCCTAATCTGTCAAACCATCCCGCTTTCAAAGCAAAAAGGTCGTCTGAAATATAAACAAGGTTGTTGGCGAAACCCACAAACCTCGTTTTCAGACGACCTTTTTAAATTGCCCCTATCAAAACCATTCCCGACCACCCAATCCAGATCTAAACATCGGGCTGAGATATAGACAAATCTGCCCATCTCCACTGCACTTTCTCCATAATTTCATGCAAAACAATTATGTATAATAAATAATGTCAAACGCAACATTCCCGAAACGACTGTTTATTTGTGTAAAATATTACCGATACCCAATTACTATCCTATTGTTTTAAATGTTTTTTCTTCTATAAAATATTTAACTTGGAAATATTTAGCCAATTTATGAAGAATTCTACAAAACTTCTTTCGAATATACTGTCTAACAATTCAGTATAGATAGTTTTCTATGTCGCAATTAATGATTTCCCCTGTAAGGAACTTTGCTGCCGAAAACTAATTTGCACTTTCCCAATGTGAAGAAGCAGAATTGCTTATCAACAAACAATACAGAAGAAAAAGGAATTTTCATGAAGTCGTTTGAGAAAATTGACAACATCCGCGATATCCGCAAAAAACTCGGTTTGAACCAAATGGACTTTTGGAGCCGTATCGGCGTAACTCAGTCCGGTGGTTCACGTTACGAATCCGGTCGTAATATGCCCAAACCTGTACGCGAGCTGCTGCGCTTGGTACACATCGAACGCGTTGACTTGGCAAAAGTAAACCGCGACGACTTGGCAATTGCCTCCCTGCTGAAAAACCGCGACCCTGAGTTGTACGCTTCCTTGAAAAAAGAAGCCAAATCCGACAAAGGCAAATAAGCCCGTTTCGATTTGTTTCAAAAAGGTCGTCTGAAACGATATTCCGTTTCAGACGACCTTTTTGCGCTATAATCCGCAATTATTTTTTAAACAGACGTTTGCCCGCAAACCCTTTTACAGACAGCATTTTTTACCATGTTAGACAAATACAATCCCGCCGAAATCGAATCCAAACACTATCAAAACTGGGAAACCCAAGGTTATTTCCAGCCCAATATGGATTTGACCAAACCGTCTTTTTCCATCCAACTGCCGCCGCCCAACGTAACCGGCACGCT
>CAUSOO010000057.1:0-14457 GCA_963533245.1 uncultured Neisseria sp.
GCATCTGCTTTGGGAGCAGAGGGTCGTGAGTTCGAATCCCACCGCCCCGACCACACAAAAAATTCAGCACGAATCGGCATGAGCGCCCGTAGCTCAACCGGATAGAGCACCGACCTTCTAAGTCGGGGGTTACAGGTTCGATTCCTGTCGGGCGTGCCAAAAGTTAATGGTGGCTGTAGCTCAGTTGGTAGAGCCCTGGATTGTGATTCCAGTTGTCGTGGGTTCGAGCCCCATCAGCCACCCCAAATAAAAAATCCTGCATAGCAATATGCAGGATTTTTTATTGTCTATTACATTTCAAATAGCGATTGGACTTGCGCGTCATCTGTGAGAATTGAAGTATTTGGCTTTTTAGGTAGCTTTGAGGTCGTCTGAAAAGACCTTTTGAAAGTCATTCTAACGAAACGGACTTTTCATACGATTTTAAAAGGAAACTCATGCACATCATATTTCCTGAATGGTTTGATGATCTTGCCGAATTTGAAGCCGAGAACAAAGGCTGTCTATTGGATTTTCCATTATGTATCAATGGGCAAAATTTTGTTTTTACCTTCTACGATTTATGCCGCCTCAACCAAACCCATGCCGATGAATCTGACTCAGTCGGTTTTTTGAAAAACGAAGCAGTCGTTGTGCTGCAAGCGGTAAATCGGGCAAACATCACCTGCTTTGTTCAAGCATTTTTCCAAATAGAATGAAAAATAAAAACATGAAAAAGCACATCACAGACCTGCGCAACGCCCTGTATAACCATGATTTAACTGTTGCTTCTGAAGATGACAGCCCCGCCTTCCCTGCCATGTGGACGCTGTCACATCCCTATTTCACGCTACCGATGACCATTGCTTTTTATAATGTGAACGATATCCGTATCGTACCGTTGCACGAGAGCTTCGGCTGCTATCTGATGGAGCAACCCGAAATATCGCTGTATTTCACTAAAAGCAACCGCCATTCGTGGCAGCGTGATTTGACCGTTTTTATTCAAACGCTGATGCAATACATTCATTCAATCGAAGCGAAGCGCGATAAGGCTGTCCGAAAGGACATTTGAACAAACAGTCTTCCGGTAAACACGGTTTTCCAAAAAAAGAGACGTCGTCTGAAAACAGCAGAAGTTTTCAGACGACGTCTTTGCTTTTACGCAATGTTTAGAAGCGGTAGTTCACACTTAGGCGGATATCGCGGCCCGGTTCAGGCAGGGAGTTGGCACCTGCGCGTTGACTGTGCGGCTTGTAGTTTTTATTCAAGACATTGTTGACGGCGAAGTTGACGTTCAAGTCGTCTTTGCCCGTCGGCTTCCAGTTGGCGAAGACATCGTTGACGCCGTAGCCCGCACGGACAACATTCAGAGCTACGTCAGAGCCGCGCGATGTCGGGGCATAGCCTGCATTTTGGACATAGCGTCCGCGCCAGCCGATTTCCAGGTTCGGATTGTCGAATTGGTACGACAGACCGGTTGTCCATGTACGTCCCATCGGGATAGCGGTTGTCACGATGTCGGCGGTATCTCCGTTCAGCTTCGGTCTGCTGTAAGCTACGCCTGCGCGGGCGGTCAGACCTTTCCAACGGTAGGCGGCGTTCAGTTCGTAACCTCTGTTTTTCAGCTTGCCGCCGTTAAACCAAACATAGTTTCGCCCTTCTTGGCGGATGGCTTGCACATCTTTGATTTGCTGATGGAAATAGCTGCCGGAGAGCGTCAGGGCAGAATTCCAGTGGTAGTTAAAGCCGATTTCTGCATTTCGCGAGCGTTCTGCTTTCAAGTCAGGCGATGCAACAATCGGCCTGTTGTTTGCTAAAGCTGCTTCGTACAGGCGGGGGCTGCGGGTTGCATAGTTCATGCTGGTGTTGATGGAGAATTCGGGGGTAATATCATAAACCAACCCGATGCTTGGATTGAGGTTGCCGTCTGAATTTTCTGTATTACTGCTGGTTTTCATTTTCCAACGGTCATAGCGCAAACCTGTGGTCAGCGTAACCGGAGACAAATCCCAAATACCTTCTACATATACGCCGGCATCGTTTTTCTTCTCGCCGCCTTCTCCGTTTGAGCTGCTTTTTTGAGTACGCCAGTTTAAGCCGTATTTTAAGGTGTGGCGGTCAAATAGACGGCTGTCGAGATTCAGATTGGCTCCGTATGTCCGTACTTCGCCGTCCAATTCATAATTTGGATTGGGGGCTTCGTCACGTTTGGTATTTAAACGGTAAACATTGGCTTTGATTTTGTCGATAAAGCCCAAGTTTCCGCCTTTGAATTCCAAGTTGGTGGTGTCTTGGGTCAGCGTGCGGTAACGCGGCGAGTTGTTGGCGGTATTCGGAATACGGTTGCCGTTGGCATCCAAAACGTATTGACCCGTGCGGCGGTCGGTTTGGAATACTTGCGAGAAATCGAATTCTTCGCGCAGGGCGCGTTCTCCATATTGTTTTTCTTGGCGGTGGCTCAATTCAATACGGTTGTCTTCATTGAAGCGATAACCGATTTTGCCCAGCAAGCCGCGCGAACCCAATGCACTGTTCAAAACCTTATCGCTTCCGAGCAGATTACGGTAGCCTTTGCCTGCCGTGTATTCTTTTTCGCGCACGAAATTGCCTGAAACCAAAGCGTCAAAACCGCCTGCCTGACCGTAAACGCTTGCGCCGCGCGAATAGCCTTTATTGCTGCTGATGCCGGCATTGACTTTGAAACCGACGTTTTGACCTTCTCTCAGCAAATCTTTGGCTTCAACCGTTTCGGCAACAATCGCGCCGCTGGTTGCACCGATACCTGCTGAGGCCGAACCCGTACCTTTTTGCACGGCAACGACTTTTACCAATGCGGGGTCAAGCATAAAGCGACCGTTGTGGTGGAAAATCTGGCTGTCAGTGTAAGTATCGTCAACTTTATAGTCTATTTGGTCTTGTCCCATGCCTCGGATGGTTACCCATTGCGACTGACCATTACCGCCGCCGAAACTGATAGAGGGTTCGTTGAACAATACGTCTTTTAAATCAGTGGAAGTCGTTTCTTCCATACGTTTCGTCGTTACACGGTGTGTGGCGCTTGTAGCCTGACCTTTGACGGTAACGGTATCAAGGGTAATGCTTTCTTTCGCTTCGTTTTCCGCGTGGGCAAAGCCGGCGGCGAGTGCCAGTGAAAGCAGGCTGAATCGGAACAGGGGGGAAGTCATGTAAATTTCCTTTTTAGATAAGTTTCAGTTCTTTAAATAAACTATTTATTAATAATAATTTCTATTTATTTTAAAGATAGGATATTATTTTGTAAAGGCGTACATAGGTTTGCATCCATCGTTTCATGCCTTTTGCTGATAGAACCATTTGAAGCTTGCCGACTGGAAAAGTTCATCTGAAAATGTTTGCCTGTTTGAACCGTATTGAGAGATGGTGCGCAATCTGTCATGCCCGTTTTCAGACGACCCCGCATAGAAAATTTTTGCTTCTTCCCTTGAATTTATCGGGACAAACCCTAATTTGCCGCTGTGTTCAGGTAAGTTTGTTGACAAACTTACCGCCTTATTTTTCAAACCGCATCTGCCGGCTGAAGGCAGATGATTGTTTTCAAACTATTTATCGGAGCATAAAACATGACCATCCGTCCTTTACACGACCGCGTCGTCGTCAAACGCTTGGAAGCTGAAGAGAAAACCGCATCAGGCATCGTCCTGCCGGGCGCAGCCGCTGAAAAACCCGATATGGGCGAAGTAATCGCCGTGGGCGCAGGCAAAATCGGTAAAGACGGCAACCGCCGTCCGCTGGATGTCAAAGTCGGCGACAAAGTTATTTTCGGCAAATACAGCGGCCAAACCGTAAAAGCCGACGGCGAAGAGCTGTTGGTAATGCGCGAAGAAGACATTTTCGGGATTGTGGAATAAGCATTCCGTGCATTCAAAACGACAGGTCGTCTGAAAAGGCGTACAAGGTTTTCAGACGACCTCAGACAGAATCAAATGTATTAAATAAATTAGGAGAATCAAAATATGGCAGCAAAAGACGTACAGTTCGGTAACGAAGTCCGCCAAAAAATGGTCAGCGGCGTGAACACTCTGGCAAACGCCGTCCGCGTAACCTTGGGCCCTAAAGGCCGCAACGTAGTGGTTGACCGCGCATTCGGTGGCCCGCACATCACCAAAGACGGCGTTACCGTCGCTAAAGAAATCGAACTGAAAGACAAATTCGAAAACATGGGCGCGCAAATGGTGAAAGAAGTCGCGTCCAAAACCAACGACGTAGCAGGCGACGGTACGACTACCGCCACCGTACTGGCACAAGCCATCGTAGCCGAAGGCATGAAATACGTTACCGCCGGCATGAACCCGACCGACCTGAAACGCGGTATCGACAAAGCTGTCGCCGCTTTGGTTGAAGAGCTGAAAAACATTGCCAAACCTTGCGACACTTCCAAAGAAATCGCCCAAGTCGGCTCGATTTCCGCCAACTCCGACGAACAAGTCGGCGCGATTATTGCCGAAGCGATGGAAAAAGTCGGCAAAGAAGGCGTGATTACCGTTGAAGACGGCAAATCTTTGGAAAACGAATTGGATGTCGTCGAAGGTATGCAGTTCGACCGCGGCTACCTGTCCCCTTACTTCATCAACGACGCGGAAAAACAAATCGCCGCGCTGGACAATCCTTTTGTATTGCTGTTCGACAAAAAAATCAGCAACATCCGCGACCTGCTGCCTGTTTTGGAACAAGTGGCAAAAGCCAGCCGTCCGCTCTTGATCATCGCTGAAGACGTAGAAGGCGAAGCCTTAGCGACTTTGGTGGTGAACAACATCCGCGGCATCCTGAAAACCGTTGCCGTTAAAGCCCCGGGCTTCGGTGACCGCCGTAAAGCCATGCTGCAAGACATCGCCATTCTGACCGGCGGCACTGTAATCGCCGAAGAAGTCGGCCTGTCTTTGGAAAAAGCCACTCTGGAAGACTTGGGTCAGGCCAAACGCATCGAAATCGGTAAAGAAAACACCACCATCATCGACGGCTTCGGCGACGCTGCCCAAATCGAAGCGCGTGTTGCCGAAATCCGCCAACAAATCGAAACCGCAACCAGCGATTACGACAAAGAAAAACTGCAAGAGCGCGTTGCCAAACTAGCAGGCGGCGTGGCAGTGATCAAAGTCGGTGCCGCTACCGAAGTCGAAATGAAAGAGAAAAAAGACCGCGTGGAAGACGCGCTGCACGCTACCCGCGCAGCCGTTGAAGAAGGCGTGGTTGCCGGCGGCGGCGTAGCCCTGTTGCGCGCCCGTGCCGCTTTGGAAAACCTGCACACCGGCAATGCCGACCAAGACGCAGGCGTACAAATCGTCTTGCGCGCCATTGAGTCTCCGCTGCGCCAAATCGTTGCCAACGCAGGCGGCGAGCCTAGCGTAGTCGTGAACAAAGTGTTGGAAGGCAAAGGCAACTACGGTTACAACGCAGGCTCAGGCGAATACGGCGACATGATTGAAATGGGCGTACTCGACCCCGCCAAAGTAACCCGTTCCGCGCTGCAACACGCTGCGTCTATCGCCGGCCTGATGCTGACGACTGACTGCATGATTGCCGAAATCCCTGAAGAAAAACCAGCTATGCCTGACATGGGCGGCATGGGTGGAATGGGCGGCATGATGTAAGGTTGCCCAAACCTGAGCGCAAACAAAAACCTGCACGGACAACCGTGCAGGTTTTTTCTTTGGAAGAAGGTCGTCTGAAAAAGCGGTTGGCGTTTTCAGACGACCCCTAGCTTATCTTGCCTGCTCCATAGCAGCCGTTAAAGCATTAAAATTTTGCATTAGCGTTGCTTTATCGAACCAGCCAGCCAGTGTAAACAGCTGTATAAAAATCCCTATAATCACAACCATACAGCAGAAGTACAAAAGATAGCCTTTGAATACCGTCCAAACTTTAACCTGCCCCATCTTCATCAAGCCGACAGCCTGCGCCCAAAACGCCCAAGTCTTCCAAAACATCAGCAGCGGCGTAATCTGCGGGACATAAAACACAAGCAGCGCAGGAATCATCAAAGCTTCCGATGCCAAGATGAATCCCCATAAAGGCAGGCGCGGCGCGCCGTTTCTGCTCAAAACATGACGCATCACGCGGCTCAAGATCAGCCACTTTATAACGGTAACCAACACGCCAAAGACAACGGTGGCAGTGCTGACGCCGAGCAAGGTTGACATATCTGCCGCATTAATCATGCCCAACAGCAGCAAAATCGCCAAAATGACAGGCAGCGTATAGAAATAATCAGCAGGATTTTTATAGCGCAGACGCAGAATATCCCACATATCTTTTAAAAAATCATACAACATCAAACAGATATCTTTAGAAATAAAAAAGCGATTGTATCTTAAAACGACACATAGGTCGTCTGAAATCGACAATCCTCCCCGATGGAAAAATTATGGGTGCCGACGGTCGATCTCCGGCGGATTTTGTTCAAAATCATCGAAATTTAATTTAAGCTAAAACAAAAGTTTATAAAATATCTCCGCACCATTTCAAAATAAACCTTGCATGAACCCGTTGTTTTTGGTTTAATGCCCACTTCCCTGCAATGCAGATGAAGGCCAGATAGCTCAGTTGGTAGAGCAACGGATTGAAAATCCGTGTGTCGGCGGTTCGATTCCGCCTCTGGCCACCAACAAAACCGCCTAAGGCGGTTATTTTTTATCTCATGCCATCAAGCATCATCAAGCCAATCCCTGTCGATAAGACATCCCGCAATTTTCAGTTGCATTCTGTCATCTGACCCCGCCCCTTTCCGCTAATCGAAACGTCTTTTGTATTTGAAATACAAAACGAAGGTCGTCTGAAACCTTTCAGACGACCCCATCCGACCAAGGAAACCCATGAACATCACCGTCCTTATCCTCCCGCACGGCATGGTGCGCGTCCTGCTGACCGAACAGCTCTACCGCGCCGTCTCCATCCTCCACAACCATCCCTACCACCGCGAATAACAAAAGCCGTACCCGCAGGCAGGCTTCATGCGCCCACACCGCTTGAATCGGGCGCAGGCGTATCTGTTGCGAATTCAATACATCAAGAAATAGTAAACTGGGAAATATTCAGATATTGTTTGAATACCCGTCATAAGGACGATAAGATACCGACCTCATTTGATAAGGGATTGATTCAGAAACAGTTCGGGCTTGCCGAAGGCAACTTCGCCGTATGGTTTTGAAGTGGGAAAGCTTCAATCCCCATTTTGATACCACACAACGATAAAGATGAAATGTCCGGTTTATTTTTCGAAAGGGGGCGGAATGAAGGAAATTCAGCGGGGATTTTCTTTGTCTCAATTGGTTTTTACCATCATGACGGTGGGGATTTTAACGTCGATTGCCTACCCGTCTTACCAAAAATATGTTGAAAATACCAAGCTGCAGGAAGTGCGGGCAGCCATGCTGGAAAACGCCCAATTTCTGGAGCGTTTTTATCAAAAAAACGGAAGTTTCAAACAAAGCTCTACCCAATGGCCGGATTTGCCGATTAAGGAAATCGGCGATTTTTGCATCAAGGTGCAAGGCGACGCCAAAGGCACGCCGGACGGGCGGTTTACCCTGAAGGCAGTAGCGCGGTCGGATAAAAATCCCAAAGTATTGAAGATCAACGAAAGCTTTGTCACAGTATCGTGTGAAACGATCGAAAGCACCTGCGAAGACAAGACGCAGCATTTCGCCAATACGGACAAATCATGCAAGATATTTGAGTCTTGAGGCATCGATAGCAAAAGGTCGTCTGAAACCTAAATCTCAGAGTTTTCAGACGACCTCGTTTTTATCTGCAACCTGCCCCCTTACCCGTCCGGCGGGAGAGGGTGGCTCTACGGTTCGCACGAATTTTATTACCTAAAATCGCAAAGCCACCCCCATCCCAACCTTCCCCCGCCGGACGGGGGAAGGGACAGGTTGCTGTTGCTGCAATGAGTAGCGGGGCTTTGCCCGCGAGATAAATGCTGGAATGGATGTCCATTCGGCTGTTGTCTGATTTGGATTGTCAGGTGGTAGATTTCGTGGGCGAAGCCTACGCTACTT
Source organism: uncultured Neisseria sp. (assembly GCA_963533245.1). Taxonomy (GTDB): domain Bacteria; phylum Pseudomonadota; class Gammaproteobacteria; order Burkholderiales; family Neisseriaceae; genus Neisseria. The sequence goes on from CAUSOO010000057.1 coordinate 8,019, forward strand.
GAGTTATCCCAAGCCTGTATTGATTGAATAAACGAGGTCATCTGAAAAAATCGGGAACGAGTTTCTCCAAAACTCAAATCCCAAAGTTTTCAGACGACCTTGTTTTAACTTGCAACCCGCCCCCCTCTCCCGTCTGGCGGGAGAGGGCCGGGGAGAGGGTTGCTCTACGGGTTGTACGAATTTGATTTGACCTAAAGTCGCAAAGCCACCCCCATCCTAACCTTCCCCCGCCGGACGGGGGAAGGGACAGATTGCTGTTGCTGCAACGAGTTGCGCAGGGCGGTTTACCGCTTTATTTCTTATCGCCTTTTTCCGGACGCACCCAGCCTTCGATCACCGTTTGACGGGCGCGGGCGAGGGCGAGTTTGTTGTCTTCGACGTTTTTGGTAATCGTGCTGCCTGCGCCGGTTGTAACTTTGTTGCCGAGTTTGACGGGGGCGACTAGGACGCAGTTGGAGCCGATGCGGACTTCGTCGCCGATGACGGTTTTGTGTTTGTTTACGCCGTCGTAGTTGGCAATGATCGTGCCTGCGCCGAAGTTGGTTTTGCTGCCGACTTCGGCGTCGCCGATGTAGGTGAGGTGGTTGGCTTTGGTGCCTTTGCCGATGGCGGCGTTTTTGATTTCGACGAAGTTGCCGACGTGTACGTCGTCTGACAGGCGGGCTTGCGGACGCAGGCGGGCGTAGGGGCCGATTTGGTTGTTTTGTCCGACTTCGCAGTCTTCGAGGTGGGAGAAGGGGGCGATTTTGCTGTTTGCGCCGATTTTGGCGTTTTTGATGACGCAGTTTGCGCCGATTTCGACGTTGTCGCCGATTTCGATGTCGCCTTCGAGGACGACGTTGACGTCAATCACGATGTCTTGTCCGTGTTTCAGACGACCCCTTAAATCAAAGCGGGCGGGGTCGCGCAGGGTGACGCCTGCTTTGAGCAAGGCTTGCGCCTGTTCGGTTTGGAAGATGCGTTCGAGTTCGGCGAGCTGGAGTTTGTTGTTCACGCCGGCGGCAAGGTGGGAGGCGCGCACTTGGACGGGATGGACTTTGATGCCGTCGGCAACGGCTTTGGCGATGAGGTCGGTCAGGTAGTATTCGCCTTGGGCGTTGTTGCTGGAGAGGCTGTTCAGCCAGTTTTCGAGTTTGGCGTTGGGCAGGACGAGGATACCTGTGTTGATCTCGCGGACGGCTTTTTGGGCGGTGTCGGCGTCTTTTTCTTCGACGATGGCGGTTACGCTGCCTTGGCTGTCGCGGATGATGCGGCCCAAGCCTGTCGGGTCGGCGGGAACGTCGGTCAACAGGCCGACTTCGCTGCCTGCGGCTTCGAGCAGGGTTTCGAGGGTGGCGGTGTCAATCAGGGGAACGTCGCCGTACAACACCAGCGTGCGGCCTTCGGCGGCAAGGTGCGGCAGGGCGGTTTTGACGGCGTGGCCGGTACCGAGCTGTTCGGTTTGTTCGACCCAGACGACGTCGCGTTTGACGGTGTCCAAAACTTGGTCTTTGCCGTGTCCGATGACGACGCAGATGTTTTGCGGATGGAGCGCGGCGGCGGTGTCGATAACGCGCTCGACCATGGGCTTGCCGCCGATGCGGTGCAGCACTTTGGGCATTTTGGAATACATGCGCGTGCCTTTGCCGGCGGCGAGGATGACGATGTTGAGGGGTGTGGCGGACATGATGGGCTTTCTCGAATGCAATGTTGATGAAGGGGGTATTTAGGGGTCGTCTGAACGGGGTTTTGGGGTTTCAGACGACCTTTTTATTTGGGTTCGGTGTGCGGACGTGGGGATTATGGTTTGTTGGGTTTGGGGTTCCAGCGGTACGAGTCGGCATGACTGCCGTGTTCCAAGCGGTCGAGTGTGGTCGGTTTCAGGGGCGTGCGCGCGGATGTGTCGGCGGGACGGCTGTCGAAGTCGTAGCGGTCTGTGGTGCAGCCGCTCAGGATGGCGGCGGTAACGAAAATCAGGGCGAGGGAACGCATGGTTTTCTCCTTTTTGAAAGACGGCAGATAGGGGACGAACGGGATGGCGGTTATGTTTGAGGTCGTCTGAAACGGAAAAAACGGTTTCAGACGACCTCTGCGGGCGGATTATTCTTCAGTTTGCGTTTCGGGCGCGGCGTGTCCGGCGCCTTGGGGTTTGTTCCATGTCGTGCCGCGTACGTTTTCTTGGTCGCCGTGCAGCGGTTTGAGGGTGCGGCGTTCGGGGCGGTATTGGTTGTAACGCATATCGCGGGAGTAGGTGCCGTCTTCGTAATAGATACGCGTGCCTTTTTCGTATTTGGGGCGCAGGGAGGTGTGGCCGGATTCGTTTTGGTAGGTTTCCCAAGTACAGCCGGTCAGGGCGGCTGCGGCGGCGAGGATGAGGGCGGTGTATCGCATGATGGTTGTCCTTGTGGTCGGGCGGATTGGTGCCGTTGTTCAAACCCGATATTGTAAAGGTTTCAGACGAGTGCCGACAGTTTTTCGGCACATTCGGCGAGCGCCTGCATATCTTTTGCAACGGCGTCGGTAAAGGGCAGGGGATGGGCTTTGCTGCCGAACCATACGGTTTTCATGCCCAGCTCTTTGGCTTGGTGCAGGTTGTCCGCGCTGTCGTCGATCATGATGCACTGTCCGGGCGCAGCGTCGAGCAGGCGGCAGACGGTCAGGTAGGCTTGCGGGTCGGGCTTGTAGCGCAGCCCGAAGTCGTCCGTGCCGAAGAGTGCGTCAAAACGGTTTGCCAAACCCAATGCCCCGATAACGGCGCGGACGTAAAACGAAGGGCCGTTGGAAAAAACGGCTTTGCGTCCTTTCAGACGACCTAAAACGCTTTCGGTTCCCTCCATGCCCTGCAATTTTGCCAAGATTTGCGCGATGGGATGGCTTTCGCGCAGAAACTCGCGGATGTCGATTTCGGGATGGTGGATTTGCAGGCCGGCAAGCGTCGCGCCGTACCGGTGCCAATAGTCCTGACGCAGGTCGGACGCCGCTTCTTCGGAGAGCTTGAGGCGTTGCGCCATGTAGTCGGTCATGGCGCGGTTGATGATGTAGAAAATGCCTGCATCGGCGTTGTGCAGCGTGTTGTCGAGGTCGAATAGCCAGACGGGGGAAAGGTTCATGTCGTGTGTTGGTGCGGATTTTGTTATGATGTTTCGTATTTTACCCGTACAAAGGTTAGAGAATGAAACTGAAATTATCCGCCCTCGCCCTGTTGCTGGCTTCGGCAAACTTATCCGCCCAGACCGAAGTGCGCCTTGCCGTGCACAAATCCTTCAGCCTGCCCCAATCCGCCATCGCGCAGTTTGAAAAAGCCAACGACGCCAAAGTCTCCGTCATCAAAGCGGGCAGCGGCAACGAAATGCTCAACAAGCTGATTCTCAGCAAGGCCAACCCGATTGCCGACGCGGTTTACGGTTTGGACAACGCCAACATCGGCAAAGCGCGCGAAGCAGGCATACTGGCGGCGGCGCAGCCCAAATCCGCGCCCGTTTCAGCGGGGATGCCCGTCATCGCGGCAGTCAATTACGGCTACGTTACCCTCAACTACGACAAAAAATGGTTTGAACAGAAAAAACTGCCGTTGCCCAAAACCTTGCAGGACTTGACCCGCCCCGAATATAAAAACCTGCTGGTTACGCCCTCGCCCGCCACGTCCTCGCCCGGACTTGCCTTCCTGATGGCGAACATCGGCGGCATGGGCGAAGAGGGCGCGTTCAAATGGTGGGCGCAGATGCGTCAAAACGGCGTGAAAGTCGCCAAAGGCTGGAGTGAAGCCTATTACACCGACTTTACCCAAAACGGCGGCGCGTATCCGCTCGTCGTCAGCTACGCCGCCAGCCCCGCCGCCGAAGTCCATTACTCCAAAGGCAAATACAGCGTGCCGCCGACCGGCAACCTCTTCCTCAAAGGCGGTGTGTTCCGCCAAGTCGAAGGCGCGGCAGTCTTGAAAGGCGCGAAACAGCCCGAACTGGCGGCGAAACTCATACAGTGGCTGCAAAGCGGCGAAGTGCAAAAAGCCCTGCCGACCGAAATGTGGGTCTATCCCGCCGTGAAAAACACGCCGCTGCCCAAAGTCTTCGAGTTCGCCCAAGCCCCGAAACACACCGACTCGCCCAGCCGCAACGACATCGACACCAAACAGAAACAATGGGTCAGCCGCTGGACGAAGACTGTGTTAAGGTAAGCGGGAAGGTCGTCTGAAAAACCGCCGCCCCATCCCGTCGGCCGGATATAGTCAAATGACTTTATTTTCGATACGCAACTTATCGGTTGCCGTCATTCCCGCCCCCGCCTGCGCGAGGACAGGCCACGGCGGGAATGACGGGATTTGATGATATGCCGTATTTAAAGTTAAGGATGTTGGCGATAAAAAGGGTCGTCTGAAAACCCCAAAACGGTTTCAAACTGATCGAAACCACGTTTCAGACGACCCCTTACCGTTTCGTTTTGAATGAAGGAATCCCATGAAGAAGCCCCTGCTCTACGCCTTCACGCTGACCGCACTTGGCGGCTGTTTCTACACCGAAACCCCATACGGCCGCACCGCCGTCCTCGACCTGCCCGTCCATTCCCAAACCACCATCAACAAAACCGTTACCGTCAACGCCCCGCCGGGGACGACCGTCATCTATCAGGACAGCGAACCGGTACACCGCTACGGCTATCCCTACCCGCCTTACCCGCGCCCGTATCCCGCGCGTCGGATTTACCGGTATTGAAAAATGTCTGTGAAAGCGATTTATGAAAAACTGACCAAGCTGCCCACCATTATTGGTCTGGATAATGAAGTCCTGTGATTGAGGAACTTCAAAAAAGCGAGATATAGTGGATTAACTTTAAACCAGTACGGCGTTGCCTCGCCTTGCCGTACTATCTGTACTGTCTGCGGCTTCGTCGCCTTGTCCTGATTTTTGTTAATCCACTATAGAAGACATCAGGCAAAATCTGGACAGCTTCTTGTCTATATTGGGTGACCTGCAAATTTCGCATCAAAGTGACGGCATATTCGGCGTAACGCCTGAGAACAAGCACATTTTTTTCGGTTTTGTTTTTTGGCTTCAGTCCGTTCAAAATAAAATTGGAATGGATATAAGCCGATACGCCGATGGGTTTGATACGGATTTCAGCGGCGATTTGACCATATAAGGACGGATATATAGTGGATTAACTTTAAATCAGGACAAGGCGACGAAGCCGCAGACAGTACAGATAGTACGGCAAGGTGAGGCAACGCCGTACTGGTTTAAAGTTAATCCACTATAAAAGCCGTATTCCTTATCGGTACGCTATTTCAGACAACCCCTCATCAATCACGGCACTTTGTCCGTCCCGACTTCCTTACAGTGTCTTCCCGCCGTTTTTTCCCGTAAAATAATGCCTTTAACTCCCGATACTTGTTTTCAGACGACCTGTCCCCACCGTAGAGGTCGTCTGAAATCCATTCTCTCTCAATTAAACCCAATACAATGATTCAAAAAATATTCTCATGGTTCGAATCCCGAATCGACCCCTATCCCGAAGCCGCCCCGAAAACGCCTGAAAAAGGGCTGTGGCGTTTTATCTGGAGCAACATCGAAGGCTTGCGCAAATGGATTGCCGTTTTGGCGGTGTTTACCGCCGGTATCGGCATCATGGAAGCCCTGTTGTTTCAATTTATGGGCAAAGTCGTGGACTGGCTCGGCAAATACACGCCTGCCACCCTGTTTGCCGAAAAAGGCTGGGCGTTGACGGCGATGGCGGCGATGATGGTGTTTTTCGCCCTCTGGACCTTCCTCGCATCCAACGTGCGCCTGCAAACCCTGCAAGGCGTGTTCCCCATGCGCCTGCGCTGGAATTTCCACCGCCTGATGCTGGGGCAGAGCCTCGGTTTCTATCAGGACGAATTTGCCGGCCGCGTGTCCGCCAAAGTCATGCAGACCGCGCTGGCGTTGCGCGACGTGGTAATGACGGTTGCCGACATGGTCGTTTATGTGCTGGTGTATTTCATCACCTCCGGCGTGATTTTGGTCGCGCTCGACGGCTGGCTGCTGCTGCCCTTTATCGGCTGGATGATTGGCTTCGCCTTAGTGATGCGCTTCCTGATTCCCAAGCTCGGCAAAACCGCTTCGCGTCAGGCGGATGCGCGCTCGCTGATGACCGGCCGCATTACCGACGCCTATTCCAACATCACCACCGTCAAACTCTTCTCCCACGGCGCGCGCGAGGCGGCTTACGCCAAGCAGTCGATGGAAGAATTTATGGTTACGGTACACGCCCAAATGCGTTTGGCGACGCTCCTGCACACTTGCAGCTTCATCGTCAACAGCTCGCTGACCGCCGGCACGACCGCACTGGGCATCTGGCTTTGGTATCACGGACAAGTCGGCGTCGGCGCGGTTGCCACCGCCACCGCCATGGCGTTGCGCGTCAACGGCCTGTCGCAATACATCATGTGGGAATCCGCCCGATTGTTTGAAAACATCGGCACCGT
>CAUSOO010000058.1:0-14209 GCA_963533245.1 uncultured Neisseria sp.
TCTGTACTGCCTGCGGCTTCGTCGCCTTGTCCTGATTTAAATTTAATCCACTATACTTGAATCAAATACAAGAAACCAAGAAAAAAACCTCTGTCAGACAGAGGTTTTTAGTATTCAGAAACCGGATTATTTCAATTTGGTTTCTTTGTAGATAACGTGTTTGCGGGCAACAGGGTCAAATTTTTTGATTTCCAGTTTGCCGGGCATAGTGCGTTTGTTTTTGGTAGTGGTGTAGAAGTGACCAGTACCTGCACTTGACTCCAGTTTGATTTTATCGCGCATTGCAGTAATCCTTAATTAACAGTTTAAATTAAGCTTCGCCGCGAGCACGCAAATCAGCCAATACGACGTCAATGCCTACTTTATCAATGGTACGCAATGCAGCGTTAGAAACGCGCAGGCGAACCCAGCGGTTTTCACTCTCTACCCAGAAACGACGTGATTGCAAGTTAGGCAAAAAACGACGTTTGGTTTTGTTGTTGGCGTGTGATACGTTGTTGCCAGACATCGGGCGCTTACCGGTCACTTTGCAAACTCGTGCCATGGTTAGTCTCCAAACTTCTAAAATAGTAAAACGTGATTTATACCATAAAAAGCAGCATTCATTCAAGCTGTTTGATGAAAAAACGATTGTTTTCGAGAATGAGCCCCTTCAATGTTGTTTTCAGGGAACGCTGTTTCTTAAAACGTGACGGGGACGAATTATAGCGGATTTTGTTATCGAATACATTTGTTTATCCCAATCCTCAGCCCGCAATATCAAGAACGGGGTAAAAGTAAGCTAAAAATTAAGCTAAAAATATTGATGCGAATAGTCCGTATCAACCGCACCGAACATCAACAAAAAGGTCGTCTGAAATTTTTCAGACGACCTTTGTTCAGACAATCCTATCAGTCCAACTGTGCAACCGATACCGGCAAACCGCGCACTGCGGCAAGCATGGTATTGGCAGTTTTCTGCTGTTGGCGGAATGCTGCCATATTGGTAGGCGTCAGTTTTGGAGTCGGCAATGCAACAGTCGTCGGATTAACCGGCTGACCGTTCACGCGCGCTTCATAGTGAAGGTGGGGGCCGGTTGAGCGTCCGCTTGTACCGACGAAACCAATCACTTCACCTGCCCGGACATTACCTTCCGCCGGCGTAAATGCACTCATGTGACCATAAAGCGTCTCAACGCCATTAGAGTGTCGGATCATGACGGTATTGCCATAACCGCCTTTCCAGCCTTTGAAGGTAATCACACCGTCGGCAGATGCTTTAATCGGCGTACCTGATGGTGCGGCATAGTCAATACCGGTATGCATACGGACGGTATGCAAGACGGGGTGAACCCGGTAGCCAAACGGCGAGGAAATACGGGTATAGACGACCGGCTCGATATTGAATCCCTCTTTTTGCTGGAGGGATTTACCGTTTTGGTCATAATAGCTGCCGCTCTCTTCGTCGCCTTTGCCTTGGCTGTAATAATAAGCCTGATAAGTTTTCCCGCCTTTGACGATTTCAGCCGCCAGAATATCGCCGGTACCCATTTGCTGGCCGCGGAAATACATATTGTTGTACAGAAGACGCACGACATCGCCTTCCTGCAAATCCTCCAAGCTCAGCACGTCAGAGAAAATTTCGCTGAGTGACTCGCGGATTTCGACAGGTATTTCGGCCTGCGCCATCGCGCCGCGTGCGGAAGTCCGTACAACGATAGAGCGCAAAGTGGGCATGACTTTCATATCTACTTCAGAAGTAGACAGCTGCCATTTGCCTTTGACTTTTTCCAACGCGACAAGGTTTCGTTCCAATTCTTCATCGGTAAAGAATTGTACGTCCGTTACCTGACCTGATGAATCGACACGGATGTTGACGGATTGGTTGGCGCGCAAATGCTGCATATTTTGATCTGCGCTGTTTTTCGCCATGATCTGTTTGATGTCGGTCTGCGCCACACCCATACGCGCCAAAACGTCGGCAAGGGAGTCGCCCTGTTGGACAACTTCCTGCGCCCAATAGCTGGACTGGAAATTGTTGGTTTCAACATAAACGGCGGGCAATTCCTCAGAAATCCGCTCCAACGCAATGCCTTGAGGATTGGAAACCGGCTCAGTGACCGCATAGGCAGTCATTACTCCTGACACAGGCAGCAGGATGCCCAACAACGACCAACGAACGGGTTTGTTGTGCCAGAAACGGCGCATGAATGAAAATCGAGTTGTTTTAGTCACGCATTATCCTTCAATGCGGTAATAATCACTCTACCACCGCATTTCTTATGTCATTTGAAATTATTGAGTTTAATTGTTTATCTTATCAACCGTGTTTACGGTCTCTCCCAGACAATATATATACCAAGTGAATAAAATAAACAATCAAATTTACTCAGAACCGAGCATGATTATCGGGGCTATTCTTTTGATTTACACCCCTTTTTTCTGAAATTTACGAGAACTTGATTATAACATATGCACACTTCCAACTCAAAAACGTCATCCATCATCCGACCTGATAATGACATTGGTTATTTTGAGTATGTTGTATTTTCTCGCGTAAAATAAGCTTTTTCCGTTCTGACCACCGCCATGAATCTGACGCTTGCTCTCCCCTCTCTCAACCGTCAAAAAGATGAGACACTCCCTCCTCTCCAGCTTCCTGCTTTTAACCAAATCTTGCGATATGGGTTATTACATAAACAAGAAATGAAGCCGTCTGATTTTTATCGCCGGCATTTATGGAAGGGAAGCTTGTTGGCCCAAGTCAAAGAGATGGCGGGGATTCCACCGCATCAGGCGGCAGCGTTTGCCAGCCCGATATGGCAGCAAATGGGGTTGCACCAAGTCAGCGTAGTCAGCGGCGAACATCTGCAAATCACAAAAGAAGAAGCCGCTCGATTATGTTTGGAACTGTCTGAGTTTTACAGCAAAGAGGGTTGGCATTTTCTGCCTGTCCGTCCCGATTTTTGGCTGATCACTTTGCCATCGGAAAGCGATTGGGGGATTGCGCCGGTATTGGATATCTACGGACAAATCGGTTCGGCGGACCAAGCTGATGGAAAAGACGCCTTACAATGGTTGGGAATGCAGACTGAAATTCAAATGTGGCTGCACCAACACCCGCTCAACGCCGTCCGCACTCAAAACGACACCCCTACAATCAACGGTCTTTGGCTGTGGCAGGATTTAACGGGGCTGCGATCTGCGGACTTCGTCGCTTCCGACAGCATTTGGGCGCAATTTTCAGACGACCCCCGCTTGGATGCACCTTATGATTTTCAGGCTTGGCTGGATGCGGTTGCTGAATCGGGTATTCATCCCGCCAACCCTGTCATTTTTCTGGACGACTTGGCTGTTACGGAGCAAACAGGCGATATTCAGACATACCAAGAAATTTTAGAAAGCTGGGAAACCCGCTGGTTTGCCCCGCTTTGGCAGGCAGTCTCGCAAGGTCGTCTGAAAAATCTGTCTATCAGTACCGACGGTGAAAACGGTGGCACTTTACGCATCACGCCGTTTTCAAAATGGAAATTCTGGCACCCGAAAAAAACATTTACCGGCAGATGGTAATGCGCCCGCCCCGCCTCGCCGCCCTGTTTATAGAAACACCAATAACGTTTACAATACGCGACCATTCCACTATTTGCACACACCGCCCATGAAAATCCGACTCGGTCAGCACAATGCACCTGATTTTCCGCAAGGAGCGGCCGTCACGATCGGTAATTTCGACGGCGTACACCTCGGTCACAAACACATCCTGCAAAAACTCAAAAACGAAGCCGATTCGCGCAACCTTCCCGTTATCGTCGTCATTTTCGAGCCGCAACCCAAAGAATTCTTCTCCCTAAAAGCAGGCTTTACGCCCCCATGCCGCATCAGCCCCTTGCGTACCAAACTGGATTTGTTGGGCGATACCGGCTGTATCGACGCCGTATGGGTGCTGCGTTTCAACCAAGAATTTGCCGATATGAGCGCACAGGATTTCATCGACAAACTGCTGCGCCAAACCCTCAACACACGCTACCTGCTTATCGGCGACGATTTCCGCTTCGGCGCCGGACGCGAAGGCTGTTTCGACTTATTGAAACAGCAAAGCGATATACAAACCGAACGCACGCCTTCCGTCATCGTCGAAGACATCCGCACCAGCAGCACAGCCGTGCGCGAAGCCTTGACAGACGGCAACTTGGCGTACGCCAAAAAGCTTTTAGGCCACGATTACGTTTTGAGCGGCAAAGTCAAACACGGCAAAAAACTCGGCAGAACCATCAACGCCCCTACCGCCAACATCCAACTTCCGCCCCACCGCTATCCCCTGCGCGGCGTATTCGTCGTCGAAGCAGACGGTACATTCGGCACACGGCGCGGCGTTGCCAGCTTCGGACTCAACCCGACCGTCAGCAACAACAATTCTCAAAAACTTGAAGTCCATTTATTTGATTTTGAAGGAAATCTCTACGGTCAGCGTTTGAAAGTGCGTTTTCTGCACAAGCTGCGTGACGAACGAAAATTCAGCGATATCGAAGCACTAAAACGGCAAATCGAACAAGATATAGAAGAGGCGAAACAATGGCAGGAAACGGATTATAGTGGATTAAAATTGCAATGATACGGCGTTGCCAACGCCCTTATGTACTACCCGTACACGGCGGGCGTTGACGCCTTGTCTCATTTTTATTTTAATCCACTATAAAAGCATCTGCGGCCATTGTCGGATAAAAATGAAAAAGGTCGTCTGAAATCTTTTCAGACGACCTTTTTCACAATATGCAGACATCTGCCTGCGAGATTTCTAATGGCCTAAATTCAAAAAGGACGACAACCGTCAAAACGGTGCGCGGGGAACAGAATCCCTCTTTTAATTCAGTCCACTATACCCTACTTATTTAGCAGCAGGAGCCTGTTCTTGGGCAGCGGCAGGTGCAGTTTCGGTAGTAGTTTTACCTTGACCGGTCAGCGGGCTGGCAGCTTCGGCTTCCGGTGCAGCAGTTTCAGCAGCTTTGTCGGTTTTCAGGTCGTTGGCTTGTTTTTTAGCTTTATTGGCTTTTTTGTGAACGTGTTCTGCTTTAGCGGCTTTGCCGGAAGCAGGTTGTGCCATAGCCACAGGAGCAGCGATCAGACCGGCAGAAACAAGAACGAGAGAGGTCAATTTAGACAATGTTTTCATGTGTAATATCCTTTCGGGAAATTTGTCTGATAAAATCATTCCGTCAAATGCCAAATGGCAATTTGCGTAAAGACAACCGCATAACCACTTGGTGCGATTGAGTTTTTATTGTAACGGTTTGTTTGTAAACCGAAGTCAGCTCGAGCGAAATTGAAATAAAGTTTCAAAAGGAGGGTTAACCCCCTTGTCCTGCTTTATTAATCGCACCTCATAGCTTGATTGTTTAAATTTATATATTTCATGGCATTACATCCGATGATTTTCGAACACCCCCGATTCCGCAATGCATCCTACATCCTGATGGGGCTTGCCCTGCTTGCGGTGCTGTATTTCCACTTTTTGCCCCTTTTGCTCGCCGTCATCCTGACCTACGTCTTCATCACCAAGACCAACGGCCTGATTCTTTGGCTGCGCCGCCGTACGCTCACGCGCAATACGTTTCTGCACAAATCGCTCAACGCGCACAATATCAACCTGATTTCGACCACGCTGACGATAGGCATCGTATTGACGGTTATCCTATTGATGTCGCTGGGGATTTACCACCTGATTCACGGCGGGCATATCCCCGTCATGCTGACCAAGCTGGCGGCGATTTTGGAAGACACAAAAAACAGCAGCAGCCTGCCGCAATCGGTTTTGAACATGCTGCCCAACAATACCGCCGAAATCAAAGCCTATGCGGTCAAATTGATTGAAGAATACAGCGCTGCACTGACGCGCATCAGCAAAAACAGCTTTACCTCGTTCGTGTACATCCTTATCGGCATCATCATCGGCGCAATGCTCAGTTTCCACCGCCTCAACATGCGCAAAAACCGCCGCAAAATGCCGCCCTTCAAGGCAGAGCTGGTGCGGCGGATTGTGAACTTCGAAACCAGCTTCGAACGCGTGTTTTTGGCGCAGGCCAAAATCTCGCTGATCGATACCGCACTGACGGGCGTGTACCTCTATCTGATCCTGCCGCTTTTCGGCGTGGAGTTGCCGTTTAAAATAACCGTGTTGGTGATCGCCTTCATCGTCGGGCTGATTCCCGTGGCGGGCAACCTGATTTCCAACACCATCATTATTATCTTGAGCCTCGGCGCGTCTTTATATGTGGCAGTCGCTTCGCTGGTGTTTCTGGTCGTCATCCACAAGCTCGAATACTTCCTGAACGCGAAAATCATCGGCTCAGAAATCGAATCAAGCGCATGGGAATTGCTGGTGGCGATGGTCGTGTTCGAACGGATTTTCGGCGTCGGCGGCATCATCGTCGCACCGGTTTATTATGCGTATCTGAAGAATGAGTTGAAGCAGCAGAAATTGATTTAGATAGTGTTTGAAATATAGATGAAAGGTCGTCTGAAAAAATGTGAGACGACCTTTTTTCAGTTACAGCAACCTTATCCCTTCCCCCGTCTGGCGGGGGAAGGTTAGGATGGGGGTGGCTTGCGGACATACGGCAATAAAGGGCAAAGAGCCACCCTCTTCCCAACCCTCTCCCGCCAGACGGGAGAGGGGGCAGATTACTAAATACTGCCGTTACTGTTTCTTAAATATTTCGTTATGTTTCTTTTCTGTCGGACGAAACAGCCGATTCATCAGCCGCCGTCATTCCCGCGCAGGCGGGAATCCAGCTCTGAAAGGCCGCTGCAATTTTTAAAGATTTCCATAACTTCCAAAACCTAGATTCCCGCCTGCGCGGGAATGACGAAGCAGGTATTTTCCATTTTTATCTGCCAAAGAGGCCGTCTGAAAAGATTGAAATAGGTTTTCAGACGACCTCTTTCAGTTACAGCAACCTGATCCCTTCCCCCGTCCGGCGGGGGAAGGCTAGGATGGGGGTGGCTTGCGGATATACGGCATAAGGATCAAAGTCCCCCTCTTCCGACTCCCCTTTCACCAAACATGAGAGGGGGCGAATTCTCGTGGGCAAAGCCCACGCTACGGTTATCCCATAAACCAACACAACAATTCCCGCTATGGGCTTTTCACCGACTTTGAGCGTTGCCCAACAGCGTAGCGTGGGCTTTGCCCGCGAATCCTATCGTATTGAAGCGATAATGGATTTATAGTTTCGGAATACAAAAAGGTCGTCTGAAAATCCCCAAACAGGTTTTTCAGACGACCTTTTCTTCTCCTGCTGTCTCCAACCCGACTTCTAAATACTCGCGCTGTGCCCCACCCGCACATGGCTGTGGTGGTCGCGGCCTTCATGGTCGTAGTCGGATTTAAAGCCTTTGAGCACGACGTCTATGTCGTTTTCTTTGGCGAATACGTTGGCGAAGTCTTCAATCAGTTCCAATACGTCGCCGGCGATGTAGGACGAACGTTCGGCGTTAATGGTTACTTTCGAACCCGGACGGATGTTTTTCAGGGTTTTCTTGATGGCGGCTTTGTTCAGGAACGAGACTTCTTCTGCCAGTTCCAAGCTGATTTCGTCGGCTTCGGCGAGTTCTTCGCGGCTGAGGTAGTAGGCGCGTTTCATGTTGCCTTGAAGGATGAAAATGATGCTGATGGCGAGCCCGATGCCGACGCCTTTGAGCAGGTCGAGCGCGACGACTGCGGCGAGGGTGGCGGCGAAGGGGATGAACTGGTACAGCCCTTTATGCCAGAAATGCAGGAGGGTGGCGGGTTTCGCCAGTTTGTAGCCCACCAGCAGCAAGACGGCGGCGAGGGTGGACAGGGGGATCATGTTGAGGATAAAGGGAATCGCCAAAACGCACACCAGCAACAGGACGCCGTGGATAACGGCAGACAGTTTGTGCGTCGCGCCTGCATTGGCGTTGGCGGACGAGCGCACGACGACGGAGGTGATGGGCAGGCCGCCGATAAGCGAGCTGACGATGTTGCCTGCGCCCTGCGCGCGCAATTCGCGGTTGGTGTCGGTGATGCGGCGGCGGGTGTCGAGGCGGTCGGCGGCTTCGATGCAGAGCAGGGTTTCAATCGAGGCGACGATGGCGATGGTGATGCCGGTCATCCAAACGTAGCTGTTGCCGAAACCTGAAAAGTTGGGCAGCATAAGCATAGCTGCGGCTTCGCGCCATGTATCGGGGACGGGCAGTTGGACGAGTTGTCCGGCAGGAATAGCAAGGCTGCTGCCGCTGGCGACAAACCATTGGTTCATCAGTATCCCCGCACCCACGGCAACCAGCGCGGCAGGCAGGGCTTTGATGTTTTTCAGCGCGGGGATTTTGTCCCATACGATTAGGATGGCCATCGACACGCCCGCTACCAAAAGGGAGCCTGTGTGGATGTCGGCGAACAGGGCGGCGGGGTCGGCGAGGCTGCCGTTGCTGCCCAAGGCAAACGGAATCTGTTTCATGATGATAATCACGCCGATGCCCGCCAACATGCCTTCGATAACGGACACGGGGATGTATTCGGCAAGGCTGCCGGCTCGAATGAAGCCGAGCAAAAGCTGGATGGCACCGGCGATTAAGCCCGCACACAGGAACAGCTCGAACGAACCGAGTTCGGTAATCGCGGCAAGGATAATCGCTGCCAAGCCCGCGGCAGGGCCGGAAACGCTGATGTGCGAGGTGCTGAGGGAACCGATGACGATGCCGCCGACGATGCCCGCCAACACGCCTGACAACGGCGGCGCGCCGGATGCGAGCGCAATGCCGAGGCACAACGGCAGGGCGACGAGGAAGACGACCAGCCCGGAAGCGAAATTGGACTTGAACAGGCTGCCTAAAGCTTGTTTTTTCTGATGGGGTTTCATGGTGAGGGGTACTCCTGATGTGTGTATGTTTTTGTATTTGATAGGATTGGGGCAAATCAAGGTCGTCTGAAAAGTCAGGATGCTTGTCCAAGCTGCATTTTCAGACGACCTCCGAGCCATCAACCCGCTTTCTTACGCGCGTTAACCACCCATTCGGAATCGGTAAGGTCGTAAATTTTCTGGATGTCGGCGAGGATGTTTTTGAAATCGATGTTCAAATCGATGAGGCGGCCGGTACGCAGGCCGAAGACCCAGCCGTGCACGATCGGATAGCCGTCGAGCAGGTAACGTTCCTGCACGCACGCCATTTTGATGACGTTGAGGCACTGTTCCTGCACGTTCAATTCGACCAGGCGGTCGTAGCGCAGATGTTCGTCTTCGATTGCGTCCAGTTCTTCCTGATGCAGGCGGTACACATCGCGGATGTTGCTCAACCACGGATTCATCGTGCCAAAATCTTCGGGCAGCATCGCCGCTTTGATGCCGCCGCAGTTGTAGTGGCCGCAGATGATAATGTGTTTGACTTTCAGATGCGAGACGGCGTATTCGATGGCGGAGGCGGCATTCATGTCCAAAC
Source organism: uncultured Neisseria sp. (assembly GCA_963533245.1). Taxonomy (GTDB): domain Bacteria; phylum Pseudomonadota; class Gammaproteobacteria; order Burkholderiales; family Neisseriaceae; genus Neisseria. The sequence goes on from CAUSOO010000058.1 coordinate 9,436, forward strand.
CGTGCACAAGGTTGGCGACGTTGCGGTGTACAAACACGTCGCCCGGTTCAAACCCCATCAGCTCTTCCGCCGCGACGCGGCTGTCGGAGCAGCCGATGTAGAGGTATTCGGGATTTTGTCCGTCGGCGAGGTCTTTGAAGTAATCGGGGCATTGCTGCCTCTTCGTTTCCTGCCATTTGCGGTTGTTTTCAAAAATGACTTCGTATGATTGGCTCATGCGGCTTCCTTTCTGCTTGATGTGTCGTCTGTTTTTTTTGTTACCGCGCCCTGTTGCGGATGCGGCCTCTGTAAGGGTTGCGCATTCTAGGAAGGCAAAATTAGAGAAAAATTAGCCATAAAATGCCGTATAAATATGTAAATTCGGCATTTTCAAGCAAAAGGTCGTCTGAAAACCCTTTTTCACCCCAACCAAATAAAAAAGGAGAAACCGCCGTTTCTCCCTATCTTTCAAAAAATTAAACCGCTCTCATCCACACGCCGCCTCCCCGTCCGAAAATCCTCCTGCTGTCTGCCATTTCCCCGCAATTTTCAGACGACCTCCTTACCAATCCTTACACTTTACGGCATAATGGCGGACTGTTTTTCCGAGGAGAATTTCATGTCCGTCAAAACCCCGTCGCTTTTCGGCGGCGCCATGATTATCGCCGGTACAGTCATCGGCGCAGGCATGCTTGCCAACCCGACCGCCACCTCCGGCGTCTGGTTCACAGGCTCGCTGATTGTGTTGCTTTACACTTGGTTTTCCATGCTCTCCAGCGGCCTGATGATCCTTGAAGTCAACACCCACTATCCACACGGCGCCAGCTTCGACACCATGGTCAAAGACCTGCTCGGCCCGACTTGGAACGCCATCAACGGCATTGCCGTCGCCTTCGTTTTATATTTACTTACCTACGCCTACATCTTCGTCGGCGGCGACTTGACCGCCAAAGGACTGGGCGGCGCGCTCGGTGTAAAAATCCCTCTGACCGTCGGACAACTCGCCTTCTTCCTGATTTTCGCTACCTGCGTGTGGGCATCCGCCCGCCTGGTGGATCGTTTCACCTCCATCCTCATCGGCGGCATGGTGCTGACTTTCATCTGGGCGACCGGCGGCCTGATTGCCGAAGCCAAACTGCCCGTCTTGTTCGACACCCAAGCCCCGTCCGGTACGCCGTACTGGATTTACATCTCCGCCGCCCTGCCCGTCTGCCTCGCCTCCTTCGGCTTCCACGGCAACGTCTCCAGCCTGCTCAAATACTTCAAAGGCGACGCGCCCAAAGTGGCCAAATCCCTCTGGGCAGGAACGCTGATTGCGCTTGTGATTTACGTCCTCTGGCAAATCGCCATCCAAGGCAACTTGCCGCGCAGCGAGTTCGCCCCCGTGATTGCCGCCGAAGGGAAAGTCTCCGTCCTCATCGAAGCCCTGTCCAAGTTCACCCAAACCGGCAGCATGGACAAAGTGTTGACCCTCTTCTCCTACATGGCGATTGCCACTTCCTTCCTCGGCGTAACGCTCGGCCTCTTTGACTACATCGCCGACATCTTCAAATGGAACGACAGCGTGTCCGGCCGTACCAAAACCGCCGCCCTTACCTTCCTGCCGCCCCTGATTTTCTGTCTGTTGTATCCAACAGGCTTCGTTACTGCCATAGGCTACGTCGGTCTGGCGGCAACCATTTGGACCGGCATTATCCCCTCCATGCTGCTCTACCGTTCGCGTAAAAAATTCGGCGCAGGCAAAAACTACAAGGTTTATGGCGGATTCGGACTGATGGTTTGGGTTTTCCTCTTCGGTGTCATCAACATCGCCGCGCAGGTATTGAGCCAGCTCGAACTCGTCCCCGTGTTCAAAGGCTGACAAGCAAATCGACACCCCGGAGGTCGCCTGAAAACAGATTTCAGACGACCTCTCCCGTTTTCCGTTACAATAAACACCCTCCGAATCACAGCACACGACCGTCCATGTACGACAACATCCGCTTCCACCTAGACAAAGAATATCCCGAAGGCCTGCCGTCCGAAAACGCCGCCACGCATATCGGCATGTACTGGATATGGGCGGCGCAGGCAGGGCTGGCGAATCCCGTTTGGCAAACCGCCCCCGAAAGCGCGGAAGATTTCGCCAATATGCTCAAAGGCAGAACCAGCGGCCGCCGCTTCCTGCTCAAACACATGGACGGTGCGCTCACGCCCGATGACTTCACCGAACAAGGGCAGAAATTCACCTCCTATTACTACGACAATGAAGAAGACGGCTACGGCGCATTTTTAGAAGACTACGTCCGCACACTCGACACTCCGTCGCTCGGCGGCTTCTACCACGTCCCCAACACCCCCGAAATCTACAAACGCCTCAAACCCGTCTTTCAGGCAGCGTTTGAGCAATGGAAAAACCATTTGGCATCCACAGTCGGAGAGCAACCGTGAAACTCATCATCCTCGACCGCGACGGCGTCATCAACCAAGACCGCGACGACTTCGTCAAATCCGTAGACGAATGGATCCCCATCGAAGGCAGCATGGACGCCATCGCCTTCCTGACGCAGGCAGGCTACAACATCGCCGTCGCCACCAACCAATCCGGCATCGGCCGCAAATACTTTACCGTCCAAGACCTGACCGAAATGCACGCCAAAATGCACCGCCTCGTCCGTCAGGCGGGCGGCGAAATCGACGGCATCTGGTTTTGCCCGCACACCGCCGCCGACAACTGCGACTGCCGCAAACCCAAGCCCGGCATGATTTACGACATCCTCGAACGCTTCAAAGCCGACCCCGCCGAAACCTGGCTGGTCGGCGACAGCCTGCGCGACCTGCAAGCCATGCACGAAGCCGGCGGCAAAACCGCGCTCGTCATGACCGGCAAAGGCAAGAAAACCCTGTCGCAACAGGAAAAAGAATTACCCGAAAACACCCAAATCTTCGATAGCCTGCTCGCCTTCTCCCAATACATCATGCACGAAGCCGCGCAAGACCGTGCAGACGGACAGGCAAATCCGTAAATACACGAGGTCGTCTGAAACCCTGTTTCGCCCCATTTCAAGCCCAAACAAGATTTCAGACGACCCATCCGACAGGTAGAAACATGCTCCTCATCCGCAACCTAACCTACTGGTTCATCCTCAGCACCAGCCTGATTTTACTTTTCCCCTTCATGCTCCTCGCCCTGCCCGTCCAAGGCGGCGCGCACAAAATGGCGCAAATCTGGGTACGCATCCTCAACTGGTCGCTCAAACACATCATCGGACTCAAATACCGCCTCATCGGTGCCGAAAACATCCCCGACCGCCCCTCCATCATCTGCGCCAAACACCAGAGCGGCTGGGAAACCCTCGCCCTGCAAGAAATCTTCCCGCCGCAGGTTTACGTCGCCAAACGCGAGCTGTTCAAAATCCCCTTTTTCGGCTGGGGCCTGAAACTCGTCAAAACCATAGGCATAGACCGCAGCAACAGCCGCGAAGCCAGCAAACAACTGATGGAACAAGGCATGGCACGCAAAAACGAAGGCTACTGGATCACCATCTTCCCCGAAGGCACACGCCTGCCGCCCGGCGAAAAAGGCCGCTACAAACTCGGCGGCGCGCGCATGGCGAAAATGTTTGAAATGGACATCGTCCCCGTCTCCCTCAACAGTGGCGAATTTTGGCCGAAAAACTCCTTCCTCAAACACCCCGGCACCATCACCGTCGTCATCAACCCCGTTATCCCCCACAGCAGCGGCACGGAAGCCGAATTGATGGCGGAATGCGAAAAACGGATTGAAACGCAACAACCCCTTATCGAAGGAAAAGGACCGTTTGCCGTCGCAAAGGTCGTCTGAAAACGCAGATTCGCCCCGACACCAACCCAATCCATGCCCCGACACTACGCCCATACCCTTTCAGACGGCCAGTCCATCCGAATCCGGCTCAAACGCAGCGCCAAGAAAAACCTCATCCTGCGCCCCGTATCCCGTGACACCGTCAGCATCAACGTTCCCCCGTTCGTCAGCCATCGCTTTCTCGCCCAATGGCTGACCGACAACGAACCCCTGTTGCGCCGCACCCTCGCCCAAGCCCCGACCGCCGCCGCATCCGCCGACACCCTCCCCGAATGGATTTGGTATCAAGGCGTTCAGACGACCCTGTCCGTCCACAGCGGCAGCCACATCCAAATCAGGCCGTCTGAAATCCTGCTGCCCGAAAAAGAACCCTCCGCCCAACTGACCCACCTGCGCCGCTTCCTGCACGAACGCGCCCGCGAATACCTGCTGCCGCGCCTCGAACACCACGCCCGCGCCACCGCCCTCATCCCCGCCGCGACCGCCCTCTCCAACGCCAAAACCTTCTGGGGCGTCTGCCGCCACACCACCGGCATCCGCCTCAACTGGCGGCTCATCGGCGCACCCGATTACGTCGCAGACTACATCTGCATCCACGAACTCTGCCACCTGCCCCACCCTGACCACAGCCCGCAGTTTTGGGCAACCGTCAACCGCCTCACCCCGCACACCCAAGCCGCCGAAACATGGCTGAAAGTCCACGGCCGCGAATTGTTTGCATTAGGCTAAAGCGTGCGATACGCCGATACATCAAGGTCGTCTGAAACCCCGTTTCGCCCGTTTCAAGCCCAAACAAGATTTCAGACGACCCAGTCCATTATTGCTACGCGCGGCAAATCATGCCAATCCGTCACCAACCATCCGCCCCACTATCCGCCCGCCCTGCAAAACAGGATATAGTGGATTAACTTTAAACCAGGACGGCGTTACCTCGCCTTAGCTCAAAGAGAACGATTCTCTAAGGTGCTGAAG
>CAUSOO010000059.1:0-14071 GCA_963533245.1 uncultured Neisseria sp.
CTGGATTTTGATTCCAGCATGCGAAGGTTCGAATCCTTCCTCCCCAGCCAAATAAGAGCGTGTAAGTTCCCTTACACGCTCTTTTATGTTGAAAATCAATGACAACGCAGAAAAACTTTGTTTTATAGTGATAAATTTGGATTGTGATGAGGCGTAACCGCGATATAACGCTGCAAATTTAATTCACTATGCCGTTCATTGTGCGTATAATACCGCTCGTAATGTCTTGGACATAGGCAGAGGGAAGCATGACGTTTTCTGAGCGGAAGTTAAACATAAAATCAGGTGAAAATATGGCTGCATACGACAGTTTGATGGTATTTACCGGCAACGCAAATCCGGAGTTGGCTCAACGCGTTGTCAAACACTTGGATATTTCGTTAGGCGAAGCCTCCGTATCCAAATTCTCAGACGGCGAAATTGCCATCGAATTGATGGAAAACGTCCGTGGTCGTGATGTATTTATCCTGCAGCCCACCTGCGCCCCAACCAATGACAACCTGATGGAAATCCTGACGATGGCCGATGCGCTGAAACGCGCTTCCGCCGGTCGTATTACCGCAGCAATTCCCTATTTCGGCTATGCCCGCCAGGATCGCCGTCCGCGTTCTGTACGCGTTCCGATTTCCGCCAAACTGGTGGCAAATATGTTGTATTCCGCAGGTATCGACCGCGTTTTGACTGTCGATTTGCATGCCGACCAGATTCAGGGGTTCTTTGATATCCCTGTCGACAACATCTATGCCACTCCTATTTTGTTGAATGACATCAAACAGCAGCGGATTGAAAACCTGACCGTAGTCAGCCCTGATATTGGCGGCGTAGTCCGCGCCCGCGCTGTGGCAAAATCTTTAAATGCCGATTTGGCGATTATCGACAAACGCCGCCCGAAAGCCAATGTGGCGGAAGTCATGAATATTATTGGCGATATTCAAGGCCGTACCTGTCTGATTGTGGATGACATGATTGATACCGCGAATACGCTGTGTAAAGCTGCCGTCGCTTTGAAAGAGCGCGGAGCAGAACGTGTTTTAGCATATGCCAGCCACGCCGTATTCTCGGGAGAGGCAGTCAGCCGTATTGCCTCGTCTGAAATCGACCAAGTTGTCGTTACCGACACCATCCCTTTGTCTGAAGCGGCCAAACAATGTGACCGTATCCGTCAAGTGACGATTGCCGGCCTTTTGGCTGAAACGGTCCGCCGTATCAGCAATGAAGAATCCGTCTCATATCTTTTCAATGAAGAAGTGATGACAGGCAGCATGTTGCTGCCATAACCCCGAAGCCGTCTTAAGCTGGTCGCGGCCGATGACGGTAGTTTTATTTAATTTGGAGTATTTAACATGACTTATGAAATTCAAGCCTCTGTTCGTGAAGCACAAGGCACTGGTGCGAGCCGCCGCCTGCGTCGCGAAGGCCAAATCCCCGGCATTTTGTACGGTGAAGGCCAAGAGCCCGTTGCAATCGCTGTGGATCACAAAACTGTATTCTACGCATTGGAAAAAGAATCTTTCCACACTGCACTGATCAAACTGTCCCTGAACGGTGAAACCAAAGACGTTATCGTCCGTGATTTCCAAATGCACCCGTTCCGTCGCGAAGTTCAACATATCGACTTCCAAGCTGTTAAAGCCGATCAACCTGTACGCATCCGCGTTCCCCTGCACATTGTTAACGCTGAAAACTCTCAAGCCGTTAAACTGCAAGGTGGTCGCGTATCCCTGTTGAACACTACTGTTGAAGTGGTTGCTTTGCCTGCCAACATCCCTGCATACTTGGATCTGGACTGCACTAAAGTCGTTGCCGGCGACATCCTTCACCTGTCTGACATCCAACTGCCTGAAGGTGTAGAAAGCGTTTCTCTGAAACGTAACGAAAATCTGGCGGTTGCTACCGTTACCGGTAAAAAACGCTAATCATCGTTTCAAGGATGATTTGAAAAAACTGCACTAGTAATAGTGCAGTTTTTATTTTGCAGCCGTAAGTTAATTGCTTGATAGGACTTCAATAAAAAAGCATTGCAATGGAAATTTGCAATGCTTTTTTGTTATACCTCGCACCAATCTGCCGATTCTTGCCTTTGCATCAGTGCGTTGGCTTGGCTTAAATTGGCGTCGGTCAGTACAGTATGGGTTGCGCCTGCGGCAACTTTTTCCCGTGCAATCAATACAGTATGGGGGAAATAGGTTCGGACTTGTTCGTAATCATGCAAAACGGCAATAATGGCTTGGCCTTCTTCATGACATTGTTTCAATACGTCTAGCAATGCGTAAGTTGTCCGTGCATCTACCGCGTTAAAAGGTTCGTCCAAAAGCAAGAAGTTGGCGTTTTGAGCCAGCATCCGCGCAAATAGGACACGTTGGAATTGCCCGTTGGAAAGGTGGGCGATTTGACGGTCGGCAAGATCCTGAACGCCGACGCGCTCCAATGCAGCCATCACCCGTTGGTGTTGTTGGGCGTTTACGCGGCCAAAAAAGCCTATTTCGTACCATAAACCCATCGCGGCAAGCTCAAAGACAGTCATGGGCTGGCTGCGGTCAATGTCCGACTGCTGGGGCAGATAGGCGATATCTTTACGTTGCAATCCTTCAAGGGACACTTTGCCCGTATCGATGTTTTGAAGTCCCATAATGGCTTTGAGCAGCGTAGATTTTCCCGCACCATTGGGGCCGAAAATTGCCCACATGCTGTGGTCTTCAAAAGTAATATCGATATGGTGGATGGCAGGGCGGCGTTGGTAGCTGACTGTCAGATTTTCTACCTTGATGCTCATGATGTGACTGCCCAAAAATATATTGCCCATAATGCTGCAATTGCGAGAAGGGCAATCAGCAGCCGTTGGATTAGGCCGGTTAAGAGAATGGAATTCATAAGTCGTAAAGTATTCAGACGACCCTAAGGTGATGAGTTGGCGCAAGCAGATAAGAACATCGGCGGCATATAACAAATTTTGATTTTGCTATGAACCGAAGTAAGGCGCTACCGAATTATTGGTTTGCTCTAAGAGGGGGATAGGTCGTCTGAAAGAAAGTAAATGAGTTTTGAGATGATACTGTATAACATTCTGACTGTAAATTTGTTTTTGACAATACAAGATTGAAAAGAAGGCGGCATGGTTTGTTTGATGCTTGGGGTCGTCTGAAAATGTTTTTCAGACGACCTTTTCGTTATTGGATGGAGTCACGCTATCTGTATTTGAACATAGCCACCCGTATCAGTTTGATTTTTATTTTTGCGCCTTCTGATTGGCTTTATTGTTGAGTGAACGTAACTGGTGTGCTACGAAATCCTTGGCAGCCTCCACTTGGGACGGAGCAGTCGGGTTTTCCCCGAAATATGAGATTTTCGGCAGCGGGCTGAGGAAGCTGTCGATGTCTTGCGGGGTGAGGAAACGACCGTGCAGGTCGAAGCCGACGTTTAAGGCACGGCCGGGGATTTCTGCCAGACGGTCGTGCAAATGGCCGTATAAGTGATACCAGCCTTTGTGGCAGCCGTCCCATTCGTTAATCGGGTAGTGGAACAAAATCAGCGTATTGTCTATTTCGTCCAATTGCAGTTTCCGGTAGGTTCGGGCGGATGACAGTAACGGATGTCCGTCGTGTTTGACGGTTTCAAACAGGTATTTGTTGTGACGGCGGACGATGTCGTCGTGGTTGCCGTAAATCAGGTGGTGTTTGCCGTTGAGGCGCGATAGGACGGCTGCGATTTTTTTGATGTCGTGGGCGAAAGACAAATCGCCCAAGTTGTATACGTCATCGTCGGGGGAAACGGTTTCGTTCCATGTTCTGATCAGGTATTCGTCCATGTCGGCGATGTTGTCGAACGGGCGGAACTGCGGGCAGAATTTGGCGATGTTTTTGTGCGAAAAATGTAGGTCGGATGTGAAAAAGATTTTGCTCATGTTGCGTTTCCTGTGATTTTTCGATGCGGTTTATGGTGCGGTAGTGCGGCTATCGGCTTGAACCGTCTTGCAAGCGGGCGTATGCTGGTTATGTTTATTATGTGGTTAAGGAGTATGTATGCGTTTGGTTATTGCCGCGCCTGCCAACGGCGCACTATTAAAAGACGCGCTCAAAGCGCATTTGCAAAACGATCCGCGTGTCGGTAGTTTGGTTGATTTATCCTCGTTGGACGGAACGTATCCGCAGCTTTCGTTTGCGGCGGCGCAGGAAGTGGCGGCGGGACGTGCCGACCGCGCGCTGTTGATTTGCGGTACGGGCGTGGGTACGGCGATTGCCGCCAATAAGGTACGCGGCATAAGGGCGGCGACGGCGCACGATTTGCTTACCGTCCGCGGCTCGGTGGAAAACTACGACGCGCAGGTGTTGTGCATGGGGCAGAACGTCATTGCCGCGCCTGCCGCTTGGGCGTTGATGGATATTTGGCTGGATTTGCGCCACGACACAAGCAGCGGTTATGCGCCTAAGGTTGGCGAAATCGAGGCATTCGAGTACGGCGCATGAGTGTTTGTTTTTTTGTTATTTTAAACCGACGGCCTTGTTGCATTTTACTGCCAAGGTCGTCTGAAAACGTTTAAACGCTTATTTTCCGCTTTTGCTGCAAGGATGCTTCGCACTATTGTTGCAGACGATTAAATTGCGCAGATGCTCCATGGCATTGGTAATTTCAGCATAGTTTGGCGCATAGCGGAAGGAGTATTGTTTCACATACAAACCGTCGTTGCCTTGTACAGCCTTCACCCAAGTCACTTCGGGTTTGTTGCTGCTCGGGTTGTTTTCGCAAGCTATCATCCATAATGCGAAGGGATAACCGTTTTCTTTTCCTTCCAGTACAGTGTCAAAGCTGCTTTCCAGGCAGGTATTTTTCCATAAGGTAGACAGATTGTTGCCGAATGCGGCCACGCCTGGGTTTGCGCCTGCTATGGATTGCAGGGCGATCATTTGCGTCCAGTTGTCGACGGTTTGTTTCTGCGGTACGAACTTGACCATGATCATGCCGTTTCGTTGGGTTTGATAGCCGATTTTGAAGTCTTTGGGCGGTTCGCCGAAGGACGCCATCTCCGCAGCTTGCGCCGCCTGTGCCGCCAACGGGAACATTACGGCGGCAAGCATCAATTTTTTGACAATATTGGTTTTTTTCATCATTTTTCCTTTTGCAATAATGAGGGGCGGATGAGACGAAGTATCCGCCGCCGTCATATTATCACAAGCGTCCGGCGTTTTCAGACGACCTTACAGTTGTCTTAAAAACGCCTGAATGAACGCGATTTTATCCAATTCCGGCATAGCGTTGAACGCTTCCTGATGGTCGTGGATATAGTCGATTAAAGGATAAAATTCTTCATCAACATGGCGTTTATCCAGTTTGCGGCCGATATTGCCCTCGTTGCTTCGTCCTAAAAACTTTGAAATCAGGTAATACGGCGATTTGAGTTTGAACAGCATTTCGCCGTTTTGCGCATCAAATACCATAAAGCCTTCGTGTTCCACATTTTTCAGACGACCTTTCAGCTCGCCGAACGTGATGTTTTTTAGCGTTTCTGGGCGGCGGATGCCGTATTGTTTGCCGATTTCGTCCAATTCGGCTTCGCTAAACTGACGGCCTGTTGCTACATCGATGCAGCCGATTAAGGTTTCGCCCAATTCTTCGCGGATGATGTGGACGTCTTTCGCGTCTGTGATTTCAAACAAAAAAGTGTGGTTCGGATAAGCGCGGAACAGGGGTTCGTATTGCGCGCAGTGTACGGCGGTCATGTCGGCAAACGCGCTGTCGAGCGAGCCGGTGGTCGAATACAGCACTTTTCCGTCAAACGCCGCGCCGTGGGACGGGTGGTCGTCTGAAAGCGAGACGAAAGTGCAGCAGCCGAGGAAGCCGTTTACTTTTACGACCGCATCCACCAATCTATCGTCGCTGATTCGGATCGGATAACGGCTGCCTTTGGCAATACGTTCCGAATAATTGAACACTTTTTTAAACGGGCGCACGATGATGCGGTTGTGCGCGTCGATAATCAAACCGCGCATTTCCAGCAGCGCATCGTCGAAGCGGTTGTCGTAGAACACGCTGCGGGCGTATTTCAACACGCGCAATTCGGGATAACGCTTGGATGCTTTGGCGGTAAAGTTGCGGCTGCCGTGTTGCAGATAATTTTCGGTGACGAAGGTTTGCTGTGCTTCGTCAAACGACAAGGGTTGCCGCTCGAAAGCCTGCATTTGCTTGATTTTTTCTAACTGTTCCGCACTGGCGGGTTGTACGGCTTCGACGTGGATTTCGTTTGCCACACGGTTTTGGTTCAGCTTGATATACGCCGCCAACACGTCATGCTCTTTCACGCCGTGCAGGTTAGGATAGAAATTGTGCATACGGTAGATTTCTGTTTCAAAACCGCTTTTTTTCGCCAGATCCAACAAATGGCGGCAACGCGAAGCCTTTTGGTTGGTGTTGGAATGGATGATCAAAATGTTGCGGTTCGGATTTTGTCGTCCGATTTTTAAGGTCTCGGTCATCAAAGCATTACCGCGCTTCTGAGCCTTATCCAGCGCCTCGCCCGACCAGCGGTACACGCCGTTTTCGTCGGTCATGAGCAAGTCGTTTTCAATACGGACGATTTCCGCATCCGGATACTGCGCTTTAAATTCGGCGGCTTTTTGTTCGGCGAAAGTCGATTTTCCCGAACCTTGATGACCGCGGATTAAGATGAATTTTTGCATAGTGTTTGATTTCCTTATTTGGGTTTTCAGACGACGTTTGGTGTGAGGGGTCGTCTGAAAATGATTTTCTTATGTTTTCATGATAATTGTTTGGTTGGCTTACCATCGTTGGCATAGTTTGCTTGGTTTTTGTTGCTTAAAAATTTGCGCCCATTTTCGTTCGTAATTGGCCATAAACCTTCTGATAGATTTACGGATTAGCGGCTTTCTTAATGTTTCTACTTAAAATCTTGTTGACTTTTGATTTTTTTAAACTCTTTAGGGTATATATATAGCGTTTTTAATAAATCCTCCAAAATATTAAAGGCTAAGGTTAGTAATTCGATTGGTTGTTGTTCAATTTGATGTGCAGATTCATTTCCAATAGTTCGTATAGCATGTAAAATATCTTTTGAGTCTTGTGATAAAATCCCTTCCTCAGCTAATAAATCAATTTTTTTGAAAAGGCTATCATTTTCAGAAGCTTTAATTCCTTTTTTTCTAATTTGATCTAAGCAAATCGCTTCCGTTAAGATACGTAAGCCAACAGCGCCAAGCAAATTAAATTTATGCTCTAAAGAGAAGTTAGTTTCTTTATAGATTTTTCTGCACTTATTGGGAATTAAGTACAAATCATCCATATCAATTGGTTTGCGTTTGGTGCTACGTTCGGGATAGATTTCTTCTTTTTCAAGATATACTGGGTCTCCATTAATATTATGTTCGTATTCCTCGCTATTAGAAGAAAGTTTTCTGAAACTAATGTCATCACATCCATCACATTTTATAATTTGAAAATTTGTACAAGAATCAAAGTCATCATCATGGTAGGTTTCTTTATAGTCAACTTTTATAGAATGGTTAGTTATGTTGTTACATCGTGAGCAAAATGTTTTGATTTTTTGATTGACATCAGTATATAAACTATAATTAAACATTATATTTCCTTTATAAATTTGAAGAATTACATATAAAATCCATTTTATATGATTAATATTAATTATTATATTACGTGAAAGAGGTGTCTAAAATATAATTCTAAAAAACTAAAAATTCATATTTCAGATTTACTTTCAGACGACCCCTTGGCTAATTTACCGCCGCCAGCTCGGTTTTCTCAATCTCTTCCACCCAGAAATCCGCGCCCATACCTTGCTCGGCGAACGAGCCTATGAGCGTGAACACTTGGTCGGAGAAGCCCCCGATGTTCAAGATGTCATGGCGGTTTTGCGCCTGTGCGGTTGTGTAGGGCTGGATGTCCAAGCAGACGAGTTTGGCTTCGGGGCAGCGTTGTTTCAGGATGTCCCATTCCTTCATCAGGCCGGTTTTGCCGCCCCATTGTCCGAGGTCTGCCCAGCTTTCGTTGTCAGACACGATGACGACCAAATCCACATCGGCTTTTTCGCGGTTCAACAGGGCGAGCGGTGCGCTACATGCCGTTCCGCCGCCGCCGATATTGGCGAGTTTTTGGGCGTTGGTCATGATGCTGTCTCGCGGGTTGAGCTGCACGTTTACCGTGATTTGTTCAAACGGTATCACGCGGGCTTTCGGGTTGGTGCGCAACATGGCGGCGGATACGAGCGCGGCGATGTCGATACAGCGGGTTCTGCTGGTCGCGCTGCCGCGATAGCCGGTGGACGGGCTGTGCATGGAGCCGGAGACGTCCGGGCAAACCACGACTTTGCCTCGGATTGCCGGTACGTTTTGTACGGCGGTTTCCATCGCATCTTGCAAGGCTTCGCGGATTTCAAACGGCATCTGTTCGGATGTTGCCTGATACGCGGTCAGCAATTGGTAAGGTAGGACGCGGGCGCGGCGGATGGCGGTTTGGTCGCGCAGTTTTTCTGCCACCATTTTAATGTTTTTGCTTTTCGCAAACACATCGTGGCGCAGGAAAGTGTTCAGGTTTTGGCGAACCTGCTGCCATGAGCCGTTGCGGGCGATTTGCGCCCAGTCGCCGCTGTTCAATTCCAACGCAGTGAGCATTTGGAACGGAACGTCGGGCAATGTGCCTTGGCGGCTTTGTTTGTAGTCTTCAAAAGCGCGGGTGATGGGCGGCAATGCTGCACGGTCATACGGTTTGCCGATGAGCCACGCAAACCATGCGGCGCGCCATGCTTCACGCGGTTTGGGATGCACCATTTTGACCACGTCCGCCAGCGACGGCGAATTGCCGACGGCTGCGTTCAACAGTTGTTTTTCGGTGGCGGTCAAAAGCCAGGTCTGTATCAGTTTTTTCGGACGGTTGCCGAAGGATTTTCTGCCGACTGCGCCGCTGCGGATGATTTGCGCGAAGTTGCGCAACATTTTACCGTTGTCCGCTACTTGGTCGAATACGCGGGCAAGCATGTTCACATCTTTCTGCGCCAATACGGCAAGCAACAGCGCGGGTATGTCTTTCATAAAACCTTTCTGACGGGCGTACACGGCGGTTTTGGCGATAAACTCGGCATCCAAGTTTTCTGCCAATGCCAATACTTGCTCAAGCTGGTCTTGCGCATCGGCGTAGTAGGTGCTGTTCAGGCAGCCGGTGGCGGCAAGCTGGGCGAGCTGTTGTTTGGGTGTCAGCGTGTAGGCGATGCCGCCTGCTTCGTTGTAGGTGTTGGCGGCAGTCAAACGGGTTTTAATGGATTGGAACAAGGTGGTGTTAGCCATTTTTCATTTCCTTTCGTGTTGTTGTTTTTGGGTGGTCCGATGTTTTAGCTTTATAAAAGCAGCGTTTCAGACGGCCTCGAATGGGTGGCGGCGTGGCGGCTAATATTTGAAGGGATACGGTTTTTTAACGTGGAAGGTTAATGTAATCCCTTCAGGCATCCGCCTGCCGCCGTAAAAAAGGGGGGGCGGCTAGTCTGTGGCAGGATTTCTGCTTCGTATTATTAGTACGACGATTGTTTATCCAATGTAATCCTGCCGGCATCCGCCCGTAAAACTTGTAAATATTGGTTTTAACTTCATTGAAGCTGTACTTTCAGACGACCTTTCGCTTTCAATCATGCAGCGGATACATGCCTGCCGCACATAGGCTTTGCGGTCGTCTGAAAGACGCAGCACAAGCATGCTTCCATAGCCGAACAGAAACTCTGCCTCTTTGCCCTGCGCCGTGCCGAGTATTTCAGCTTGGCGGAAGGTGCGGCCGTCTGAAAGCACGATGTCGTAACGGCAGCCTTCCTTTATCAAACTGCATTCCGCTTCGGGAAAAGTCTGTTTCCGCCAAGCCTGCTCGCGTTTGCGGCTGCGGCAGGTTTGGAACGACCAGCAAACCAGAGTCGAAAAAACGATGACGCCTATGATTAGCCAAGTGTTCATATCTATTCCTTAAAGTCGGCTCAGTTTCAGGTAGCTTTTTTTCGGAAAAGGATGTTCATGGCTATGTCTTCTTCAGGTCGTCTGAAAGTGTTGATAAGGGGCAGCACGGCAAACAACGAGTTTTTTGGAAACGCCTAATTGCTCTAACCGACTGAGCTACCCGCCGAAAGCGGGGCAGGACTCGAACCTGCGACGAATGTAGTTCCCAAGGCATTTGTCCGCCATGCTGCAAAAAAGGGTGGGCGGCTAGATTGGCAGGATTTACGCCGTTTCCGGCGGCGGGAATCGAACCCGCAATAACCGATCTAATGTAATCCTGCCGGCATCCGCCCGTAAGGGGTGGTACATCTGGCAACAAGGAGTAGAGAAATTTTTACGCGCTCTATCCTCTGAGCTACTCTGCCATAGTTGGCGGCAGAGGCGGGATTCGAACCCGCGACCTCGAGCGTTGGCAGGCTGTAATTCCTCCGGCATTTGCCGAATGCACCTAAAACGGTTTTCATCGTAGGTCGTCTGAAAAGTTTCAGACGACCTTGAGTGATCAAGCGATACAGCAAGCCATCAGCCATTCAGGGAAACAAGGCTGGCATTTGCCTGCTGAATCAGAAAAGGTGGGCGACTAGAAAAACAAGACGTCAACGCCTATTAGGCGAGGCAGGAGTCGAACCTGCAGAAACCTTGTAGTCTTGTCGGCATTCGCCCTGTAACGACACGGCAGCTAAAAATTTACGGAAAAATCTTTCCTGTAGAACTGTATTTTCCGCAGCATCTGCTGCATCGTTACATTTACAACATAGCCAACAGCGTGCCAACGATAAAAAAATTTCAAAATTAATTTTTAATTTATTGAATATAAAGAAAATATATTTTAATGTGGTCTTTTTTGGCAAAAAGCGTAGAATACTGAAAAATATATTTTTAGATAGATTTATAGAAAATAAGATATTTAAGGAGATGTGATGCGATTCGATGATTTGGACAAATGCCTGCGGCAATACGAAACCGCTTACGATTTTTGCGTGCCGCAGGAAAATTTCATCGTAGTGCGCTTGGACGGGCGTGGCTTTACGCGGTTGACTAAGGAAATTTGGCAGTTTAAAGCCCCATTCGACATCCGTTTCCGCGACCTGATGGCGCACACCGTCCAGCATTTGATGCAGTGCGGCTTCAATGTGGCGTACGGCTATTCGGAAAGCGATGAAATTTCGCTGCTGTTGCGCCGCGACGACGATACTTTCAAACGCAAAACGCGCAAAATCATTTCGGTATTGGCGGGCGAAGCCAGCGCTGCCTTTTCGGTGGCAAACGGGCAGCCCGCCGCTTTTGATGCCAGAGTTTGCGTTTTGCCGAACGAAAAACTGGTGGTCGATTATTTCCGTTGGCGGCATGAAGACGCGCACCGCAACGCGCTCAACGCCCACTGCTATTGGATGCTGCGCAAAAAAGGCGAAAGCGTGTCCCGCGCCACGGATGCCGTCAGCGGGCTGACACGCGCTCAAAAACACGATTTGCTGTTTGAAAATAACATTAATTTCAACGAATTGCCCGCATGGCAGAAGCGCGGCTTCGGCGTGTATTTTCAGACGACCTTGAAAGAGGGCTTCAACCCGGAAACCGGTGAAACCGTGCAGGCGGAACGCCAAATCTTACATACGGATTTCGAGCTGCCTTTGGGCGACGATTACGGCGCATTTGTCTTGGAAAGAATCGTTTAGAGGTCGTCTGAAAATGAATACTGCACCCAAAAAACAAGTTGCCGTCAGCTTTCTCGGTACGGTGTTGGACAGTGGTTTCGGTCAAGGGCGTTGGCAGAAGTGGCGGCCGAATGTCGCCATGAATCAGCGTCATGATTTTCATCTTGACCGCATGGAGCTGTTTTATGCGGAGAAATACCGTGATCTGGCGGATCATGTAAAAGCCGATATTCAGCAGGTGTCGCCGCACACCGTTGTCAATCTCGTGCCTATGGAGCTGGAAAACCCGTGGGATTTTTCCGAGGTTTATACCAAGCTGCACGACTGGGCGGCGGGCTATGCATTTGATACTGAGGAAGAAACTTATCTCACCCACATCACCACGGGTACGCACGTTGCGCAAATCTGCCTGTTTTTATTGGTGGAATCGCGTCAAATCCCCGGCGTGCTGTTGCAGACTGCGCCACCGAAAAACCAAAGGCGCAGCATGGGGAAAGGAGATATCGGCGGTTATGAAATCATCGATTTGGATTTGGCGCGTTACGATGTGCTTGCCGAACGCCTTGCCGCTGTGCGCGATGACGCGGTGCGCTACCTGAAAAGCGGCATCTCCACCCAAAACGCCGCCTTCAACCGCATGATTGCCGAAATCGAACAAGTCGCGCTGCATTCCCCATCGCCGATTCTGCTCTCCGGCCCTACCGGTGCGGGCAAATCGATGCTGGCACGCAGGATTTTCGAATTGAAAAAGGCGCGCCATCTGATTAAAGGCGAGTTTGTCGATGTGAACTGCGCCACCTTGCGCGGCGACGGCGCGGCTTCCGCCCTGTTCGGACACAAAAAAGGCGCGTTTACCGGCGCGGCGGAAAAGCGCGAAGGCTATTTGAAAACCGCCGACGGCGGCGTACTGTTTTTGGACGAAATCGGCGAATTGGGCTTGGACGAACAGGCCATGTTGCTCAAAGCCATTGAAGAAAAACATTTTTATCCCGTCGGTAGCGACAAGGAAGTGCACAGCAGCTTCCAGCTTATCGCCGGTACCAACCGCGACCTGCGGCGGGAAATCCGCGCCGGACGCTTTCGCGAAGACCTGTTCGCCCGCATCAATATTTGGAATTACCCGCTGCCCGCGCTCGCCGACCGCCGTGAAGACATCGAGCCGAACATCGAACACCAGCTCGCGCTCGCCTCGCAGGAACTCGGCCGCGCCACCCGTTTCAATAAAGAAGCCCTGTCTGCCTACCTTGCCTTCGCTCATTCAAGCGAAGCCCGATGGCGCGGCAATTTCCGCGACCTTGCCGCCAGCATCATGCGCCTGGCCACGCTTGCCCCGCAGGGCAGGATACAGGCGGAGCAAGTAGCGGCGGAAATTGAGCGGCTCAAATGGTTATGGGCTGAAGAGGCGGATTCAGACGACCTTTTGCACAAGGGGTCGTCTGAAAAGGCGGATAACTATCCTGACAAAATCGATTGGGAAAATTTGGATTTGTTTGACCGCTTGCAATTGCAGAACGTGATTGACGAATGCCGCAAACACCAAAACATGGCGCAGGCGGGGCGGGCATTGTTTCATGTTTCCCGAAACAGCCGCGCCAAAACCAATGACAGCGACAGGCTGCGCAAATATTTGCAGAAATTCGGTTTGGAGTGGGGCGATATCGTGCAGTAGATGAGGCTTGAACCGATCGGGTTGGGGCGGAAGGGGTTTTTATTTCGATTGGCTGGTATTAGGAAGGGTCGTCTGAAAAAATTGTTCTCAAGATTCACTGAGTTCGTTTTAGCTCCGCAGAAACTGACTGCGTCCGTTTTCAGACGACCTTTTACTTTGTGGCGGGGATGTATTTATGGTTTGGTCAGATAAGGATATAGACTCAGGCGTCCGTCTTGACGTACGGCTAAATAGTCCGGTGCATCAAACCTCATCCCAGTGCCGTGATAAAGGCATTTTTGTCGAGGATCGGGATACAGTCCGCCGCCCAAATAGCCGATTTCTAGCGGTTGCTGATTGGCAGCATACTGTTTTAACACTGCGGCAGCAGCTTGTGTTTGTTCGGCGGTGGGATGGTCGTCGGCTCGTCCCAGACCAAACAGATCCCAAAAGGTTTTTCTAGGAGGGGTAATACGGATATTGTATGTCGTACACCCATCGTCATAAATTAGGTGTTCTATTTGGCGGACGGAAATTCGATAGTAACCGTGGCTGCCTACAATACTGAGGACTTGGGCTTTTGAAGAATCACCGCCGGCATAGGTTGCTAACGGAAATGACAGGAAGAAGAGGGGGATAAGGTAGCGCATAAGGTTTAGGTCGTCTGAAAGAGTGTTGGGCGTTACTGCAAGCTTAACATGGCAGGTATTACGGAAAGTATAGTGGATTAAATTTAAACCAGTACGGCGTTGCCTCGCCTTAGCTCAAAGAGA
>CAUSOO010000060.1:0-13892 GCA_963533245.1 uncultured Neisseria sp.
GACCAACAAAACAAAAAACTGATTCCCGTCGAAGCCGACAGCGGCATCCAAGTGATGTCCATCGGCTTTCTGGTCGATACCGACCAAGCCGTCGTTTGGCGCGGCCCGATGGTCAGCCAAGCCTTGCAGCAGTTGATGTTCCAAAGCGAGTGGGATGAAGTGGACTACCTCTTCATCGACCTGCCGCCGGGTACAGGCGACATCCAGCTCACCCTGTCGCAGAAAATCCCCGTAACCGGTTCGGTCGTCGTTACCACACCGCAAGACATTGCCCTGATTGACGCGCGCAAAGCAGTCGATATGTTCCACAAAGTCAATATTCCGATTTTCGGCGTACTGGAAAACATGTCGGTACATATCTGCTCCAACTGCGGCCACGCCGAAGCTATTTTCGGTTCTGAAGGCGGCAAAAACCTGGCAGGCCGTCTGAATGTCCCGCTGCTCGGACAGCTTCCGTTAAGCCTGCCCGTACGCGAAGCAATGGATGGCGGCACGGCGAAACAGTTGTTTGACGAACATCCCGCTATTGCCAAAATTTATACCGACGCAGCCTTTCAAATCGCCCTGACCATTGCAGACAAAGGCAAAGATTTCAGCAGCCGCTTCCCGAAAATCGTGATTGAATGATACAACCACAAACCAATAAAGCCCGATTGCAATAATCGGGCTTTATTTTTGACTAAAAGGTCGCCTGAAAACTCGGATTGTCTTTACAAATCTCAGCTTATTCCAATATATACCATCCAAACAAAAACACCTCTTATCCACACCATGGCACAAGTATCGAAAATACAACACAAATCTATGGAATAATTAACAGAGAGACAAAAAAGAAAAATATCATTCCCAGTGGAAAAAATATATCTTCATATAAAATTTCCTACCATATTAAATATATAAAATGCAACGCTTGATTTCAACAATGACCAAACCGAACAAATAAGATATTTTTAATTAACCAAAAAGCAAAAAACGCAATTTAAAACCAAAATAAATCAAAAAACATAAATATATTATATGTGTTATTATTTTTTTTGTTATATATTACATATAGATAATGAGGAAATCGATTGTTTTTTTATAATGAAGTTAATATTTGATAAAAAAAAATAATAAATACAAAATAAGGAACTTCATATAATGGTGATCATGTACGAAGTAGCAAATCGTGCTTCGAACCATTTGTTTTCTGAATCAATTTTATTTTTTAGAAATAAAATTTTATGTATTTTACTACTGCTCGATGACCAGTGGTATGCATATTAGATAAACGGCATATATTTGTCAATTAAAATATGCAAAATATATAGATTCATCCATATTATTATTTATGTGTTTTTATCAGGGAGATAATTATGAAACACAAAACACACATGAATCGTTTTACCGCGCTCAACAAAACAGTGGCTTTGTCATTGGCAGCTGCAGGTCTTGTTTCTGCTTCGCCTGCATTTGCAGCAGCGCTGACAAATGCTTCATATGTAAGCATTCACGATAACGGCGAACCCGCCCGCGGCAACTATGACAGCAAGGGCGCAACTGGCCGTTACGGCGTGGCTGTAGGCGTTAACGCCAGCGCAAAAAGCCACAGCACCGTTGCAATTGGTACTGAAACCACTGCTCAACATGAATCTGCCACTGCAGTTGGCACACTCTCCAAAGCTGAAGGCACTGCCGCTGCAGCTTTCGGTCAAGGCGCCAATGCAACTGCTAATGCGGCTACCGCTATCGGTCGCCAAGCTGCCGCAAAAGGCAACAGCAGCACTGCAGTAGGTTCTTCCTCTGTCGCTGAAGGCTTGTCTTCTACCGCATTTGGCTCCGGCTCTAATGCTACAGCTCCTGCCTCCACCGCTGTCGGACAAGGTACTCAAGCAACCGGCGCTTACACCGTTGCAGTAGGTCAAAAAGCTCAAGCCAGTGGTACTTCTGCAGCTGCAGTAGGTTCTTCTTCCGTTGCCAGCGGCAACTACTCTGTTGCAACAGGCCCTGCTTCCCAAGCTACTGGAAACGCCAGCGTAGCTTCTGGTCTGCAGGCCCAAGCTAAAGGCGGCTCTTCTGTCGCTATCGGTCGCGGAGCGATTGCAAGTGATGAATACTCTGTTGCTTTAGGCGCAAATTCTACTACTTCTGCTGCAGTAGGCACTAACAGCGCTACTGTAAACGGTGTAACTTACAGTGGTTTTGCCGGTACTAATCCTACATCTACAGTAAGTGTAGGCTCAGCAGGTAACGAACGTACAATCACCAATGTTGCAGCCGGCCGTATCACACCTACCAGCACAGATGCCATCAACGGCAGCCAACTGTACCAAGTAGCCGCACAAACAAACGGCAACACCATCGTTATCAATAACCTCCAAGACCGTATCAACGATATGAACAAAGACCTGCGTGCAGGTATCGCTGGTGCTACTGCAATCGGCTTCCTGCAACGTCCGAACGAAGCAGGTAAAAGTATCGTTTCTGCAGCTGTAGGTGGCTATCGTGGTCAACAAGCAATTGCTGTTGGTTATGCACATAATTCCGATAACAACAAATGGTCTATCAAAACCGGCGTAAGCGTGAACACCCGCAAAGATGTCAACTGGGGCGGAAGCGTCGGCTACCAATGGTAAGACCTAGGGAGGATGGTTTAAAATCATCTCCATCTATCAAAGATTTGATATAAAAGGAAAAAACATGAAATTATCGAAATTTGTATTGCCTGCGATTGCAGCACTCTCCTTGGCAGCCTGTGGTAATCTGAGCAAAGTTAGCAAAGAAGGCACTACTGACAATCCCGTATGGCCTGATGCTGCAAAAACCACCCTGCGTCACGATGGTACTCAACATGGTTCTTGGCCAAACTGGGATAATGTCCGTCAAATTGAAGCCGGCATGAATAAAGACCAAATCTATGAACTGATTGGACGTCCTCACTTCCAAGAAGGTCTTTATGGCGTGCGCGAGTGGGACTACTTGTTCAACTACCGTGAAAATGGCGAACACAAAACTTGCCAATTCAAAATTCTGTTTGATAAAGACAAAAATGCCCAATCATTCTATTGGATGCCTGAAGGCTGCGGTCCGAAAAAAGCAGAACCTCAAGTTGTTCGTGAAGTCATTATTCGCGAAGTTGCACCTGCTCCCGCGCAAACTCGTATTCGCCAATAAGTTATCAACTAATGAACTGAGTCCCTATTTTTAATTGACTTAATTTACTGAAATAGTCGCTCATATCAAATCAAAGCCGGATCATGTACTCAAACATGATTCGGCTTTTCGCATTTTTAGTTTTCAGACGACCTACATGTGGTCTATCCCCACCATACTGTCTCTTAAATACCACCAAATTATCCCGCTAGAAACAGCATCCAAAGCAATCACTCTAAGAGAGTCTCATACAAAGTTCCGCCGAGAAGTGTTGCAACTGTATTGTTTGCCTTATAATAGCGACTCCCTAAAAATTTCCAAACCACCCTCCCTATAATATTCTGCATAAATAAGGGATTGCACATATCATCGGAATATCATATTATTCCTTAACAATAAATAAAAACACTTAAAATAAAATTTCCTTTTAATACAGTTAAATACAAAATATCAAGTAACCAATGGGGATCTCCTTTTTGTAAGATATTTCATCGGCATGATGCCTGAAAATATTTACTGTATAAAAGGTTATACAAGAAATGGATAATTGAATAATGAGTATCGGACTATTACGCGTACTGCTTCAAAGCCAGACCATTACAAATGCACAAGCTGAACATTACGGCAATGCCTTGAAATCAGGGAAAGAAATCTTACCCATGCTTTTTGCGGACGGCATCATCTCTCCTAGAAGTTTAGGAGAATTAGTTGCACGTGTATTCAGCTACCCCTTATTGGATTTGCATCATTATCCTCGCAGCAATGTCATAACTGATGTTTTAAGCGAAGAACAGATGGTTCAAAATCGATGCATACCCATATTTCGTCGCGGCCGTAAAGTTTATCTGGCCGTATCAGACCCGACACAAATCCAAAACTTCCAAAAAATCACTTTTTCTTCAGGTGTTACGATAGATTTGGTTGTCGTACCTGACGATCAGTTAAGCTCCCTTTTAGAATGGTTAGGACAACGTTCTACCACCATCTTAAAAGAAATTAGTGAAGAACAAGAAGCTGCCCAGCCCTCTCAGGCGCTTTATATTGACAACGAAGAGGCTGAAGATGGACCTATTCCACGCTTTATTCACAAAACTTTATCAGATGCACTAAATGCAGGCGCATCCGATATACATTTCGAATTTTATGAACAAATGGCTCGTGTCCGTTTTCGTGTAGATGGACAGCTAAGGGAAGTGGTTCAACCCCCTGTTGCTGTACGCGGACAGCTGGCTTCACGCATCAAAGTAATGGCGCGTTTGGACATTTCGGAAAAACGCGTACCGCAAGATGGTCGTATTCAGATTGCTTTCCATAAACACGGTCGCCCCATTGATTTTCGTGTAAGTACGTTACCTACGCTTTTTGGTGAAAAAGTGGTAATGCGTATTCTGAATTCTGATGCAGCAACTTTAAATATTGACCAACTGGGATTCGAACCCTTCCAAAAAGAAATGCTGCTTGAGGCCATTCATCGGCCTTATGGCATGGTATTGGTAACAGGTCCGACAGGCTCCGGTAAAACCGTATCACTTTATACTTGCTTGAATATTTTAAATACAGAAGACGTCAATATTTCCACTGCAGAAGACCCGGCCGAGATTAATTTACCCGGCATCAACCAAGTCAACGTCAATGACAAACAAGGTTTGACTTTTGCTGCGGCGTTGAAGTCTTTCTTGCGACAAGATCCTGACATTATCATGGTAGGTGAGATTCGGGATTTGGAAACCGCGGATATTGCCATCAAAGCGGCACAAACCGGACATATGGTGTTTTCAACGTTGCATACCAATAACGCGCCTGCGACCCTATCCCGTATGTTGAACATGGGGGTTGCCCCATTCAACATTGCCAGTTCCGTCAGCTTAATTATGGCGCAACGACTATTGCGTCGTCTGTGTTCGAGCTGTAAGCGTGAGGTTGAACGTCCTCCAGTTCCCGCATTAAAAAAAGCAGGATTTACAGATGAAGATTTAGCAAAGGATTGGAAACTCTACCGTCCTGTCGGCTGCGATAGTTGCCGTGGGAAAGGCTTCAAAGGCCGTGTCGGTGTCTACGAAGTAATGCCGATTACCGAGGAAATGCAACGTGTCATTATGAATAATGGTACGGAAGTTGATATTATGAACATGGCCTATAAAGAAGGCATGGTCGATTTACGCCGTGCAGGCTTATTAAAAGTTATGCAAGGTTTGACTTCATTAGAAGAAGTGATTGCTCACACTAACGATTAAACCATTGAATCGAAGAAACACGGGGACTTTTGTTTTCTTCATTCTTAAACATTTAAACCAAGGGGTAACAAAATGGCTCAAGCAGAGCAAAAAAGAGGCTTATTCGCTCAAAAAAATAAAGGCAAACGTTTTACGTTTGAAGGTAAAAATACCAATACGGATCAATTAGTCCGAGGCGAAGTAGTCGCCAAAGACGAAGAAGAAGCGCGTAAAAAGCTCCAACGCCGCGGGATACGGCCTTTACGTATCAGTAAGGTAAAGGCAACTAAAAAACGTCGCATTACTCAAGAAGACATTACTGTCTTTACCCGTCAACTCGCCACCATGATGAAAGCAGGTCTGCCTTTAATGCAGGCTTTTGAAATTGTCGCACGCGGACACTCCAACCCATCCATGACTGAAATGTTGATGCAAGTCCGTGCAGATGTGGAACAAGGTAGTGCATTAGGTAAATCATTTGCCAAATATCCAAAATATTTCGACCGTTTTTATTGCAATCTGATTGCGGCCGGCGAAGCTGGCGGTGTTTTGGAAAGCCTGTTGGATAAACTTGCTGTATATAAAGAGAAAACGCAAGCCATTAAGAAAAAAGTGAAAACCGCGCTGACGTACCCAATTTCTATTGTTGTTGTTGCAATAGCATTGATCTTCGTAATGATGCGTTGGGTATTACCTGAATTTGGTAAAGTTTATGCTGGAATGGGTGCTGAATTACCTGGTTTAACCAAAATTGTTATGGATATTTCCAAAATATTCGTGGAATATGGGTGGCTGATGATTGTTATGGTTATTGCCATTTGTTTTGGTGTTTATAAACTACATGAAAAA
This sequence comes from uncultured Neisseria sp., assembly GCA_963533245.1. GTDB lineage: Bacteria > Pseudomonadota > Gammaproteobacteria > Burkholderiales > Neisseriaceae > Neisseria. Next base: position 6,195 of record CAUSOO010000060.1, read on the forward strand.
TCACCAAATTTCCAGAAACGTATAGATGCGATGGTTTTACGTTTACCAATTTTTGGTCAAATTGTCCGTAAAGCAACTATTGCTCGCTGGGCTCGTACCACTTCCACCTTGTTTGCAGCAGGCGTACCTTTGGTAGAAGTTTTAGATTCAGTAGCAGGTGCAGCCGGTAATATCCTTTATGAGGAGGCAACACAGGACATTCGTGCGAAAGTTACTCAAGGTCTTTCTTTGACTTCGAGTATGCAAAGTACGGATATGTTCCCCAATATGGTTATTCAAATGGCCGCTATTGGTGAAGAATCCGGTTCCCTTGATGATATGCTGAATAAGGCTGCTGAATTTTACGAGGATGAAGTTGATAACTCTGTAGCACAATTATCCTCACTGATGGAGCCCATCATTATGGTAGTTTTAGGCTCCATCATCGGAACATTGTTGGTAGCAATGTATCTGCCGCTGTTTAACCTCGGTAACGTAGTAGGTTAATATGTTGGAGTCTTTGGATACATTAGCGCCATTTGCTATTCCATTATCTGTCGTCGTTGGTTTGTTGATCGGAAGTTTCCTTAATGTTGTCATTTACCGCGTTCCTGTCATGATGGAACGCGGCTGGACTCAGTTTGCGAAAGAGCATTTGCAACTTGAATTAACGGAAGAAGAGCAGCAACCATTCAATTTGATGAAACCGGATTCCCGCTGCCCTAAGTGTCATGCCCCAGTAAAGGCTTGGCAAAATATTCCGATTGTCAGTTATCTGATGCTTGGCGGTAAATGTGGTTCGTGTAAAACGCCCATCAGCATCCGTTATCCCTTAATCGAATTATTGACCGGTATATTGTTTGGCGTAGTGGCGTGGCAATATGGCTGGACGATGGCTGCATTTGGCGGTTTGATATTGACTGCGCTATTGATTGCATTAACCTTTATCGATGCGGATACTCAATATTTACCCGACAGCCTGACCCTGCCGTTGATATGGTTAGGTTTGCTGTTTAATTTAAGCGGTACTTTTGTTCCATTAAAATCTGCCGTTTTAGGCGCGGTTTTCGGCTATATGAGCTTATGGCTGTTGTGTTTTATCTATAAGCTTTTGACTGGAAAAATCGGTATGGGTAACGGCGATTTTAAATTGCTGGCTGCACTAGGTGCATGGCTTGGTGTCGGCATTTTACCTGTATTGGTCTTTATGGCAGCGTTAATTGGTCTGATTGGTGCGATTATCGGACGTGTTGCCAAAGGACAATATTTTGCATTCGGTCCGAGTTTGGCTATTGCCGGCTGGATTATTTTGGTAGCTAATGAGCCGGTACATCATGCCGTCACTTGGTGGCTGACCAAATCAGGGTTTTAATATGACTTTATGGATAGGTTTGACGGGCGGTATCGGCAGCGGGAAATCTCAAGCAGCAAAAATCTTTTCTGATTTGGGTGTCCCACACATTGATGCCGACGCCCTGAGCCGAAACCTGACGGCGGATAACGGTATAGCATTACCGGCTATCCGCCGTCTTTTTGGCGACAAGGTTTTTCATACCCAAAACAGTCTGAACCGTGCTGCTTTGAGGGATCTTGTTTTCAGACGACCTCAAGCAAAAAAAGAATTGGAGGAGGTGTTGCTGCCTTTAATTTTAAATGAAATCAAATCGGCAAAAAACCGCTATCCTAGTGCTACATACGGCATTATCGATGTACCTTTGCTGATTGAAAATCCGGAATTTTTAGCGGCTGTCGATAGAGTATTGGTTATCGACGTTTCTGAAGCAACCCAAATTCTTCGCGTTCAGCAAAGAAGCGGTTTGGACACAGAAGAGATCAAGCGCATTATGAACACTCAGGCCAGCCGCAAAACGCGGCTGCTCTATGCAGATGATGTCTTAGAAAATGAAGGGACTTTATCTGAATTGACCCAAAAAATTCAGGACTTGCATAGGTTTTATCTGGGATATTCCGGCAAATCGAAATTTGGTGCATCATTACCCTTAACGTGAAATATTTCAATCAACAGACAAAGCATAAATGATTTGTAAGGAACAAATAATGACTGAAGTAACGACTGTGAAATGTCCGACCTGTCAAAAACCGGTGATATTGAATGAAGAGAGTAAATACCGACCGTTTTGCAGTCAGCGTTGCCGGTTGATTGACTTAGGCGAATGGGCACAAGAGAAATATACGGTTGCAGCGGAAGAAGATGATAGCTTATCGGATTTATTGAAATCATAAACGATAGAGCATAACTATCTAATAGAACCTGGTTTAACAAACAAAAAAATAAAGCCATTTATAGTGGATTAACTTTAAACCAGTACGGCGTTGCCTCGCCTTGCCGTACTATCTGTACTGTCTGCGGCTTCGTCGCCTTGCCTGATTTAAATTTAATCCACTATACCTCTCCCCTTCCCTCCTTTCCAATAAGATGGAAAACACAAAAAGGTCGTCTGAAAACACCATTCCGTTTTATCTTACGGAAGCAGCATTTTCAGACGACCTTTTGTTCTTAACGCTTATTTCAGAAGAAACCGCTTCTATTGCGCTTACTTCACAATCTCAACCGGACCGTGATCGTCGCAGTGGTCGCCGTGTTGGTGGTGCAGGCGGCCGTTGACGATGTAGTCGGTGTGATCGCCGTGCGGTACGGCTTCATGGCCGCAGCCTTCGCCATGAACATGGCCTTTGCAGGTATCGACAGGATGGCAGCCGTCAGGATTGGTTTCATTGACGCTTAAGCTGTGTTCGTCGTAATGGCCGTTGTGTTCGTGGTGCAGATGACCGTCGTGCAGATAGTCGGTGTGGTCGTCATGTTTGATGGCGGTATGGCCGCAACCGGCACCGTGGGTATGATCGTGATGATCGTGGATTTTACAAGTCATTTTGATTCCTCTTTATCAGTAGTTGAATTCAAACCCTTTAGGTTACTCCCCTATAGTATCCTTTTTTGGCAGCTCAGTAAACAATTTCTTCTTTATTAACATAGTGTTACGGTATATCATTATAGCTTTTAAAGGTCGTCTGAACACGCAATTTTGATGATATGCCTCTTGCGAATGTTTCAGACGACCTCCCCATTCGTTATCATTTATAATGTCATTTCCTAGACGGCTTGGCAGCTTGTGCCGATGGTTTGCGGGTCGTCTGAAAACAATATCAAGATAAATATAGGATTTTTCACTATGTGGGACACAGTACGGCAATGGCTGCATACTCTACCGGTACGCGAGGAAGTGGTGGAATCGGTGCTGATGGTCATGGCGCTGCTGGTTTTGCGGGGCGTTTTGCTGAACCTGTATCTGCGCCGCCACCCGCATTACAGCATCGAGGAAAAACGCCGCTCCTTGGTACTCAGCCGCAATCTGACGCTGATTTTGACGATTTTCGGGCTGGCGGTAATTTGGGCGACTCAAATCCAGACGCTGGCGCTGTCGATGTTTGCCGTAGCGGCGGCGATTGTGGTGGCGACTAAGGAGCTTATTATGTGTTTGTCGGGCAGCATCTTGCGCTCGGTAACGAAACAATATTCGGTCGGCGACTATATCGAGGTCAACGGCCTGCGCGGGCGCGTGGTCGATATTAATCTTTTGAACACGCTGATGATGCAGATCGGTCCGAACCCGCTGGTCGGTCAACTTTCGGGTAAAACGCTGTCGTTTCCAAACAGCCTGCTTTTGAACCATTCCGTCCGCCGCGACAATATTTTGGGCGATTATGTGATTCATACGGTGGAAATTCCCGTGCCGATTCATTTGGATTCGGATGTGATTGTAGGTCGTCTGAAAGCCGTATTGGAGCCTTTGTGCCAACCTTATGTGCCCGCCATCCAGCGGCATTTGGAAAACGTGCAGGCAGAGAAGCTGTTTATCACCCCTGCCGCCCAGCCGCGCGTAACCCGCGTGCCGCATGACGACAAGGTGTACCTTATCATCGTGCGCTATGCCTCGCCCGTGGCGAAGCGTTTAGAAATCCAGCAGGCGGTGTTGGATGAGTTTTTGCGCGTACAATACCGCCTGCTAAACCCTCAAGCTTAACCCCATAATCTATTAATAATCAGGAAAATACTATGTTGCCCGAATCCGCCCTTACGCAAATGTACCCCGTCATTATGACCCCCAGCCACGACGGGAAATATTTCCACAATTACGTCCTTTCGCTGCTCAACATCGTCAACACCAGCGCACAAAACGGCTGGCCGCTGCAAGTGATGATGCAGCGCGGCGAAAGCCTGATTACCCGCGCGCGCAATAATTGCGTGGCGACCTTCTTGGAAAACCAAGAATGGACGCACCTCTTCTGGATAGACTCCGACATCGGTTTTTCCGCCGAAGCGTTCTACCGCCTGCTTTTGGCAGATAAAGACGTCGTTGCCGGCATTTATCCGCTGAAACGCGAAAACTGGCCTGACGAAGGCGTTCCCGCCGGTACGACCCAAGCGGATTTCGAGCGGATGTACACCGCCTACACCGTCAACACTGGCGATAAAAACGAAAACGGCGAAATCGTCCTGCGCGTCGATGAAGAAGGCTTTATGAAGGTCGATGACGCACCGACCGGATTCATGGTCATCAAACGCAGCGTGTTCGAAAAAATGATGGCCGCCTACCCCGAGCTGAACTACATCTCCGACAGTGACTACAAACGCGAAGACAAAGGGCTGCACTACCGCTTCTTCGACTGCATGGTCGATCCCGAAAGCAAACGCTACCTTTCCGAAGACTACACGTTCTGCCGCCTGTGGCAGCAAATCGGCGGCGAAGTTTATGTCGACGTCCAATCAAACCTGACCCACCAAGGCGCGAAAATCTACCGCGGCGCGTTTGCCGATTCGTTGCAAACCAATATCGCACAAGCCGTGTTCGCCCCCGCCGGCACACCGATGAGCCTCGACCTCGCCGCCCCGCTCAAATCCAACCCGCGCGGCGCGGAATAGCGTAAAAACAGGGAAAGACGCTTTAAGCCTGACGCGATGGCACTATATCTCCCCTATCGTTTGCCCCGTCGTTTTCAGACGACCCCGAATCCAAACAAGTCGTCTGAAAACACAATCGGTTCGCCCGAACGGCAAACCTAAAACCCTAGACACACATTATCCCCATTTTCCCATTGACTCAGGCGGCAGCCATTTTTCAGACGACCTCCGTCCGAACCCGCCACCCACACAAAGGAATCCCATCCATGACCGACAACGTACTGCTCCATTTGGGCGAAGAACCCCGTTTCGACGCCATCCAAACCGCCGACATCAAACCCGCCCTGCAAACCGCCATCGCCGAAGCGCGCGCGCAGATTGCCGAAGTCAAAGCCCAAACGCACACCGACTGGGCCAACACCGTCGAGCGTCTGACCGACATTACCGAACGCGTCGGCAGGATTTGGGGCGTCGTGTCCCACCTCAACTCCGTCGTCGATACGCCCGAACTGCGCGCCGTCTATAACGAACTGATGCCCGAAATCACCGTCTTCTTCACCGAAATCGGACAAGACATCGAGCTGTACAACCGCTTCAAAACCATCAAAAATTCCCCCGAATTCGAGACCCTCTCCCCCGCACAAAAAACCAAGCTCAACCACGACCTGCGCGATTTCGTCCTCAGCGGCGCGGAACTGCCGCCTGAACAGCAGGCAGAGCTGGCGAAACTGCAAACCGAAGGCGCGCAACTCTCCGCCAAATTCTCGCAAAACGTCTTAGACGCAACCGACGCCTTTGCCCTCTATTTCGACAACGCCGCACCGCTTGCCGGCATCCCCGAAGACTCGCTCGCCATGTTTGCCGCCGCCGCACAAAGCGAAGGCAAAACAGGCTACAAAATCGGCTTGCAGATTCCGCACTACCTCGCCGTCATCCAATACGCCGACAACCGCGAATTGCGCGAACAAATCTACCGCGCCTACGTTACCCGCGCCAGCGAACTTTCAGACGACGGCAAATTCGACAATACCGCCAACATCGACCGCACCCTCGAAAACGCCCTGCAAACCGCCAAATTGCTCGGCTTCAAAAACTACGCCGAGCTGTCGTTGGCAACCAAAATGGCGGATACACCCGAACAAGTCCTCACCTTCCTGCACGACCTCGCCCGCCGCGCCAAACCCTACGCCGAAAAAGACCTCGCCGAAGTCAAAGCCTTCGCCCGCGATCGCCTGAACCTCGCCGACCCGCAGCCGTGGGATTTGAGCTACGCCAGCGAAAAACTGCGCGAAGCCAAATACGCATTCAGCGAAACCGAAGTCAAAAAATACTTCCCCGTCAGCAAAGTTCTGGCGGGCCTGTTCGCCCAAATCAAAAAACTCTACGGCATCGGATTCGCCGAAAAAACCGTTCCCGTCTGGCACAAAGACGTGCGCTACTTCGAATTGGAACAAAACGGCAAAACCATAGGCGGCGTCTATATGGACCTATACGCCCGCGAAGGCAAACGCGGCGGCGCGTGGATGAACGACTACAAAGGCCGCCGCCGCTTCGCCGACGGCACGCTGCAACTGCCTACCGCCTACCTCGTCTGCAACTTCACCCCGCCCGTCGGCGGCAAAGAAGCCCGCCTCTCCCATGACGAAATCCTCACCCTCTTCCACGAAACCGGCCACGGCCTGCACCACCTGCTCACCCAAGTGGACGAACTGGGCGTATCCGGCATCAACGGCGTCGAGTGGGACGCAGTCGAGCTGCCCAGCCAGTTTATGGAAAACTTCGTCTGGGAATACGACGTCTTGGCACAAATGTCCGCCCACGAAGAAACCGGCGAGCCCCTGCCGAAAGAACTCTTCGACAAAATGCTTGCCGCCAAAAACTTCCAACGCGGCATGTTCCTCGTCCGCCAGATGGAGTTCGCCCTCTTCGACATGACCATTTACAGCGAAGACGACGAAGGCCGTCTGAAAAACTGGCCGCAGGTTTTAGACAGCGTGCGCAAAGAAGTCGCCGTCATCCAACCGCCCGAATACAACCGCTTCGCCAACAGCTTCGGCCACATCTTCGCCGGCGGCTACTCCGCAGGCTATTACAGCTACGCATGGGCCGAAGTCCTCAGCGCCGACGCCTACGCCGCCTTTGAAGAAAGCAACGACGTCGCCGCCACAGGCAAACGCTTCTGGCAGGAAATCCTCGCCGTCGGCGGCTCCCGCAGCGCAGCGGAATCCTTCAAAGCCTTCCGCGGACGCGAACCGAGCATAGACGCACTGCTGCGCCACAGCGGCTTCGACAACGCGGCTTGATAGTAAGGTTGAGGTAATGAAAAGGTCGTCTGAAAAGTTTTCAGACGACCTTTTGCCGCAAATTTATACCTTATAAAATCATTCCAAAAACTAATACATACCGTCGCTGTCAATATAAAAAACAAACACAAGGATGCCGATATGAAAAAGTTTTGGGAAAATTACAAAAGGAATTTACGATTACTGGGTAAGTTTGGCAGGCGGCACTGGAAAGTATTCTGTATCAGCTGCTTTGCATCCAGCTTCATCGTTACCGCCGTAAATTTTGTCTTGAGCTTCTATGTTATTGATTCTAAATATTTCCTTGGTGATGACCATTTCCTTCCCGACAGTATCAAAGCCATCCTTGTGGTCATTTTGATGCATTTCATGTTCTCAAAATACATAATCTATAAAAACAAAAAGAAAAACACCTCCAAAGATTAAATATAGTGGATTAATTTTAAATCAGGACAAGGCGACGAAGCCGCAGACAGTACAGATAGTACGGAACCG
>CAUSOO010000061.1:0-13331 GCA_963533245.1 uncultured Neisseria sp.
GAAAACCAAATCAAAGGCCGCACCTTCCCGATGGAAGCCCACTTCGTCCACTTAGACGAAAACCGCCAGCCTTTGGTATTGGCAGTATTGTACGAACCCAGCAAAACCAACGACCGCCTGGCTCCGATATGGAACGTGATGCCGATGAAGGAAGGAAAGGTAAACCTCGACAAAGCTTTCGACGCCGGCACCCTGCTGCCGAAACGGCTGAAATACTACCGCTTCGCCGGTTCGCTGACCACGCCCCCGTGCAGCGAAGGGGTATCGTGGCTACTGTTGAAAACCTACGACCACATCGATCAGGTACAGGCAGAAAAATTCACCCGCGCCATCGGTTCGCACAACAACCGCCCCGTCCAGCCGCTTAATGCGCGCGTTGTCATCGAATAAACGGAGCCGTAAACAAAAAGGTCGTCTGAAAAACCAAATTTGGTTTTTCAGACGACCTTTTTACATGATGGTCTAAGGTTTCAGAACACCGAGTCCGGCGTGTATCCGAAGGAAGAATCGCAATGCAGTATCAATCATCAGGATGAAACCTTGCCGCTTCGCGTTCTTTCATAGCAGTTTCCTTATCCTTCAATTTTGCCCCCAAGCCCAAGCGTTTTTCATATTCCGATTGCGGCGTGCCGTCCTCCTGCATACCAAATGCGCTGGCATTTACCCAAAGCGCAAGGACGGCAACTACGAAAGCAAAAAATCCTACGATATACCAAAACATTTCTTTTCCTATCATGGGTCAACAAACGGGAAGAAGACAGATTTCCCGTTTGACCGGCAGCTTGCTGCGGTTTGTGAAGGCAAAAATGTATCACAAATCCGGTCCGGTATAAATTGCCGATTTGCCCTGCGATACTTCGTGTAAACCTTATCTCAAGCAGCATTGCACACTAATGCTTTTACCAATCAGACGGTTATACAAACAAAAGCCGGTCTTTCCGCTCAAAGGTCGTCTGAAAATCCATATCTGCATTTCAGACGACCTAACGTCGGCATCCGAAAGCCTAACGGAACAAATCCAATGCCTTGACGAACACCATCAGCACGCCGTAAGCCAGCGGGACGCCGACCAACGTCCAACGCCACCAAACCGAAAAACCGCCTGCCGCAACTTTTTCCTGCAACAAGTAGGCATCAGAAACGGCGGTTTCGTCATCGGGATTGCCGCTGTGCGCCGCTGTTTTGATGTCGGTTTCATGGTGTTTTTCATGAACCGATCTGACGGCAAGGTTGCACAGCAATCCGACAATCAACAATCCCGCCATGATATACATGGTAACGCCGTATGCCTGCGCGGCGGGAACACCGCTGTCGATTTGGCTTTGGCGGATGTAGTTCACCAAGACCGGACCGATTACGGCAGCGGTTGACCACGCCAGCAAAATACGTCCGTGAATCGCGCCGACCTGATAAGTACCGAACAAGTCTTTCAAATAAGCCGGAATCGCGGCAAAACCGCCGCCATACATGGAAATGATGACGCAGAATCCAATAATAAACAAAGCCTTGTTTCCACTTTCGCCAATGGACGGAACGGCAAAATACAGCAGCGAACCGAGTACGAAAAAGATGGTGTAGGTATTTTTACGTCCGAGTTTGTCGGAAACGCTGGACCATAAAAACCGCCCGCCCATATTGAACAGGCTCAAAAGGCTGACGAAACCTGCCGCCGCCCCCGCGCCGATTGCTGCTTGTTTGCCGACCGAAGCCTCTGAAAACAGCTCCTGAATCATGACCGAAGCCTGCCCCAAAACGCCGATACCGGCAGTTACATTCAGGCACAACACCCAAAACAACAGCCAAAATTGCGGCGTTTTCATCGCTTGGGAAACATTGACATGATTGCTGCTGACCAACTTGTTTTTAGTTTTAGGCGCGACATAGCCTTCAGGTTTCCAACCCTCCGCCGGCACGCGGATGGTGAATGCGCCGAACATCATCAACACAAGGTAAAACAGCCCCAGAACGACAAAAGTCGGTGCGACGCCGACCGACACGTCGTCTGAAAACGCATTCATCAATGATACGGACAACGGCGAGGCAAGCATCGCACCGCCGCCGAACCCCATAATCGCCAAACCCGTCGCCATGCCCGGTTTGTCGGGAAACCACTTCATCAAAGTGGACACAGGCCCGATATAACCCAGCCCCAAGCCGATGCCGCCGATCACGCCGTTGCCCAAATACAGGAGAAACAGATTATGCGTACTGACGCCGAGTGCCGACACAAAAAAGCCCAAGCTGAAACAGCACGCCGCGACAAACATCGCCTTGCGCGGGCCGACACGTTCCATCCAAGTGCCGAACAAAGCGGCAGACGCGCCCAACATAGCCAGCGCGATACTGAAAATCCAGCCCACAGTCGTCAGCTTCCAATCTCCGGCTGCCGATTCGGTAATGCCGATAAGCTTGGTCAGCGGCGCGTTAAACACGGAATACGCATAAATCTGCCCGATGGCAAGATGCACCGCCAAAGCGGCAGGCGGCACCAGCCAACGGTTGAAACCCGGCTTGGCAATCGTCGCCTCACGGTCTAAAAATTTCATAAAAGCCTCTTGATGTCGAATGAAAAACAGCGTTCTCCGCGAGGAAAACGCCTTAAATTGTTGACAATATTGTACCACGCTTCCGCATGGGCTTTACTCCGCTTAACATGAGTTTTTTGAGTAAGAAAGAGAAAAATCATTCATAAACGACGATGTTTGAAGATGGTTTGATGATATCCGTATCTCAGATAAAAGGTCGTCTGAAAATTGGTTTTCAGACGACCTAAAGAGTTTGAAAATGTATTCAAACCTTATTACTTCTCAATATATTTTTCTATATCTCTACATTGTTCTTGCGTGCAGGAAACTGAAAAAAGCACTTTTCCACTTGTGATACTTTGTGCAGAAAAAATGCTCTTTTCGTAATGAAATTTTATTTTATCCAATGGAATCAGCCCCTCTCCATTTTCTTTTCCGCAAAGCAGTTTATATTGCAGATTGGTTTTGCTTATATCGATATTTCCGCACACTTTTGTAGTATTGTTTTTAGATATGGATATTTTTAACCATTCATATTGCGAGTCGTAATAATAGTTTGAAATATAAGGCAAACTGGATGATGACACTGCTAGAGATATAACATAATTAAAAAAGGTTTCCATAACTTACTCACTGTTTGTTTTTTTAATTTTAAGTAGAGGGCGATTTTGGAGTATAGCCTTATATTCCCTCTTCCCATGAAATAGAAAATTTAGAAATTTTTACCCCTTTTAAATCAAATGAAAAGACAATAGAAACGCCACCTTCGGTTTTTATTTCACACTCATGTTCCCACTCGTCTCTAGATACAAACTGCCATCCAATATCAGCAAAAAACAAATATTTTATCAATTTATCAATAGTTAATTTTCTATTAATTTTATATTGCTTTGCAATGGTAACGCCTTTAAAACAAGGGTCTATTGACAATGAATAAACGATATCATCCGTAACCCCAACCTCCAATCCTTTCCAAAAAATGGAAAAACCACCTTCTACGTTACTGTCTTCGTATAACCATTTAGTCAGCTTTTTAAACCGTTTATGTTTGTGAAAGTCACTATACGACATACCAACAAATAAACCTTTAAATCTACCCGTTTTTAAGAAAGATGTTATATCCATCATCATGACCTTATGACCTCATTGCGGTCTATAACTTGAAATATCAATTCCCCATGTTCTACCGACCTTTTACCGTTTACCAAATTTTATTGCTGGATTTCAAATATCGATTGTCGTCAAAAGTATTAATCCATTGCGGTCTGAGTGCGATAAAAATGGCGGTAGTGATGCCGCTGAGGAAGGCCTCCGCCCAGGCGATCAGGATGAAAATAGGAAAGGCGGTGGTCCAAAGTACGGAGGTTGGGAAGGCATGGCTGATATCCAAAACGCTGACCAGTACCAATCCGGTCAGCATCATGCCTACGGCGGACGCAATGAAGCCGTTGACAAAAATGAAGATAAAAATATTAGCGGGAAGACGGTTGACCAAGCGACAAGAGAGCTGATTGACGATAAGCGGCGGTAAGAGCAAGGCGAGGGCGTTGACGGGATAGGCGTATCCGTCGCCGCCGTTGAACAATAAAAGATAAGGAAGAAGCAAAGCCGAACCCAGCCATAATGCAGCGGGTGCGCCAATCATTAAGGCAACCAAATTCATGGCAAGCAGGTGGTAGCTCATTTGCGCGAGCTGCCCTTCGTCAGTCATTGCATTCAGGCACCATGCGGTCGTCAGTATCAGGGCCGAGAGGATGAAGGCGGAATGGTGTTTCTGCATGGATTGCCATGCCGGACGCGCGCAAGCGAGAAGCAGAATGGACAACAGCAGCCAAGCGGCGATTAAAATCGAACTGGAAAACCATGCGGCTTGAAAATTCATACGAAACCAGACCGAGGGTAAATATTCAGACGACCTGCATTATACCCCGCAGACGAAATTCGCTGCGGACTTGTTTTGTTTAGTGCTGAAACACGCTAAAATAACGACCTTTGCCGTTTATTTCAAGGGAAACAGCGAATGTTTTGGACAGTGCTGATTATCATTTTATTGTGTGCCATTTGCGGCGTATTTTGGCTGCACAGAAAACAAGAACGTGAGTGGCAGCACGAATTGGCGCGCTTAGAGCGCGGCATGCAAGAGGGCAAATATATTCCTAACGGTCAGGATGCTGATTCTCCACATCAATTTTCAGAAGATGCCAAAGCGGCATACGGAAAAACTATCGCACGCCTGCGCCTGATGGCGGCGCGTTACACTCCGCAGAATGAGCAATTATCCGAGCAACCGGCAAACACTGAAAACGAAGAATCTGAAACTGGTATGGAAGACATAGCGGGTTTCTTCGAAAGCCAAGAAGCAAAACACGAATATCATCAAGATGCCGATATTGAAAGGTCGTCTGAAAATCCGTCGGCAGAACAAGTCCCCCAAGCCGAGCCGCCTCAACAACACGCAGCCGAAAGGAAAGATACGCCGTATATCGTTCCTTTTGTCGAAACCGAAGAGCCTGAATATATTCCCCGTATCGTTAAAGACGAAGGCTTTGAAGAAATTACCTTAGAAGAGGCAACCCGTTCGCTCAATGAAGCGGCGTTACAGGAATGGGAAGAGCAGCAGACCGTCAGCCATCCTGCAGGCGACCGGAATAACGATGACGGGGAAATCCAACTCATCCGCGCATCGGTGACACCGATGAAAGGTTTGCAGATTATCGATTTCAACGATCCCGTACTGCGCCGGACCCGCGAGCGCGTCATGGCGGGCGTCAATGGCATCCAAATCCCCAAAGCCAGTGCGCCACATATCGAAACCGTGCAAACCGCATTGCGCACGGCCGAACGCGAAGCCATTTTGCCTGTTGTTGACAATCTGGATAGCCGTGCAGAGATTGATGTGACGGACATTCGGAACACATTGGCTCGAAGTACGGCAGCACGCCAGCGCCTTGCCGCCGCTGTTGCGCCTGTGCGCGATTTCCAGCCGCAAATCATTCAAAACGATGAAATTTTGGCAAACCTGATTCCTGCAAGCCGCCGACGGACGGTTCGCCATGCTGAAGCGGCGGCGGAAAAACTGGCGCGCAAGCAGCAATCTGCTGCCGCGCAGGTGAAATTGTCGGAAGAAGCCGATCTGCGGTCTGAGCAAACGGTTGAGCGTTCCGTCACACGCAAACCGCTGTTCCCGCCTAAAACGCTTCGCACCGAACCTGTCGCTCCGCCAAAAGAAAAAGCAGTCTATATTTCAAGACAGCCCGCCCCTACCGCAACCGTAGTCGAGCCGCCCGAAGTACCGACCGTTACCCCGACGCCAATCGATATCCCGACGCCGCCGAGCTTTACGCCGCCACCTGTTGCGCCGGAAATCGTCGATCCTCCGGTAGCGCGCCCCGCTTGGGAAATCCCTGCTTTCCATTCTGAAGTCAATGCGCATGTCAGCGACAATCCTGTCCGCTCGATTCATGATTACTTAATCAGTGAATCCGAAACGGAGGATGAAGTCGCAGGCGGAAATGTACAGAGAAATGCTGAAACTGAATCCGCCCATACGGAAGATACGGAAATTTCTGCCTTTGAACATCATCAGCCGATACATCATGCCGATCTTGCGACGGGTTATGCTGCCGATGATGTTGATGCAGATTCAGAAGAAGAGACCGGGGTGTTTTACAAGTTTTCAGACGACCTGAAGTACCCACTGCCAACCACAGACTTGCTCCTACCGCCCCAATTCGACCCTGCCGCCACGCAGACCGAAGAAGAATTGTTAAACAACAGCATCACTATCGAAGAAAAGCTGGCGGAATTTAAGGTCAAAGTCAAAGTCGTGGATTCCTATTCCGGTCCGGTGATTACGCGTTACGAAATCGAACCTGATGTCGGCGTGCGCGGCAATTCGGTCATAAACCTCGAAAAAGACCTTGCCCGTTCGCTCGGTGTTGCCTCTATCCGCGTCGTCGAAACCATACCCGGCAAAACCTGCATGGGCTTGGAGCTGCCGAACCCGAAACGCCAAATGATACGCCTGAGCGAAATCTTCAATTCGCCCGCGTTTGCCGAATCCAAATCCAAGCTGACGCTCGCGCTCGGTCAGGACATTACCGGTCAGCCCGTCGTTACCGACTTGGGCAAAGCACCGCATTTGCTGGTTGCCGGTACGACCGGTTCGGGTAAATCGGTCGGCGTTAATGCCATGATTTTATCTATGCTCTTCAAAGCGACGCCTGAAGACGTGCGCATGATTATGATTGACCCGAAAATGCTGGAATTGAGCATTTACGAAGGCATTCCGCACCTGCTCGCGCCTGTCGTTACCGATATGAAGCTGGCGGCCAATGCGCTCAACTGGTGCGTCAACGAAATGGAAAAACGCTATCGTTTGATGAGCCATGTGGGCGTTCGCAACCTTGCGGGCTTCAATCAAAAAATCATGGAAGCTGCCGCACAAGGCATGAAAATTGCCAACCCGTTCAGCCTGACGCCCGACGATCCCGAACCTTTGGAAAAACTGCCGTTTATCGTAGTCGTGGTTGACGAGTTTGCCGATTTGATGATGACCGCAGGCAAGAAAATCGAAGAACTGATTGCCCGCCTCGCCCAAAAAGCCCGCGCAGCAGGTATCCATTTGATCCTTGCCACGCAACGCCCCAGCGTCGATGTCATCACAGGTCTGATTAAAGCCAACATCCCGACACGCATCGCTTTCCAAGTGTCCAGCAAAATCGACAGCCGTACAATTCTCGACCAAATGGGCGCAGAAAACCTGCTCGGACAAGGCGATATGCTGTTCCTGCCGCCCGGTACAGGCTATCCGCAACGTGTCCACGGCGCATTCGCTTCAGACGACGAAGTACACCGCGTAGTCGAATATCTGAAACAATTCGGCGAACCCGATTACATTGACGATATTCTGATGAGCGGCACAACCGACGATCTGCCTGGCATCAGCCGCAGTATCGACAGCGAAGTTGACCCGATGTATGACGAAGCCGTCTCTGTCGTTCTGAAAACGCGCAAAGCCAGCATCTCGGGCATCCAACGCCAATTACGGATCGGCTACAACCGCGCGGCCCGCCTGATTGACCAAATGGAAGCAGACGGCATCGTTTCGCCTGCCGAAACCAACGGCAACCGTACCGTTTTGGCGCAAAGCAGCGAACATTTGGACTAAAGCCACACCAGAGCAGGGAAAAAGCCGATTGCCGTTGCAGTTTCCCCTGATTTTGGTACAATACCGCCATTCATTCTTACACAGACAAGCCGCCGAGATTTAGGCGGCTTGTATTTTTATTTTCATTTTGCGGATTATATTTACCGCATTTTTTACTAGGCAAAAGCAGTCCAAACGCTTTTGCGGAGACGACAAACCATGCAAAAAATTCCATTGACCGTACGCGGCGCAGAATTGCTCAAACAAGAATTGCAACGCCTCAAAAGCGTCGCCCGTCCCGAAATCATCGAAGCCATCGCCGAAGCCCGTTCGCACGGCGACTTGTCCGAAAACGCAGAATACGAAGCCGCCAAAGAAAAACAAGGCTTTATCGAAGGACGAATTTCCGAGTTGGAACACAAATTGTCCATGGCGCACATCATCAATCCCGCTGAGATCCACGCAGAAGGCAAAATCGTCTTCGGTACGACCGTAACGCTGGAAGATTTGGAAACCGAAGAACACGTTACCTATCAAATCGTCGGCGAAGACGAAGCAGACATCAAAGAAGGCAAAATCTACGTCGGCTCCCCCATTGCCCGAGCCCTAATCGGCAAAGAGGAAGGCGATGTCGCCGAAGTACAGGCCCCCGGCGGCGTACGCGAATACGACATTATTTCGGTTCAATATATCTGATTGCCCCGAATTGCCTTGATATAAAGAGAACAGAGGTCGTCTGAAAACCAAGGAAAATGGTTTCAGACGACCCTTCTTACAGTATTCTCCTTGAACTAAGCCGTACAAGCAAAAACAGCCGATACTTTCCCGTATCGGCTGTTTCGTTTACTGCTTCATTCATATCAAACTAATTGGTGTTTAGGCAGCTCTTTCAAAGTCAGCGGCTTGATGTACCAAATATCGCGGCAGTAGTCGGCGATGGATCGGTCGGACGAGAAGAAGCCCATATTGGCGATGTTGATCAATGCGGATTTTCGCCATGCGGCAACATTGCGGTAGTGTTCGTCCGCTTTGTATTGCGTGTCGATGTAGCTGCGGAAATCCGCCATCAGTTGATAGAAATCGCCGTAAGGTTGCAGGACGTCATTGTAGCGGTTCGGCTCTTCGGGGGAGAACGTGCCGCTGCTGATTTGGTTGACGACGCGGCGCAGGTCGTGATCGCGTTCGATGTAGCCCAGCGGGTCGTAGCCGTTGCGGCGGAGTTCTTCCACTTGTTCAACGGTGTTTCCGAAGATAAAGCAGTTGTCCGCGCCGACTTTTTCCAGAATTTCAACGTTCGCGCCGTCCAGCGTACCCATACAGAGCGCACCGTTGAGGGCGAATTTCATGTTGCTGGTACCCGATGCCTCCGTGCCTGCCAATGAGATTTGTTCGTGCAAATCGGCGGCGGGGATGATGATTTGGGCGAGGCTGACGCTGTAATTTGGGATATAGACGACTTTAATCAAATCGCGGATACGTTCGTCGTTGTTGATGGTTTTCGCTACATCGTTAATCAGGCGGATGATTTTTTTCGCCATATAGTAGGCGGATGCGGCTTTACCGGCAAAGATGAAAACGCGCGGCTGCCAGTCGAAATCTGGGTTTTCCAAGATTTTGTTGTAGCGGTCGACGATGTGCATCACGTTCAACGCCTGACGTTTGTATTCGTGGATGCGTTTGATTTGAATGTCAAACAACGCATCCGTGTTAACCTTGATGCCCAATTCGGTTTCGATGTATTTGGCGAGGCGTTCTTTGGCGGCTTTTTTCACTGCGCCGAACTCTGCCTGCACGCTTGCATCGTCAACTTTTTCGTTGAGCTTGGTCAGATTGTCCAAATGCAGGCGCCAGTCTTGTTCGCCCAAGTGTTTATCGAGGAAGCGGGTCAACTCGGGGTTGGCGATGTTGATCCAGCGTCGCGGGGTTACGCCGTTGGTTACGTTGGTGAAGCGTTCGGGGAACACTTTGGCAAAGTCGGCGAATATGGAAGTGGTCATCAGGTCGGAGTGGATTTTCGCCACGCCGTTGACTTTGTGCGAACCGATAACCGCCAGCCATGCCATGCGGACGCGGCGGCCGTTGTTCTCATCGATGATGGACACGCGGCGGACGAAGTCGTCGTCGAAGTTGCCGATGGCGCGCAGGGCGTTCAAGAAGTAGGCGTTGATTTCAAAGATGATGTCCAAATGGCGCGGCAGCAGGCGCCCCATCAAGTCGACCGACCAAGTTTCCAAGGCTTCACTCATCAGGGTGTGGTTGGTGTAAGAGAAAATCTTACAACACATATTCCATGCTTCGGTCCATGCAATACCTTCTTCGTCAATCAGGATGCGCATCAGCTCGGGAATCGCCAGCACGGGGTGGGTATCGTTCAGGTGGATGGCGGCTTTATCGGCAAGGTTTTTGATGCTGGGGAAACGGCATTTGTGGCGCGCCACGATGTCTTGTACGGATGCGGAAACCAGGAAATATTCCTGTTTCAGGCGCAGTTCGCGGCCGCTGTCGGTGGAGTCGTTCGGATAGAGGACGCGCGAGATGTTTTCATCGCTGTTTTGCGCACGGACGGCGGAAGCGTAATCGCCGCGGTTGAAGTCTGCCAAGTCGAAGCGGTTGCCGGCATGAGCTGTCCACAGGCGCAACGGGTTGGCGACGTCGCCGCCGTAGCCGGGGATGATTTCATCGTATGCCATCGCGGAAATTTCTTCGCTCGGATGCCATTCTTTTTTGTCACCCATATTGATGACCTGTCCGCCGAAGCTGACGGCGTATTGTTTGTTCGGACGGCCGATTTGCCATGCCAAATCTTGGTCGAGCCACAAATCGGGTTTTTCCACTTGCTGACCGTCCACGATTTCTTGTTTGAACATACCGTATTGATAGCGGATGCCGTAGCCCATGGCGGGAATGCGCAAGGTGGCGAGCGAGTCGAGGAAGCAGGCGGCCAGGCGACCCAAACCGCCGTTGCCCAAACCGGGGTCTTGTTCTTGTTCGCAAATGTCGGCGAACTCTTTACCCAATTGTTTGAACGCCTCTTCAAATTCGGCATACACGCCTTCGTTAATCAAAGCGTTGACGAAGGCGCGTCCCAACAGGAATTCCATGGAAAGGTAGTAAACCATGCGTTTGCCGTTGTCGATGTGGGCGCGGCGGGTTTGCAGGAAGTCTTCGGCAATCAGGTCGCGCGCGGCGAGCATGGCGGCGTTGAGCCATTGGTGTTCGGTCGCCTCTTTCGGATCGACGCCCAAAATGAAAATCAATTTATAGACGATGGACTTGCGGATGGTTTCGGCATCCGGTTTCGGCATGACATAATCAAAACCTGAAATGGGTTGTTTTTTCTTAGCCATGATAGCCTTTCTCTGTTGGGGATGGGATGATGAAGCGGGGAATTTGTATCTTTTGGCGGTCTGAGGTCGTCTGAAAAGTCGTATGCCTTTATGTTCCGAGCAAGTCAATCAGGTAAATTTATTACTCATCTTCGGCATTATAACTGAGACAGTATAAATAATAGGGTTTCTTTTAAAAACATCTTATTAATGACATATGTCATATATTCAGCGATATATTCTTACGCTGTAAAATCCAAATACCCATATGTTCGACTGTCAGCTTGCCGTCTGCATTGTAATTAAACTTCTCGGATGGTACGCAAGAAATCTGCCAACTTCCTTGAGGCAGGTTAAATATTTGTTGACTACGCTTGGCATTGATCAACAGCAGCCATTCATCATCCAAAACGATCTGCATGGCTTTTGCGCCGCGGTTGTGCCAACAAAGCTCGCTCATCGGTTCGCCTTGAATATTGAGCCAGCGGACGCGCTCTTGTTTCCACCAGACATCATCGCCCAATAATTTGATTTCTTGGCGCAGGCGGATTAAATCGCGCGTATAGCCTTGCAACGCTTCGTCCGCCTGCTGCCAATCCAGCCAAGTAATCGGGTTGTCCTGACAATAACTATTGTTGTTCCCCTGTTGGCTGTTGCCGAACTCGTCACCCGCCAGCAGCATGGGCGTGCCGTTGGCAAGGAACAGCGAAGCAAGCAAGGCTTTGACGGTGTAGGAGCGGTCTTCCAAAATTGCCGCATCTTCGGTTTCGCCCTCGATGCCGTGGTTGTAGCTGATGTTTTCGTTATGCCCGTCGCGGTTGTCTTCGCCGTTGGCATGGTTGTGTTTTTCGTTGTAGCTGACCAAATCGCGCAGCGTAAAACCGTCGTGTGCGGTAATAAAATTGATGCTGGCGGAAGGATGGCGGCCGCTGTGGTTGAAAATATCAGACGACCCCGCCAGACGTTCGGCAAACGCGCCCAAATTGCCGCTTTCCCACACCCAAAACGCGCGCATATCGTCGCGGAAACGTCCGTTCCACTCGGCAAAAGGCTGCGGGAAATTGCCCAAGTGATAGCCGCCTTCGCCGATGTCCCACGCCTCGACAATCAATTTGCAGCGTGCCAACACTGGGTCTTGGTACACCACTTGGAAAAAGCGCCCGTAAGCCTGAAAATCGGGTTCCCGCCCCAATACCGTTCCCAAGTCGAAGCGGAAACCGTCCACATGAAACGTTTCCGCCCAATAGCGCAGGCTGTCCGCCGCCCAACGGGTTACGTCGCGGCGGACGATGTTCAACGTATTGCCGCAACCCGACCAGTTTTCATAGCTGCCGTCGGGCTTCAGCCAATACCACAAAGCATTGTCTATGCCGCGCTGGCAAAGCATCGGACCTTTTTCGTCCTGCTCGGCGGTATGGTTGTACACGACATCCAAAATTACCTCCAAACCTGCTTGATGCAAGGTTTTGACTGCCTGCTTCAACTCTTCCGCCGCACGCTCGGCATCGGCGGCATAAGACGGCTCGACGGCAAAATGGGAATAGGTGTTGTAGCCCCAATAATTGCTCAAGCCCATTTTTTGCAGGTGATATTCGTCCAAATGCTGGTGTACCGGCAGCAGCTCGACGGCGGTAACGCCCAAAGTTTTCAAATAATCAATCACGCGCGGATCGGTCAGCGCTTGATACGTTCCCGCGTGTTCCAAATCGGGGAACTGCTTGGTAAACCCTTTCACATGGGCTTCATACACTATCGTCCTGCCCCACGGATGGTTCGGACGGCGGTCGTCACCCCAATCGAAATCATCATCGCCCACTACCACGCTTTTAGGCGCCACCGCCGCATTGTCCCGCCCGTCTTCCGGACGGAACCACGCCATTTCCTCATCGTCCTTGTAACTTGGTTTGCCGTCGATTTTTTTGGAGTACGGGTCAATCAACAATTTGTTCGGATTGAAACACGAGCCGACCGGCGTATCAGCGCGTCCGTAAACACGAAAACCATACCGCTGCCCTGCCCTAACCTCCGGCACAAAGCCGTAAAACACCGACCCGCGCCGCGAAAGCATTTCCAAACGGGTTTCCCCTCCCTTGTCAAAGAGGCATAGCTCGACTTTTTCGGCATGGATGGAAAACAGCGCAAAATTCGCCCCTTTCTCAGTCAGCGACACGCCCATCGGATAAGGCGCACCTTCTTCAATGCGCCATGTTTTGGTTTTCATTTTGTTTGTCCTGATTTGATGGAGACGCTTCGGGCTGCGCTTCCGGATAGATGTTCTTTTTATAGTGGATTAACTTTAAACCAGTACGGCGTTGCCTCGCCTTAGCTCAA
>CAUSOO010000062.1:0-13310 GCA_963533245.1 uncultured Neisseria sp.
GGCTTTTATGAGTGTCCAAGATTTGGGGGCCAGTTCAGTTTTCAGACGACCTTTTTGGCGGCTGGCGGCGGTTTGTCTCTGTTCCATCCTGCCGCTTTGCTATAAAATCGAAACCCTCTTCAACCCGAAATCCAAATCAGGAAAATCATGATGGAAGCAGCCGGACAACACAACGTCGATGCGGACGAGATCGCTAAATTCAGCCAAATTGCGGATAAATGGTGGGATAAAAACGGCGAGTTCAAACCTTTGCACGACATCAATCCGCTGCGCTTGGGCTATATCGACTCGTTCGCGCAGTTGGCGGGCAAACGTGTTTTGGATGTCGGCTGCGGCGGCGGGATTTTGTCGGAAAGCATGGCAACACGCGGCGCGGCGCACGTTACCGGCATCGATATGGCGGAAAAGTCGTTGCAAACCGCCCAAGCCCATGCCGCTGCCGAAGGAGTGGACAATATCGATTACCGCTGCATCCGCGTCGAAGACCTTGCCGCCGAACAGCCGCACAGTTTCGATGTTGTAACCTGTATGGAAATGATGGAACACGTTCCCGATCCCGCCGCTATCGTCAAAGCCTGTTCGGAGCTGGTAAAGCCTGACGGCATGGTGTTTTTCTCCACCATCAACCGCAACCCTAAATCTTATCTCCATCTGATTGTCGGTGCGGAATATGTGTTGAACGTCGTTCCCAAAGGAACGCACGATTGGCAAAAATTCATCACGCCTGCCGAGCTGGCGCGGATGTGCAGACAGGCAGGGTTGGACGTTATCGACACCAAGGGCATGACCTACAATCTCTTGACCCGCCGCTATTCTTTATGCGACTCGACGGAAGTGAATTATATGATTGCCTGCCGCCCTGCTTGAGGTTACCTATCCGAATCATGAGAAGAGGTCGTCTGAAACTTACGTTTAAGTACGTTTCAGACGACCTCTTTTCAACTTCTCACCAATGCAGCTTGCCCACTTCTCTTATTTCAATTTCTTGAAGCAGACTTCCCACAAATAAAGACCACCGTTACCACGCAAATGGAAATCTATCTTTAAAATGGCAACGCCCTGACAAAACCCAAAAACCAAATCGCATCGATAGATTCATATTCACTCGAGACTATCAAAAGATATCAACACCCTACCCCTTTTGAATCCTTCAAAAACTACGCTCTACATTGTACAGATACAAATATAGAAACGAAAAAGCCTGCTTAAAGCAGGCTTTTTATCGATTATTTATCAGGATTGTGCTGACGGCGCAAAATCGCAGGAATTTCAAAATCATCTAAAACAGACTGATTGCCGAAATCTGCCGCAGTCAGATTCATGGAGCGAATACCGCGGTTGGTTCTTACCAGGCTTTCTACACTACCCGGTTGTTGAACATGGGAATCATCGACTCCGCTAACCAGTTTTTGTGCGCGGACAGCCGCACGCATTTGGTTTTCGCTGCCGTTTTCTTTCAAACCGGTCGCAATAATAGTTACGCGGATAGCGTCTTCGCCCATGTTGTCATCTTCGGCAGTACCGTATTTGCATTCTGCTTCAGGATGCGCATTCTCGTTAACCACTTTCATGATTTCACGATATTCGGACATTTTCAGGCAATCCGGAGCGGTAGTGATGTTGACCAATACGCCGCGCGCGCCATCCAGAGTCACATTATCCAGCAACGGGCTGGAAATCGCTTGTTCGGTTGCCAAACGGGCGCGGTCGATGCCTTGGGAAAAACCGGAACCCATCATGGCGATACCTTTGATGCCCATTACGTTTTTAACGTCGGCGAAGTCAAGGTTGATGAAACCGGGACGGGTAACCACTTCGGAAATACCGGCTACGGCATCACGCAGGACGTTGTCCGCCGCACGGAACGCTTCACGCATGGTCACGTCTTCGCCCAATGCGGTCATCAGTTTGTCGTTCGGGATGATAATCAATGAATCGACCTGACCTTTAAGCTGCTCCAAACCTTCTTGGGCAATGTGTACGCGTTTGCCTTCGTAGCCGAACGGACGGGTAACGACTGCAACGGTCAGTATACCCATTTCTTTGGCAATCTCGGCAACCACAGGAGCCGCACCGGTACCGGTACCGCCACCCATACCGGTGGTGATGAACAACATATTCGCGCCGCGAATAGCATCTTCGATGGCTTCGCGATCTTCTTGTGCCGCAGCACGGCCGATTTCAGGATTGGCACCCGCACCCAAACCACGGGTCAGATTAGTACCCAATTGGATGCGCTTGGCTGCGTTATTTTTACCCAAAGATTGTGCATCAGTATTGGCACTAATAAATTCAACACCTTGGATGGTGTTGGCAATCATGTTGTTAATAGCGTTGCAACCGCCGCCACCCAAGCCGATTACTTTGATGACCGCAGGGCTTGCGGCTGATTCAGCTACGTCGTAAACAAATTCCATTCAAATACTCCTGCGCGCCCTGCATCGAGGACGGTCCAAAAATTTAGATATTACCCGTATTATATAAGAAGTATTCCGACGCTGGCAAAATACTTCTTATTCATTCACCATTACCGTTATTTTTTTACTACATTTTTTAACGAAAGCACACAAGTTTTTAATTATTGCGATTGGAACTATTCCGACGGCAATTCATTTTCCCTGTAAGCAAGTAACGGAACAATCAGAAATTGTCTTTAACAAATTTCATCAATCTTGCCCACAGACTGATTTTTTCAGTCTGATCGTGAACCACAATCGCACCGGTCACCGGCGCGCCGTCTTCCTCTCCCCTTGCCGCCTGCAAAAGACCGATGGCGGTTGAATAGCGCGGATTGCGGATGCGTTCGGATACGCCGCCCATTTCTTGAGGTACACCGATGCGTGCAGGTAAGGCGAATACTTCTTCGGCAAGCTCAACGATGCCGGTCAGCATAGATGCGCCGCCGGTCAGAACGATGCCCGATGTGAGGACTTCTTCCGGGAAGCCGGAACGGCGCAATTCGTTAAGGGTCAGCTCTAAGATTTCTTCGACGCGCGGACCGATGACGCTTGCCAAAACGCGGCGGGAAATCTGGCGGGGTTGGCGGTCGCCGACGCTGGGGACTTCGACCATTTCGTCCAAGCCGTCCATATCGGGAATCGCTACGCCGTAGTGGATTTTGATGTATTCGGCAGCGCTGTGCGGGGTCCGCAGTGCTTGTGCCAAATCTTTGGTAATCAAATCGCCCGCCACGGGAATCACGGCAGTATGGCGGATGGCGCCGTTGGTATAAACGGCAATATCGGTCGTACCGCCGCCGATGTCGATGACGCATACGCCCAAATCTTTTTCGTCTTCAGTCAAAACGGCCTGACCGCTCGCTAAAGGCTGAAGCATGATTTGGTCCATTTGCAAACCGCAACGATGGATACATTTTTGGATGTTTTGCAGGGCGGTATTGGCACCGGTAATAATATGTACGCGGGTATCGAGTCGGACGCCGCTCATACCGATAGGTTCTTTGACGCCGGGCTGGTTGTCGATGATGTATTCTTGCACCACGGTATGCAGGATATTGTGATCCGGCGGGATGTTGATGGCTTTGGCGGTTTCGATGGCGCGGTCGATGTCGGCTTGCGAAACTTCGCCGTCTTTGATTTTGACAACCCCTTGCGAATTCAAGCTGCGGATATGGTTACCCGCGATACCGGTCGTAACGTGGCTGATTTTGGTGTCCGCCATCAATTCGGCTTCATTGACTGCCTGCTGAATGGCTTGGGCCGTTGCGTCAATGTTGGTTACCATGCCTGCTTTAAGGCCGCGAGACGGTGCCTGTCCGAGTCCGACGATGTGGATTTCGTTGTCGTCTTGTACTTCGCCAATCAGGGCGATGACTTTGGATGTGCCGATGTCGAGGGCACTGATATATTTACCTTGTTGTTCCATTATATTTGCTCGTTATTTCGCTGGAGTTATAACTATTTGTCTGTATTGGCAATAGTTTGCTTCACGCCGTTTGCTTGGCTTTAGTCGTCTGAAACATTTTCAGACGGCGTCTCTGATGTGTAACGCACGGAAAATCCGTCTTTATACCGCATATCAACGTAGGATAACCGATTTTGATTTTTACGCAACAGCGTCGGCCAAATTTCGGCGAAAAGTTGTAAGCGTTTGATTTCGTTTTCCCTTCCCAGTCTGACGGTAATCCCGTTATCCAAGACCACCAACCAGGCGGAGCGCGGCGTATAAATCAGTTCTTTAATCGCCAGATTTTGCCGGCGGAGGATGCCGGAAAATTCTTCGTAGTGTTTGACCATGTCTTTGCCCGTACCCGGCTGTCCTTCAAAGACGGGCAGCTTGGCTTTGAGCTGGGCGTCAAACACATTGCCTTTGGAATCGACCAAACCGCCGCTGCGCCAATGGGCAACAGGCACGCGCTCGGTCAAATGGATTTCGACGGTATCGGGAAAGCGGCGGCGCACCATGGCGGAATCTACCCACGGCAGCTTTTGAAAGGCTGCCTGAATACCGTCCAAATCGGCACGGAAAATATTGCTGTGCGTGTGCTGTTGAGCGGCGCGCTGAAGTGCTTTCCCGTCCGAATAAGTCAGCTTGCCCTGTATGGACACTTGTTTGACGGGAAAATGATTGGAGTTGTATAGCCAGGCTATGCAGGTGCCGATGAGCAGCAATGCCATCAGCAGCAATAGCCAGCGGGTCAGCCGACCCAGTGCGCTTGCGTCATCCCACATGTGCGGTTTTCAGAATTTCAATGCATAAATCGGCAAAATCCACGCCGGTATGGGCGGCGGATTTCGGTACTAAACTGTGGCTCGTCATGCCGGGCAACGTGTTGATTTCCAAGAGGTAAAGTTTACCGTCGGTATCTTTGAGGAAATCGACGCGCACGCAGCCCTCTGCCCCGATTGCCTGCGCCCCGCGGACGGCCAGGGAACGCATCAGGTTTTCTTCAGCCTCGCTCAAGTCTTCGGACGGACATTGATAAACAGTGTCGTCGCGGTTGTATTTGGCTTCGTAGTCGTAAAACTCGGTCGCGGGGATGATGTGTATGCTGGGCAGGCCTTTGCCGTTCAACACGGGGCAGGAATATTCGCCGCCGCCGATAAATCGCTCGGCAATGATTTCGCCTTGAAGGTGTTTCAATTCTTCGTAAACGCTTTTCAGACGACCTTTTTCTTTGACTTTCACAACACCGACGCTGCTGCCTTCGGCTGCCGGTTTAACGAACATGGGCAAGCCGAGTTGCTGTTCGACGGCATCGAAATCGGAATCTTCGTGCAAAACGGCAAACTCGGGAACGGGCAGCCCCAAAGCTTGCCAAATCAGTTTGCAGCGGTATTTGTCCATGCCGATGGCTGAAGCGGCGACACCGCTGCCGGTATAAGGAATGCCCAACAATTCCAACGCACCCTGAACGGCACCGTCTTCGCCGTAAGTACCGTGGAGGATATTGAAAGCAATTTGAAAACCTTGGGTTTTCAATTCCGCCAAGGGCGTTTCTTTAGGGTCGAAGGCGTGTGCGTCTATG
This sequence comes from uncultured Neisseria sp., assembly GCA_963533245.1. Lineage (GTDB taxonomy): Bacteria > Pseudomonadota > Gammaproteobacteria > Burkholderiales > Neisseriaceae > Neisseria. The sequence continues at coordinate 5,489 of CAUSOO010000062.1, forward strand.
CCTTTGCTTTTTAAGGCATTCAAAATGGCGGCACCGCTATCCAGCGAAATTTCACGTTCGCTGGAAAAGCCGCCCATCAATACGGCTACTTTGCCAAAATTCTGCATTGTTTTTGTTCTTTCTTGATTACTTCATTTTTTGATACAGGTCGTCTGAAAACGAATCGGGTTTTCAGACGACCTTAATCTTGCTTCCCCACCCGATGGAACATCGCTTCATCGGGCGGCTATCTCGGCATCACGATAAAAATTTCCGCCTCAGGCTTTTTTCGACAACTCCAGCATCGCGGCAGGAACGCGGTTGATGCTGCCTGCACCCATATTCAACACGATGTCGCCGTCCTGTAAAACGTTCAACAGCATTTCAGGCAAGTCGGCGACGTTTTCGCAGTAAATCGGCTCGAGTTTGCCCAATACGCGGATGGCGCGGGCAAGGGCGCGTGAGTCGGCGGCAGCAATCGGCTCTTCGCCGGCGGCATAAACTTCGGTCAACACCAGCGCGTCAACGGTATTGAGGACTTTAGTGAAGTCTTCGAACAAATCGCGCGTGCGGGTATATCGGTGCGGCTGGAAGGCGAGCACCAAACGTTTTTCCGGATACGCGCCGCGTGCGGCGGAGAGGGTCGCTGCCATTTCGACGGGATGGTGCCCGTAGTCGTCCACCAACAGCGCGGTTCCGCCGTTGGGCAGCTTGATGTCGCCGTATTTTTGGAAGCGGCGGCCGACGCCTTCGAAACCGAGCAAGCCGCGCTGAATCGCTTCGACGGATGCGCCGACTTCCAGCGCCACGCCGATGGCTGCCAAGGCATTGAGGACGTTGTGTCTGCCGGGCATGTTCAACACGACTTCAAACGGCGCCTGCTCATGTCCTTTCATTTGGACATGAACGGTAAACTTCATTTGCGCGCCGACGCTTTCGATGTCGGTCGCGTAAATATCGGCGGCATCGTCCAAGCCGTAAGTGGCGTATGGCTTGCTCACTTTGGGCAGAATCGCGCGGACGTGTTCGCTGTCGATACACAAAAACGCTTTGCCGTAGAACGGCATACGGTGGATAAAATCGACAAACGCCTGATGCAGTTTTTCGACGCTGTGTCCGTAGGTATCCATGTGGTCTTCGTCGATATTGGTGACGACGGACATAATCGGAGTCAGATGCAGGAAGGACGCATCGGACTCGTCGGCTTCGGCGACGATGTATTCGCCTTTGCCCAAACGGGCGTTGGTACCTGCGGCATTGAGTTTGCCGCCGATAACGAAAGTGGGGTCGAGACCTGCCGCGCCGAGGATGGACGCAGTCAGGCTGGTGGTCGTGGTTTTGCCGTGCGTACCGGCAATGGCGATACCGTCACGGAAGCGCATCAGTTCCGCCAGCATCAGGGCGCGCGGAATGACGGGGATTTGCTGCTCCAGCGCAGCGACGACTTCGGGATTGTCTTTTTTGACGGCGGTAGAGGTTACGACAACATCCGCGCCGTTAACATGTTCGGCAGTATGGCCGGGATAAACTTGAATACCCAAGCTGCTCAAATGCTCGGTAACCGCATTTCGCGCCTGATCCGAACCGGAAACTTTAAAGCCCAAATTGTGTAAGACTTCGGCGATACCGCTCATGCCGACGCCGCCGATACCGACAAAATGGATGTTGGTGACTCGATTTTTCATCATGATGTTGCGTTCCGGTGGATTTTCGATGCGTAAAGGCGTTATTTTAAAGGGCTATCCGCTTCTGCGCCATAGTTTTCTTGTAAATTAAAGATGTTTCGGCATACAGGATTTCACATTGGTGGCAATATGGGTAAAAAAGAGGTTTCGTTCAGCGGCGAATTACCCATTTTTAAACTCGACTTCAGCTACCAAAATACCAGCAAAAACATAATATAAGGTCGTCTGAAACCGGTTTTCAGACGACCTCTCGTTTATCAACTTGACGGCACTTGTATCCTCATCAAGCGCATATCCAATTTGCGCCTCCCCCATGCGGTCGCATACACAAGGCGCAAGAGCCACGGATAACGCGGTTTGCAGACGCTGCTCAAGCCCGCTTCTTCGATGATTTCCACGCCCGGCATCAGCCGTCGGATGTCGTCCGTTCCGCTTATCGCCCAGCAGAACTCGGGCGGTTTGTCCATTTTACCGAGCGCGTCGTGGCGTTTGCTTTGTCCGATGTAGGCTTTGGGAATGGTATCGAAGGCAAGTTGGGCGTGCGGCAGACGGCGCGCAACCTGTTTGAAAAAGTCCTGCACTTGCGTCTCTTCAAAATACATCAACACGCCTTCGATCACGAGCAACACGGGTTTTCCGTGTGCGGCGACGGTGTTCATCCACGCTTCGTCGAACATGGACGCGCCCAGATAATGATTGTCCGATTCGGGCAACAGCATACGCCGCACTTCAATCACTTCCGGCAAATCCAAATCATACCAGGCGGTAATGCGCGGCTTGCCCAAACGTTCGTAACGCGCATCCAGCCCCGCGCCGATTTGCACGACGACGGCATCGGGATGTTCGGCGATAAAGTGCCGGGTCATATCGTCCAACAGCTTCGCCCGTCCGCAACAGCCAACCTGCGATGCTTTGGCTTTGGCAAACTTGCCGAAGTCGTAGTCAATCTTGTCCAACATCCGCACGGCTTCGTCATCGCGCAAAAGCGGCTGCGCCCTACCCTGCTCCACCGCCTTCGCCCACAGGGGAATCAGCATAGTACTGGACAGGACGGAAACGGTTTCGGGAGAGATTTTTTCGGACATGGCAGCCTCCAATGAGAGAAGTTCCTATTTACATCATACTCCCGCACAATACGGCTGCCAAGTTGCAAAAAGGTCGTCTGAAACCCGTTTCTTGGTTTTCAGACGACCCCTGTTTCGTTCATCACATCATGTCATCATGCCGTACACGCAATGGCGGCTTCCGCCACATCGTCCGCACTGTGCGGCAGTGCCAATGTGCGGGCGTTTTCCGCCCATTTGAGGCATTTTTCGCGGTTTAAGCCGCCGAGGATTTCGGCGAGTTTTTCTGCTGTCAGCTGGGTTTGCGGCAACAACAATCCTGCTTCTGCCTGCACCATAAAACGCGCATTGGCGGTTTGATGGTCATCGACAGCGTAAGGATACGGCACCAGCAGCGCGCCCAGCCCCGCTGCCGTCAACTCGGCAATCGTCAGCGCACCGGCACGACAAATCACCAAATCGGCATCGCGGTAGGCGGACACCATGTCGGTAATAAATTCCACGCATTCGGCTTTCACGCCCAGCGCGTCGTAATCCGCCTGCAAGCTGCCCAGCTTGCCCCGACCCGATTGGTGATACATCTGCGGGCGCGCATCGTCGGGCAGCAAAGCCAATGCCTGCGGTACGGTTTTGTTCAAAACGTCTGCGCCCAAACTGCCGCCGACCACCAAGATTTTCAGACGACCTTCACACCCTTGGAAGCGTTCGGCAGGCGCAGGCAGGTTGGCAATATCGGCGCGGACGGGGTTGCCGACCAAGCCGCCTTCGTGGCTGAACGCTTTCGGGAAGGCGTACAACACCCGCTTCGCCCAGCGCGACAGTTGGCGGTTGGACAACCCTGCCACGGCGTTTTGCTCGTGAATCACAATCGGCACGCCGCACAGTTTCGCCGCCAAGCCGCCGGGGAAGGTAACGAAGCCGCCGAAACCGATGACGCACTCGACGCGGTGTTTGCGGATAATCCGCTGCGCTTCGCGGACGGTTTTATACAAAGTAAACGGCAGCATCAGCTTGCGTTTGATGCCGTTGCCGCGAACGCCTTTAATCGCCAGCGTTTCGAGTAGGATGTCGTATTGCGGCACGATGCGCTCTTCCATCGAGCCTTCGCTGCCCAGCCAAATCACATGATGGCCGCGCGCGCGCAATGAGTCCGCCACCGCCAGCGCGGGGAAAATATGGCCGCCGGTACCGCCCGCCATCAGCATGAAAGTTTTACCGCCCATGATTTACTCCACTTGGTAACCGCGCATTTTTTTGCGGTTTTCATAATCGACGCGCAACAATAAGGTAACGCACACCAGCATAACGGCAACCGCCGAACCGCCGTAAGACATCAACGGCAAAGTCAGGCCTTTGGTGGGCAGGATACCGATGTTGACACCGATATTGAAGAAACTTTGAATCCCTATCCAAATACCGATGCCGTTGGCGACATACGCGCTGAACGTCAGTCCGGAATCACGCGCCTGCTTGCCGATGGAGAATGCGCGCATCACCAGCCAGCCGTAGCAGAACACCAAAATACACATCCCCACAAACCCGAATTCCTCGCCGATGACAGCAAAGATAAAGTCGGTATGCGCCTCGGGCAGGTAGAAGCGTTTTTCCAAACTCGCGCCCAAGCCCTGACCGAACCATTCGCCGCGCGCAATCGCCATCAACGAATGCGTCAACTGATAACCTTTGCCCAAAGGATCGTCCCAAGGGTCCAAGAATGCCGACACGCGCGCCATACGGTAGGGTGCCGCCAAAATCATCACGCCCATCCCCCCCAGCACGCTCAGTACCAAGACGGCAAAATATTTCCACGGGAAACCCGCCAAAAACAGCATACCCATCGTAATCGACACAATCACGACAAACGAGCCGAAGTCAGGTTGCGCCATCACAAAAACCAAACCCAGCGCAATCATCACGATAGGCAGCAGGATGTTTTTAAACTTCTTCAGCTTCTGCCAAGTTTTCTGACGCGCTTCCTTGCTGAACGGGCACATAAAAGCATTGAACAAACCGACAAACAGCGGTTTCAAACCCAAAGAGTCCATACTGCGCAAAACTTCCTCGCGCCGCGTGAACAGGCTGGACAAATACAAAACCGTCGCCAGCTTGAACAACTCGGTCGGCTGAAGATTGAGCGGCCCGATATGTATCCAACGTGTCGCCCCGTTGATTTCACGGCCGACAAACAACACGACCACCAGCAAAATCGCGGAAAAAGCAAAATAAAACGGAATGATTTTCCGCCAAAAACTCATGCTCAACAGCGACAGCCCGAGGCAGCCCAATACGCTCGCGCCGACAAACATCGCCTGCTTGCTGACAAAAGAAAACTGATTGCCGCCTTCGGACGCGGCATAGGCAATCGACGCAGAATAAATCATCACCAGGCTGAAGGCGGTCATCAAAATAACCATCCACAACAGTGACACATCGAATTTCCGACCGTCCAAAGAAATCGGGCGGTCGAGAAGTTTGGAAAGACTAATCATGAAAAACATCCGTATGGGGGCAGACGGAAAAATCCGCCCCGAAACAACCAGAACAAAGCGTTTCAGACGACCCTCCGCCTAATCGGGACATCGAAGGTCGTCTGAAAATATAGCGTGAATCAGAAAAACGTCATTCTAAAGGTTTCTTGCCAAAGCAACAATTCAGATTCTTTAAAGACGGTCGGATTCCGGCGTTCTTTGCGCCCTCCCCTACCCATCACACACGCAAAAAAGGTCGTCTGAAAACGTTTTGTGTTTTCAGACGACCTTATGGGCTGCCTTTAAAACGGCAGCAATTTGGGCAATACGGTTTGCAGATAGTCTTGGAATTCGGGCGCATCCACTTCGCTGCCAAAGCCGCCGTTGGCGAAAATGTGGCGAAGATACGCGATAAATTGTGTATTTTGCGGGGCGTACAGCACTTTACCATCCACACTTGGCTTGGTGCTTAATGCGATTTCATAAGCATTGCCGCCGCTTACATTGTCTTTGTGGTAATCATCGGGCGAAAATGTCAAACCAATCGGGCATTTTGGGTTTTCCGCAAGCAATTCTCGGGTACATTCCAGCCACTCGTTGTCTTCGTTTTCCACCTCTTCCAAAACAAAATCTATGCCGTACACACACAAAGGGTCGGCATATTCCCACACAATTTCAGGATATTCGTCATAGTCCCAGATAAAGTTGATTTCGCCGACAATCCGGTAGAAGTATTGCAGCGAAAGGGGAATGAACCCGACAGGCTGCACAGCTTGGACAAGGCAGCGGATATATTCGTCCGCATCGGGCAGGGGCGGCGTAATCACGTTATCGCGCCATCGGTTGAACCGATAGCCGAACTGCGGCAAGGTCTCTGCAACGATATTCGCGTTGTGCAGCACACGCCGAAAGGTTTCGGTAAGCAAGCGGTCGATTTCCGCTGCTGCTTCGGGTTGAAAGACTTTTTGCCGCAGTCGGGCGATGTCGGCATAAACTTGGCTGTATTCACCGTTCAGATAGCGTTGGTAGAAAGACAAGGCAAAATTCCTTCAGTTTGATATAGAGGATGCAATCCGTTTTGTCAGCGCAGACCGCTTTTTATCTAATGCAAACCCTAAACCGACTGCGGTATTTCCGCCCACGGTTGTATCTGTTCCAACTGCGCAGCGAGGCTAAGCAGCGTGTCTTCGCGCCCGTGTGCGGCGGCGAACTGGATGCCGACGGGCAGACCGTTATGCCGGTAAAGCGGCACGCTCATGGCGGGGTTGCCGCTCATGTTCAGCGGCGACGTATAGCCGACGTATTGCAGCGCAGCGGCGGCTTCTTTTTCCAAAAACGGGTTGTTTTTCAACAGAAAACCCAAGCGCAGCGTGCCGAACAGCAGGCGCATGGCTTTTTGCGCGGCGGGCGGCGGCATCATCTCGCCGATTTTCGGCGTGGTGCGCGGGCAGACGGGCGTCATCAACACGTCGTAGCGCGTGAAAAATGCTTTGGCGGCACGTTCCTGCGCCAGCATCACATCGCGCGCCCAAGCCATTTCGCCCGCGCTGATTTGCCGCCCCTGCACAATCATTGCCCACGTTGTCGGCTCAAGCAGGCGGTGCGGCAGTTTTTGTCCGGTTTCGTATTGATATTGGTAGAACAGTTTTGCCGTTTCGCCCATGATGATGACGCGGGCGGCTCGGTTGAGCTGTTCGGGCGGTGCAAAATCGGGCGTGGCTTCTTCCAATTCGTGTCCCGCATCTTGCATCAGTTTCAAACTATGGGCGAACGCGGCTTCCGTGCCTTCGTCGTTGCCGCCGCCAAACCATGTCTGTTTCCAAAAAGCGATTTTCAGACGACCTGTTTCTTGTTTCAGGCTGTCTGCAAAACCGTTTTCGGGCGGCGGCGGGCAGGCATACAGGGCGCGCTCTTGGGTTCGGGCGGCGATGTCCAGCAAAACCGCGCTGTCGCGCACGCTGCGGGTCAAGACATGGTCGCATACCAAGCCTTGCCACGCTTCCGATGCGTTCGGCGCGTAACTGCTGCGGCCGCGCGTGGGTTTCAACCCGAACACGCCGCAGTTGTGCGCGGGTAAGCGGATGGAACCGCCGCCGTCGCTGCCGTGCGCTGCGGGGACGACGCCTGAAGCCACTGCCGCTGCCGCGCCGCCGCTGCTGCCGCCTGCGGTGTAGTCCAAATGCCACGGATTGCGCGTGATGCCGTAGATTTCGGTTTCGGTAACGGCATACGCGCCCCATTCGGGCGTGGTGGTTTTGCCGAATACGCGCAGCCCCGCATCGAGATAGGCTTGAGTCAAATCGCTGTTTTGCTTGGCAATGTAATGCTGCATCATGCGCGAACCCGACCATGTCGGCGCGCCTTCCCAATCCGCCAGCAGGTCTTTGAGCAAAAACGGTACGCCCGCCAGCGGCGCATCGGCATTTTCAGACGACCCCTGCCACGCCGCCGCGCGTTCGCGCAAATCGTGCGCCAACAGATTGAGCTTGGGATTGACTTCGTCCAAGCGGTTTAAAGCAGCCTGCAACACTTCATCGGCGGACACTTCTTTTTTGCGGATCAGCTCTGCCAAACCGACGGCATCGTAACGGATGTAGTCTTGAAAATTCATGGGTTTTCCTTTCGG
>CAUSOO010000063.1:0-13208 GCA_963533245.1 uncultured Neisseria sp.
GATAGTACGGAACCGATTCACTTGGTGCTTCAGCACCTTAGAGAATCGTTCTCTGAAATTCGGGCTGAGGTCGTCTGAATCACGATATCGAAAGGAAATAATATGATGAAACCTGCTGTTTTGAGTATTGCCGCTGCTACGGTTTTGGCGGCCTGCAATACGTCCGCCCAACAAGAAGCGCCGACAGTCGGCGCGGCAAATCCGGCTTCTGAGTTTTGCGTGAAGCAGGGCGGGAAATTGGAAATGAAAAAAGACAAAGACGGCGGCGAATATGCGCTTTGCCATCTGCCGGACGGTACGGTCGTTGAAGAATGGTCATATTTCCGCCAGCACAATCAGTAATAACGCATTGAGCCGTCGCGCTTCGGAGCTCGATATGGTTGCTTTGATTTCGGCAGCGGCAGCTATAACGAAAAGGTCGTCTGAAACCTTGTTTAAGGGTTTCAGACGACCTTTTGATATGTTAGCGATGGAATCAGCTACACGGTTTATTGGACTTCCAGTTTGGTTACGCCGCCCATATAAGGCTGCAAAGCGGCAGGAATATTGATGCTGCCGTCGGCGTTTTGATGGTTTTCCAAAATCGCAACCAAAGTACGGCCTACTGCCAAGCCGGAGCCGTTCAAAGTATGCACCAAGCGGTTTTTGCCGTTTTCGTCTTTGAAGCGTGCCTTCATGCGGCGGGCTTGGAAATCTTCGCAGTTGGAGCAGCTTGAGATTTCGCGGTAGGTATTTTGCGCGGGAACCCAGACTTCCAAGTCATAGGTTTTGGTTGCGCCGAAGCCCATGTCGCCGGTACACAGGGTAATCACGCGGTAGGGCAGTTCCAAAGCCTTCAGGATGTTTTCGGCATGGCCGACCATTTCTTCCAGCGCTTCGTATGATTTTTCGGGATGAACGATTTGCACCATTTCCACTTTGTCAAATTGGTGTTGGCGAATCAGACCGCGTACGTCTTTACCGTATGCGCCTGCTTCGGAGCGAAAACATGGGGAATGGGCGGTCAGCTTCAGCGGCAAATCACTGCCTGCCACGATGCTGTCGGCAACGGTGTTGGTCAGCGTCACTTCGGCGGTCGGAATCAGATATTGCGTTTTTTTGCTCTCGTCACCGCCACGGGTAACGTGGAACAAATCTTCTGCAAATTTAGGCAGTTGGCCCGTACCTTGCAGGGTGGTGTCGTCCACGATGTAGGGCGTGTAATGCTCGGTGTAGCCGTGTTTCAGCGTGTGCGTATCGAGCATGAATTGCGCCAGCGCGCGGTGCAGGCGGGCGATTTGACCTTTCATGACGGTAAAGCGCGCGCCGGAGAGTTTCGCGCCGCCTTCGAAATCCAAGCCCAAAGGTTCGCCCAAATCGACATGGTCTTTGATTTCAAAGTCAAATTCGCGCGGGGTACCGACTTTGCGGACTTCGACGTTTTCGGTTTCGTCTTTACCGACAGGCACGCTTTCGTGCGGCAGGTTGGGAATGCTCAACAACCATGCGTCCAATTCTTTCTGAACGGCATCCAAATCGGCGGCGGCCTGCTCCAAATCGGTTTTTGATGAATTAACAATTGTTGTCCCATCTTTCACAAGAGCATCGATAACGCCATCCTGCTGCACAATATATTCTGGCTCATCACTGTTGAATTTTTTGATAATTTCACTTGCACCAGCTCCGATACCTGCACCCAATAACGCTGCTTGAAATTTCGAGCCTTCTTTTGCCACAGATCCTCCAACTAAAGCACCTATCAAAGCCAAAGCAAGGGTCGGAGTATAATCAGGGGATTTTTTTAGTTTCTTTTGTTCAGAGCGTAATCCGCCAATATCTTTAGATACGGCATTTCTTGTGGCTTGTAGATCTTCCACTTTAATCTGCAACTGACGTCTTTTTTCTTCAAGCTCATTGAAACGTGCGGTATCAAACTCGTAACCGCGCTGCGCCAAACGTTCGGCGACGGCTGCGGTGTGGCTGCGGAGCTGTTGGATGTCTAACATTTTGTTCTCTCGATAAGATTTGGAAATGGCATCATTGTAAACCAAATTAAGGATATTTTCACAATGGAAGCGTTGGGCGGCGGGCTTTGCGGCGGATATGAAAAGGGTCGTCTGAAACGCCGGATTTAAGTTTTCAGACGACCTCGGACGGATTCGGATACGGTAAACCCGATGCCGTCGGATTTGTTTTTTCTATAGTGGATTAACTTTAAACCAGTACGGCGTTGCCTCGCCTTGCCGTACTATCTGTACTGTCTGCGGCTTCGTCGCCTTGTCCTGATTTAAATTTAATCCACTATATTTTCACAATGGAAGCGTTGGGCGGCGGGCTTTGCGGCGGATATGAAAAGGGTCGTCTGAAACGCCGGATTTAAGTTTTCAGACGACCTCGGACGGATTCGGATACGCCAAACCCGATACCGTCAGATGTGTTTTTCCTAATGCCCGCAATGTCTGCCAAAGACGGGCAGCGGCTTGTCATCATCAGGTTTTCGGCAGGGTAACGCCGGTTTGTCCCATGTATTTGCCGTTGCGGTCTTTGTAGGAAGTTTCGCAGATTTCGTCGCTCTCGAAGAAGAGGACTTGCGCCACGCCTTCGCCGGCATAGATTTTGGCGGGCAGGGGGGTGGTGTTGGAAAACTCGAGGGTAACGTAGCCTTCCCATTCCGGCTCGAACGGGGTGACGTTGACGATGATGCCGCAGCGGGCGTAGGTGGATTTGCCCAAGCAGACGGTCAGGACGTTGCGCGGGATGCGGAAGTATTCGACCGTGCGCGCCAGTGCGAAGGAATTGGGCGGGATGATGCAGCAGTCGTCTTCGACGGTGACGAAGTTTTTCGGGTCGAAGTTTTTGGGATCGACGATGGTGCTGTTGATGTTGGTGAAGATTTTGAATTCGTTGGCGCAGCGGATGTCGTAGCCGTAGCTGGACGTGCCGTAGGAGATGATGCGCTGTCCGTTGGCTTCTTTGATTTGGTTCGGCTCGAAGGGGTCGATCATGCCGAACTCTTCGCTCATGCGGCGTATCCATTTGTCGGACTTGATGCTCATAATGTTTTCCTTGTTTCTTGCGGTTTTCAGACGACGTCTGCGGGAAGGTCGTCTGAAAATGCGGGGCGGGGTTATTTGGTTTTGGGCAGTTTCACTTCTTTAATCATGCCGTTTTCGCATTTCATGATGAAGACGGTTTCGCCGTTTTGCGAGGCGGTGAATTTGCCGTGTGCCAGACCTTTTTTGAACGTGCCCGACAGTACCATGTTGCGGAACTTGGTGCTGTTGGAATTGAACGGCTCGATGAAGGTTTCGCGGTTGGCGGAGACGGTGTAAACGCCTTGTCCGTCGAATTTGCCGTTTTTAAACGCGCCGGTGTAGCTGCGTCCGTCTTGGCAGCGCCATGTGCCTTTGCCGGCGGGTTTGCCGTCTTTGCCGACATCGCCGTCGTAGGTGCAGCCCGGTTCCTGATAGGAAGTCAGGACGGCGGCAGAGGCGGGGAGGGCAAGCATAATGGCAAGCGGCAGGAATGCGAAGTGTTTAAACATAAAGGTTGTCCATCGGAGGTAGGTTTCAGACGACCTTTTATCGTGTAAAGGTCGTCTGAAAAATTAGTCTTGCCAGCCGCCCAAATAGGAAACCAGCTCTTCCAACATGGTGCTGACGGATTCCGCCATCAGGATTTGCGAGGCGAAGGCAAGGCTGGCGGCATCGTCGCCGTTGCTTTCGGCTTCTTCCTGCAATACGTCGAGGTATTGGATGCGCTTGAGCGTGAAGTCTTGCGTGAGGATGAAGGCGATTTGTTCGCGCCACACCAAGCCTAGCTGGGTTACGGTTTTACCGTTTTTGACGAGTTGGATCACTTCATCGGCGGTCAAATCTTGTTTGGATACTTTGACGACGGGAACAACATCGCCCACGCCTTTGAGTTCGCAATCGCTGTCCAATTCAAAACCGCCTTCGCAATGTCCTTGTAACAGCCACTCGGTCATCAGGGAAGAGGGCGATTGCTTGGTATTCGGCAGCGAGGCTTCCAAACCGCCCAAGGCTTCGCGCAGCTTGGTCAGGATGTTTTCCGCTTTGGCGGAAGCCGCATTGTTGACGAGCAGATAGCCGTGGCGGGTGTTGAATACCGCTTCAGTGCGGCTGCTGCGGGTAAACGCGCGGGGCAGCAGGTCGTCTGTAATTTGTTCTTTAAGCTCTTGTTTTTCCTTGCGGCCGACATTGCGGGCTTCATTGTTTTGGATTTCTGCCACCTTCTCTTCCAAAATATCGCGGATGACGCCGGCTGGCAGGACTTTTTCTTCTTTTTTCAGGGCGACGCGCAAAGTAAAGTCGGCAGGAAAAACGAGTTCGGGAGAGAACGAAACCGGTGCGGCAAAGCCCTCGCTGGACCAGTCCAAACCTTGGCAGCGGGTGAATTCAGCCTCCGCAAGTTTGTCGGCAAGTACGTCCGCTTCGGGCAGCTTTTCTTTGTTGAGCGGATAAAAACTGATCTGCTTGAACCACATGGTTTGTTTTCCTTTTCATTAAAAGCGGCATTATACAGGCAAAGCGGATACAAAGATAAGGCGCAGAAGGGTCGTCTGAAACTGATTTGACCATAAAAACCCCCAAACCCGTTGACAGCGTTTTAACGCTTAAGTATAGTTCGTAACTCGGTTACGCGCCCATCGTCTAGAGGCCTAGGACACTGCCCTTTCACGGCGGCAACCGGGGTTCGAATCCCCGTGGGCGTGCCAGATTTTCAATAAACCCTTACTGGAGAACAGTAAGGGTTTATTTTTTTGTCTTTGGGAATGGATGGTTGGGTGTTTAACATAGCCGTCAAAGGAATTTTGGCTTGCTTTATGAACTATAAGATTCAAATTTATTATCAGTATCTTAGAAGCAATAATATTGTAAATTGCATTGGAGTTTTGTGTAGGTAAGGTCGTCTGAAATATTTTTCAGACGACCTTGGGTTTTAAATCCTTGAGTAAAAAATTTTTTGTTTATATTCAGTTGGTTGATATTGGCTCGTTAAATAGATATGTATTTTCCTCTTCTATATCTTCATCTTCATAAACTTGAATTGGATTTTCCGATTCTCCGGTCAATAAATATCCATTAAAGTCATCATTAGGGATATAACAAACAATATGTTTGAGTTGAGATACTGCTATAATTTTATCTCTAATTTCATCATCTGTTGCTGAAATCCGATATAAATTCACAAGCCAAGAAGCATCACCATTAACGTTAGAATAAATACAAAGGCAGCATATTTCATTCAAATCATTTTCTGAAAAACTTGGATCATTAAGTTTTTCAAAAGTGGTTGCTAGAATTTTATTTGAAGAACAGCCCAAGGCTGAGGCAAGAAATTCTATAATTTCATCTATAGAGATTGGATTTTTAATGAAAAAATCAAACATATAGTATCACTATTTTAAGTTTTCTGTAAAATATCTTGCATATTATCCCTATTTTATTGTGAATAATATAAAGAAATAAAATATAAAATTTAAATGGTTTGACTAAATAGGTTATAGGAGTAATTTGAAGATGAATATTAAATTTAAAAAATTTGGTTTGAATCAAACTGACGTTCAGCAAATGAGAGAATACGGAATTTTGCCGGATAAAAAAACCTTACAAAATTTAATTAAGGCGCATCATTCAAATAATCCTGAGCCTGATGAGATTGCCCAATTACAAGATAATTTAGGCTGGCGAATTGATGAAAATTATATTCAATTTTTACTTAAACACAATGGAGGGATTCCATCTAAAGTTAGAATAAAGGGTAATAAGATAGTTATAGACCATTTTTTGTCTTTTAAATCTAACTATAAGCTTAACTCTATTATTGATATATACCCAGATTTTAAGCAATACGGGTTACCTATTGCGAATACCCCTTCGGATGATAGTATTATTTTATCTTTGGACGGAAAAATTCGTTTTTTCAATCATAATATTGATTCTATTGATGAAGAAGTGGGGATAGTGGCGGATAATTTTTTGGAATTGCTGAGAAAGTTATATTAGTAAGCTATAGCCTATATGGAATCCTAAAATTTAGATGCTTTCAATATGTTTTTAAGATTTTCTGATCACAGGTTTCAGACGACCTCTATCGCGAATCGCTCCTCTCGACGGCGGTGCGCAGTTACTGACAAAGCTTACAACTATAAAAGGGCGTAGGAAAGTCTAAACAACTTCCACGGCTACGGTCCACTAGGGTCGTCTGAAAAGTTAAAACCTATTATTTTCTTTGCCTACCCCCCGCTTCCCCGACTCATGTTTTTCAGACGCTGCTCACGACTGATAAAGGGTAAATCGCTAATTTGAGGAATGCCAAAATGATCCACAAGAGGCAGCAATCCTAAATGGTGCAGCTCTTGTTCGATAGCGGCAGTCACCTTACGCATTTCAGGATTCTCAAAGTCGTAGGGCTGCTCGGTGCTAATAATGATACTGCCACAATTCGGAAGATAGATAACCTCGTTTGCGCTGGGTACTTCCTCAGGCAGGATTTCGGCGGGTAGAAAGGAAAACCATTCTAAAGCCATACGTTTTTTGTAAAGGGAAAATGGCCGGACTCTCGAAGGGTAAAAACGGTTTATTCCTTGAAACCGGCAATGCGGCAGATATTTATCCAAATAAAAGAATATCCATTCTTTTATCAGGGTTTTATTGATATCGGATTCGTTCATCAAAAAATAATGTCCAAAAACAACAGAACCATCAGCTCTTGGGAGTAAATCTAGCTTAAACAAACCGTGTCGTTTTTCTATTGGACGACGTTTATCCTCATATTTATGCCATTCCTTATAAGGCACATTCAACCAGTTAAGGTCGAATATCTCGGGCATATGCCGTACTTCTTCCGAAGTCAGTGCAAAATCCTTCATGAGTGCAAGATCGGCAAGAGGCAGGGGAAATTCGACATATTTGTCTTTATAGTTGCAATTGTAGTTTTTACTGGTCTTGATCACCGGATAGCTTTTGCCTTTCAAATTGACTATGCCGTTTTTGATATTTCTACGTTCTGTCAGCAGTTTTACTGTGACAGTATCGTTGCATACAAATAATTCCTGGAGGTGTTCTTTTTGAAAGGCCAGCATATCCTTGAATACTCGATCGAGGGATTGCTGCATAACAATAAAATACATAGTGAAATCGATTTTTTTCATTTAGTTTCCTATATTCATTTTTTTGACGCATCTGGGATTTGCTGCAATTTCCTGTCCGCCTATCGGATACTGCTAGAGTTCAATATTATTAAAAAAATTCTCCCGATTCATAGCGTCGAATGTTTCCATATCTAAATGCGCCCATTTATATTCACTGACAAAATCCCGCAGCATTTGGTTTTTTGACACGGTTCTACCCCATGCGTCATAAATGGTTTTCCCCAGATATTCTTTAAGCGCGCCGGTTACCTCGTCTGGTGCTGAGGCGGAAATAATGATGTAGTCGTTGACTGCACTTTTTTTCAATCCTGCTGCAACGGCTTCGTCATACAACGATGAAAATTTTGAAAAATCGTTCAATAAAGATTTAATTTCCTCTTCTTTTTCAAACCTGTGTAAAGTTTTAAAAATCCACTGCTTTTCGGCTTCGTGATCTATATCGTCATCGTCTAAGTAGCTGCACGTTAAATCAAACATGGTATGTGTCCTTTCTAAAAGTAATTGTTGTGTTTGGGTGGCGAACCGAAAAAGTCATGTTTTAAAATGCTTTCAGAATATCTGAAATGTTTCCTTCTAGCAAAATATAGTGGATTAACTTTAAACCAGTACGGTGTTGCCTCGCCTTAGCTCAAAGAGAACGATTCTCTAAGGTGCTGAAGCACCAAGTGAATCGGTTCCGTACTATCTGTACTGTCTGCGGCTTCGTCGCCTTGTCCTGATTTAAAGTTAATCCACTATATGCTGCAGATAAAAGCGCATTGTCAAATTTACATATGAGGGAAAGTGGGCAAGGGCACATCAGCATCTCCTCGAGAATACCAAATTGTAAAAAACGCTTCTGTCTCTTAAAACAGAAGCGTTTTTGCATTTCAGACGAGCTGTAATCCGTTTATCGGAATCGGGCAGCGGCTTGGTTTGGGTTTTATTAAGCTGTGGATCAGCCGGGCAGGTACTGCATCGGGTCGACGGCTTTGCCGTTCATGCGGACTTCGAAATGCAGTTTGACGCCGTCTGTGTCGCTATTGCCCATGGTGGCAATCGGCTGGCCTGCTGCGACTTTTTGGTCTTTTTGAACCAGAATGGTGTCGTTGTGTGCGTAGGCGGTGATGGAGAAGTCGCTGTGGCTAATGAGAATCAGTTTGCCGTAGCCGCGCACTTCTTCGCCGACGTAGAGGACGGTTCCGGCTGCTGCGGATTTGACGCTTTGTCCGAGTGTGCCGCCGATGTCGATGCCTTTGTTGGTCGCGTTGTCGTAGCCGCGGATGATGGAATTTTTGCCGTTGTCGACCGGCCATTGCAGGATCAGGCGGTTGACGGGGGCGACGGTTCTGGCGCTGCTGATGTCGGTACTGCCGGAACGGGGGCGGTTGGCGGCGTTTTTACGGACGCGCAAGACTTGTCCGACTTCGATTTGTGAGGCGTTGTTCAGATTGTTCCATGATGCCAAGGTGTTGACGTTTTGTCCGTAGCGTTTGGCGATTTGGCTGAGGGTGTCGCCCGGTTTGACGCGGTAGTAGCCGTCGGGTACGGGGCCGGTGGATGGGCCGCCGGCACACGCGGCAAGTGTGAATGCCAAGCCTAATGCGGACAAACGGAGAATTGCGGTTTTGAAAGATAGGGTATGGTTTGTTTTCATAGAGAACCAAAAGAGTAAATCAATAGGATTATGGGCAGGCGTGAAGGTTCAACCTGTTTGGGGATTTTTTCGGGATGTCCGGCTGCCTGACGGGATATCTTTTTGATTCGTCGGACAGTTTGAAAAGCAATACGACGGATGCTGACGGTAGCCCGGGGTCGTCTGAAACGGTCGGGTTGCAACGGCTGTTTCGGTTTTCGGTATAATCCTGCATTTTACACTCGGCGCGATGCCTGTTGAACTTTATCCGTGAATACTTCTTCTCATAAATCTTCGTTGCCTTATCTGGCTGCTTGCGGCAGCTTGATTTTTTTGATTGTCCTTTCTTTATCGTGGGAACTGTGGATTGCGCCTTTGCGCAGCGGCGGTTCGTGGCTGGCGCTGAAGGCTTTGCCTTTGTGCCTGCCGTTGTCGGGTATTTTGAAGGGGAAAGTTTATACTTACCAGTATAGTTCTATGTTGATTTTGATTTATTTTGCCGAGGCGGTGATGCGTTTGTTTAATTCGGGTACTGCCGAGGTGGTGTGTGCCGCTTTATCGTTGACGGCGTGTTTGGTGTTTTTTGTTGCATGCCTGGCTTTTGTGAAGCAGCAGAGAAAGGCGGGAAAATAATGTTTATGCGTTTTTCAGACGACCTTAAGAGTGAATGGGACAGACGTTTGTTGCCTTTGTGGTGCTGTTTCTTGTGGATATGCGCCGCGCCGTTTTTGTCCTTCTACCGCGTGGGTCCGTTGTCGAGTTTTTATCTGGAAGCGGCTTCGCTTCTGGGCGCGCTGATGCTGGTGTTGGTGACGGCGTATAAGGGTTTGTTGAGCGTTCGTCTGCCGAAGGCGGCCGTCGGTTTGCTGGTTTTGGCGGCATTTTGGTGGCTGCAGGCGCGGATGATGGATTTGATTTACGTCGGCATGAACGATATGGTGATGTGGACGTTTATCATTCTGGCTTTGGCGGTATGGGCTTGCCGCGGCTGGGTGGCGGCCTACGGGCAGGAACGCATTGTGACGGTGTTTGCGTGGTCGCTGCTGTTTGGTACGTTGCTGCAGGCTGCGATTGCGTTTATACAGTTTAAGGGCTGGTACGATCTTGGGTTCCTGCGCAACATGATTGTGTATAGTGGAAAAGAGGTTAGTGGTCAGCTTGGGCAGCGCAACCACCTCGGGCATTATTTGATGTGGGGTGTTTTGGCGGCGGCTTATTTGTGGTCAACCCGCAAAATGCCGGGCTGGCTGGGATTTTTGTTGGTCTTCCTGATGACGGCTGTCTTGGGCTTGGTCAACTCGCGCACGATTCTGGGCTATGTGGCCGGCGTGGCGTTGATTTTGCCTGTGTGGCGTTGGCGTGCGGGACGGGATTCTGCGAGGCTGGTGCGGATATTTTTCCTGACGGTCGCGTTGGTGGCGGTATTTCAATTTGCGATGGGTTCGATTTTGGAACTGCTGGGCAACGGTCAATATGAAACGGCGGTCGAACGCGCCGGAAACAGCGGTTTTGAAGGCTCGATGCGTCAGATTGAATGGCGTAAGGCCTGGACTGCTTTCTTGTCCGCGCCTTGGTTCGGACACGGTTGGAACAGCTTTGCCCAACAGACTTTCTGGATTAATGCGGAGCAGCAGTATTTCCCGAATAATATCTTAGGCGTGTTGTTTACCCATTCGCACAATATTGTTTTACAACTGCTCTCTGAAGTCGGGCTGGTCGGTACGGTATTGGTTGCCCTGACGATGCTTGCGGGGCTGTGGCGGATGCTGGTGCGTCCTTACCATCCGGCTTCGATGCTGCTGCTGTCTATGGTTGCCGTCAGTATGTGCCACAGTATGCTGGAGTATCCATTGTGGTATATCTATTTCCTGACGCCGTTTGTGTTGATGTTCGCACTCGCGCCGGCACGTTATGAAGACGTTTCAGACGACCTCGCTTGGATGCGCGGCCGCAATTGGGTGGGCGGGCTTGCTACGCTGCTGATTATCGGCGGGTTGCTGCATATGGGCTGGACGTATACCGATTTGGTCGATTACAGCCGGATGCCGAAAAATGAAAGTACGGAGATGGCGGGGCGGAAGATTAACGGTTTGCGCCATATTTCCGAAACCAGCCCGATGCTGGCTTATTATGCCGACCTCAGCCTGACCCGCCGTGCCGAGCCGACCGATATGCAGGTCAAACCTTGGGCGGAGAAGGCGGCGATCGATTCCTTGTCTTACCGCCCGTATTCCAACGCTTATCAGGTGGCGCTGTATCTCTATCGTCAAGGCAAGAAGGAAGAGGGCGCTAAATGGATGCAGGCGATGCAGTATTATTATCCGTACATGATGTCGTTTTACGCGGGCAAGCTGCGCAGCCATCCCGTGTTCCAACCGCTTTTGCCCAAGCTGCTGGCGGACTGCAAAGATTTCGTCAACGCGCCTAAGCACGAAAAAGCGAAGTCTTGCGATGTCGTGCAATAAGCAATAGGCTGATGTAAAAAGGTCGTCTGAAACCCGATTTCAAGGTTTCAGACGACCTTTTGTTATTTATTATAGTGGATTAAATTTAAATCAGGACAAGGCGACGAAGCCGCAGACAGTACAGATAGTACGGCAAGGCGAGGCAACGCCGTACTGGTTTAAAGTTAATCCACTATATTCACACATATTCGCTTTTATCGTTTTCCTTCCAAGCCTGATGCGAGCAGAGCCACAGCAACACAATCCCGCATACCGTCGAAGCCAGCATCATGCCCGCCATCACCAACGCAGAACCATTGTGCAGCCTCGTTGCCAACAGCCCTACGCTTGCGCCGATGATGGATTGGAACGCGCCCAATACCCCATTTGCGCTGGCGCTTTCCTGCTTGAAATAAGCCATAAAGCAAGCCTGCGTGTTTGCGCCGACCAAGCCTTGCGTGCCTACCGAAAACATTACGCATGGCACCAAAGCCCACATCGGCGGCAGCCCCATCGATACGACCAACAGCACCATCGTCAGGTTCGCCACAAACTGCACGATAATGCCCCATTTCAAAATACTTTGCGGGTGCGCCCCCGTTTTCAGCCGCCATGCCGTGATGCGGTTAAACGAAGCCATCGTAAGGACGTTCAGCGCAAAGGCCCAAGAATATTGGTGCGGCGTCACATGGTACAGTTTTTGGTAAACAAAAGACGATTCCGTCAAAAATGCAAACATCGAGGCAAAGCTGAACGCTTGAAAAAACAGATAGCCCATCGCCGCCCGCGTCTTCAGCACTCTGGCGAACCTGCCCGCCACTAGTCCGAAAATGTCCATCCTGATTTTGCCCGTCTGCTTCGGACGCGGCAGGAAAGTAAACACCAAGATGAACAAAACAAACGAATACGCTGCTAAAAAGCCGAAAATAAAACGCCAGCCGCCCAAATCCTGCAACAGAGAGCCGAACATAGGCGCAATCAGCGGTACGACCATCAGGATAATGCCGATTAAGGCAAACATCTGCGCCGCCTGCCTGCCCGAATAATAATCGCGCACCATCGCTCCGACGATGACCACCGTCATCCCCGCCCCAAACGCCTGTACCGCGCGCAGGTTCAACAGCCCGTCCACCGACTGCACCATCGTCAGCGCGACAACGGCCGCAAAATAAATGCTCAAACCGAACAAAGCCACCGGTCTGCGCCCCTTGATGTCCGAAACCGCGCCGCCGGCAATCTGCCCGAACGCCACGCCGAACATAAACAAAACCAAACTCTGCTCAATGCGGTGGATATCCGTGCTCAACGACTGCGCCATTTCCGGAATGGCGGGAAGGTAGGCATCGACCGAAAACGGCATCAGGGCAACCAACATCGCCATCAAAACCGCCATTTGCTTTTCGCCCAGCGGGGCGGGTGTGGATTGGGACATAAGGGACTTTCTGTGTGTTTGAGTTTCTGCGGCGGCTTGGTTCGGAAAGACTTGGCTATCGGATAACGAGGGTAGGGCCAAGCCGCCCAATACTGCCTTCGGAACGGGATCCACTATAAAAGGTCGTCTGAAACCCGCGATACAGGCTTTCAGACGACCTTTCTTATTGCTTAAGAACGTTGAAACAGATTATTTGGCTGCTTCAGGTTGGCTGGCGGCTGCCGCTTTATCGCCTTCTTTGGCGAAGTATTTGGCGTGGATTTTGTCGTATTCGCCGCTGTCGCGTACTTTTTTCAGCGCTTCGTTCAGCATTTTGACGGTCGCTTCGTCGCCTTTGCGTGCGGCTATGCCGTAGTTTTCAATCGTGAAATCAGGCAGGGTGATGAAGTCCATGCTTTTGGTCGGGTTGTTTTTCACATAGTTGGCGATGACCGCGCTGTCGCTGACTACGGCATCCACGCCGCCGTTTTCCAGCTCTTTGATGACCAAAGGAACGCTCTCGAAGCGGGCGATTTTAGGATTGTCGTTGCCCAAGAGTTTGGAAACGGAGAAGTCGCCGGT